>LJUA01000106.1 GCA_001303545.1 Dehalococcoidia bacterium SM23_28_2
CGGGCCCCTGACAAGGACAGGAGGCTCCAGGTCCTGTAGAATGGTTTCACGTTCGCCCGACAAGGACCGGCGGTTTCACGGCGAAATGGCCACTGCAGGTCGGAGCATGTCGAGGCCGAGGCGGCCGCTCTCATTCGCGATCTCGACCACGGCGGCGACTACGTACCGTCGAGCTGCAACAGCATCACCTGTTACGTGCCGGTCGAGAACGCGCTGGCGATGGGCCGGGTCGGCGCAGAGCAATAGGCGAGCGGCGTTAACCAACGGAAAGGATGAGCATCGAAATGATCTGGGCGAACTTGCTGCATCTCAGCACCAACATGTGGGTTGATTACGAGCGGCCGCGGGGCGCAGAGGACCGGTCCTACTACGACCCCACCCTCCGGTTCGACAGCGATCCCTGGAAGGAGGTGACCAAGCGCATGGCCGAGGCCGGCCTGAACATGGTCGTGGTCGACCTGGGCGATGGGGTGAAGTACGAGAGCCACCCGGAGATCGCGGTGAAGGGCGCGTGGACGCCGAAGCGGCTGCGCCGGGAGCTAGTCCGGCTGCGCAAGCTCGGGCTGGAGCCGATCCCGAAGCTCAACTTCTCCGCCTGCCACGACGCCTGGCTCGGACCCTACTCGCGCATGGTCTCTACCGACCCCTATTACGCGGTGTGCAAGGACCTCATCCGCGAGGTCGCCGCCCTCTTCGACCGGCCGCGCTTCTTCCATCTCGGCATGGACGAGGAGACACCGCTGCACCAGCGCCGCCATCACTACATGGTCGTGCGCCAGGGCGATCTCTGGTGGCACGACTTGCTCTTCCTCGCGGAGGAGGTCAAGGCGGCGGGGGTGCGGCCGTGGATCTGGTCGGACTACGTGTGGCACCATGCCGACGAGTTCTTCGCCCGCATGCCCAAGTACGTGCTCCAGAGCAACTGGTACTACAACCGCTCGTTTAGTAAGAAGATCAGGTACGTGCAGGCCTACCTGGAGCTGGAGAAGCAAAGCTACGATCAGATCCCCACGGGCAGCAACCTGGCGGGCTACGACTGGGCATCTCCCAACAGCTTCGAGCGGACCGTCCCCTGGTGCGCCAGGCATATCTCTCCGAAGCGCCTGTTCGGCTTCCTGCAAACCACCTGGCGGCCGACGACCGCGCGCTATCGGCGGGAGCATCTGGATGCGATTGAGCGCGTGGCCAGGGCGAAAGCAAAGCTGGAGCCGAGGCCTCGCCGGACATAGTAAGCAGGCAGGAAGAAGACATACGATCCAGTGCTCAGACGAAGCCTGTGCTCCCATGTGCCGCGGTCATTCCTGTCCTACGTAGAAACTCTATCCGGGCGTCCTGGCGGCTCTCAGGGGTGTCCCATGTCCGTTTAACAAGAGCACATCATCCCGATCCCAGTATCAAGCGGACCTTCCTCTCGGTCGCCTTCCGACACGGACGCAATCCGGGGAAGGTCGCCGCCGCCCGCCGTCTGCTTGATCTCAGCTATCATCTCCTCAAGAAGGAGGTAGACTACCAGGCGCCTCGCGCCCGTACTGCATCTGCAAGATGAATTCGGAGGCACTCTCCAGTAGCTGTCCTGGCCGACGTCAGCGCCCCTTCTGGACCTGAGAGGCCTCCGGATCCGACGATAGCATGCGCGAAGTCAGCGCCGATAGAGACGTGTCTGAATAGACCAATCACCAGGGGTCTGGCCGTTGCCAATGCTTGCAGGGGGTCTTGACCGCCAGTCTTCTAGAGACAGCACGGGGTCAACTCCCGACGCCGACTGACACTGGCAGGCTTTCCAGTCGCTTGTTTCCTACCTGTTCATCGATGCTAACTCAAGATGTGCTTGTACTCCGGCCCTTGACAGGCGACCGATCAGGGTGTACCGTTGTGGAGAGCCTTGAGAATGTGAGCACAATCACATGGTGCAAAGGCGCATACCGACGGAGACAGTCGGGCGGCTTCTAACCTATCTCCGCGTGCTGCTATGCCTTGCGGAGCAGGGGGTGGACACGGTTTCATCTCGCGACCTTGGCAATTCCTGCGACGTGAACCCGTGCGTGATTCGGAAGGATCTGTCCTACTTCGGCGGATTCGGCAAGCGGGGTGTCGGATACGACGTAAGGGGCCTGATCGGCGAGATCCGGGCGATCCTGAACCTGAATAGGGTGATGAAGGCCGCGCTCGTGGGGGTGGGCAATGTTGGGAGGGCTCTGCTGGCCAACCCGCAGTTTGAAGGTGAAGGATTCAAGATTGCCGTCGCCTTCGATAGGGATCCAGACAAGATAGGCCGGGAGGTCAACGACGTCGTGGTCGAGGATGTCGCCATGCTGGAACGACGCATCCGGGAGGAGGGAATAAGGCTCGCCATTGTCGCAGTGGGTGTCTCCGAGGCCCCGGAGATTGCCCGTAGGCTTGCGGATGCCGGGGTGAAGGGAATCCTGTCCTTTGCCCCCTGTCCGTTGAATATGCCTGAGGGTGTGAAGGTGACCTGCGTAGACCTCCCCACGGAAATGGCGCGACTCGTCTATTACCTCTAGGGAGCTGCGAGGGGAATGCAGCAGGGAAGTTTGCCGCTTCGGACGAGGGTGAGAAGCACCGCATATCTGTTTGTGATCTGCCTGCTGGTCTGGCTTGGGCTTACCTCAAGCCTGCAGCCCCAGGAGGTGTTGGTAGGGGTCGGGATATCCGTGGTGCTTCCTCTGTGGCTCGGCCCGCATTACTCCCAGCTCGGTCTGCCGGCTTTGGGGCTCAAGAGGCTGCTTTTCTTCTTCATATACCTCCTCGTGCTCGGCTTCGAGGTCGTGACCGCGAACCTCGACGTCGCCTACCGCGTGCTACATCCAGCGATGCCCATACGTCCGGGCGTAGTGGTAATACGTACCCACCTCACATCCGACATCGCCAGGATGGTCCTAGCCAACTCCATCACGCTTACCCCGGGGACATTCACGCTGGACGTCGTCGGCGATCGCCTGCTGATCCACTGGATCAACGTGCGGACGGAAGACTTGGCGGAGGCGTCGCGCCTGATCGGGGAGAGGTTCGAGAGATACCTGAGGGTGATCTTCGAGTGAATTCGTTCGTACTGGTAGTGCTGGCCGTCATCGCTGTCGCCGTCCTGCTGTGCTTGGCGCGAATGCTGCGCGGGCCCACGACGCCGGACCGCGCCGTGGCGGTCGATACCACCGCCACGGTGACCACGGCGCTGCTGGTCTTCCTGGCATTCGTCTTCGAGCGGTACATCTACCTCGACGTGGCTCTGGTCTACGCCGTGTTGACGTTCATCGGGTCGGTGGCGATCGCTAGATACTTGGAGGGGGGAATCCAGTGAGCACCTTCGGCGCGGTGGTCACGGCGATCGGCGCTGTCTTCCTGTTCCTGGGAAGCCTGGGCGTCTTCAGATTCCCCGATGTCTACAATCGGCTACAGGCCGGAACCAAGTGCACCACGCTGGGGGCCTTCCTGACCGTGATCGGCGTGGGGATTATGGAACCGGAGTGGTTCCCGAAAGCGCTTCTGATAGCCCTCTTCATCCTTCTCACGAACCCGGTCTCCAGCCACGCCCTTGGCAGAGCCGGGAAGAAGAGCGGAGTGCCGATGTGGCGGGGCAGCGTGGTCGATAGGAGCGCGGACTTCAAGGCTTTCCTGTTGGCAATCATGCTGGTGGCTGCGATCTGCGTCACCATCTTCAAGGATCTGATGAATGCCGTCATCGCCTCGGCCCTGGTGAGTCTGGTGGCCTCCATCGTCTTCTACTTTCTCCAGGCTCCCGACGTGGCGATGGCCGAGGCTTCGATCGGGGCCGGGCTGACGACCGGCATCTTCATCTTTGCCATACGAAGGACAGTGAGGCAGGAGGATGAGGAGAGCTCTTAGCCTGATAGTGCTTCTCGTCTTGGCGGTGGGACTGGCCTCTGCGCTGCGGGGCCCTTCCGTCGGGGCAGAAGCACGGCGGGCCAGCCTCATTGACGACGACGAGGTCAACTTCGGCAGGCGCTACAACAGCCGGGCGGTTGAGGAGACCGGCGCCTCCAATGTCGTCGCGTCGGTGCTGGTCACCTACCGGGGTCTCGACACCCTGGGAGAGGTGACCGTGCTGTTCGTCGCCGCCACCGGGTTGGCGGCCCTGCTCCATACCGGCAGAAGACGAAGATCGGAAAGAGAAGCGACGCCAGCGAGCCTGATCGTGTTCACAGGCTGCCGCTTCTTGTTTCCACTCATCCTGCTCTTCGGCGCCTACATCTTCGCCCACGGCCACCTGACACCCGGAGGAGGCTTCCAGGGCGGGGCCATCATAGCCTCGGGATTCCTGCTCATCTATCTGGGATGCCGCGGAAGGCAGCCCGAGAGCAAGCGCCTTAGCGCGGTGGAGTCACTCGCGGGACTGGCCTTCGTGCTCATAGGTCTGATCGGCCTGGCGGTCGGCGGGTCCTTCTTGCTCAATTTCCTGCCTGAGGGATCGCCCTATGCCCTGCTCAGCGCGGGGATCATACCTGTTGTGTACGTATTCATCGGCTTCAAGGTCGGCTCCGAGTTGGGTGGGATCGTCGGCGACCTCAGCGGAGCAAGATGATGAGTTTCTTGGCCGGCTACGTCCAGTACATCGGCTCTTTCGGCCTCGTGCTGATCGGTCTCTACATTGTCTTGGTGAAGACCAATCTCATCAAGGTCATCCTGGGGATCAACCTCATAGATACCGGAGTGAACCTTTTCCTCGTGTCTGTAGGTTACATTCGCATGGGCACGGCACCCATCTTCTCTCAGGCCGAGGCCGCGGGAAGGGAAATGGTGGACCCCGTCCCCCAGGCCCTCGTGCTCACGGCGATCGTGATCGGGGTATCGGTTGTGGCGCTGGCCCTCTCGGTGGCCATTCGGCTGTACGAGCACTACGGTACTCTGAACCTCTGCAAGATCAGGGAGCTGAAGTGGTGAGCCCTATGCTGCTGATAGCGGCGCCGCTGGGGCTGGCGTTCATCACGCCGCTTCTCGGACTGCTTTCGGAGAGACTGACGCGGTATGTGCCCGCCGCAGCAATGGCGTTCAACTTCACGCTTGGCCTGCTGCTGCTCCCGCGGGTCCTTCGGGAGCCCTGGATAGTGGAGACGGCCGGCCTCCGGCCTCCCTTCTCGATCCACCTAGTGGCAGGGCCTCTGGGTGTGGGACTGAGCCTTCTCATCGCGCTCGTCGGTCTGCTGGTCTCGATCTATGCAATCGGCTACGTCAGGGAGGGACCAGTCGCAAAGTACCACACTCTCTATCTGCTCCTGCTAGTCGGCGCCACCGGCATGGTGCTTTCGGCGGACCTCTTCAACCTCTTCGTCTTCTTTGAGATCCTCTGCATCTCTTCCTATGCGCTCGTGGGCTATCGGGGGGACAGAGCCGGGATCGAGTCGTCGGCGAAGTATCTGGTTCAGGGGGCCATCGGCTCCAGCCTGATCCTGCTGGGCATCGGCTTCGTCTACGGGCTCTTCGGCACGCTCAGCATGGCCGACATAGCGCGTAACGTCGACTCCGTCACTCCCATGAAGGTCTTCATCTCGATGGCCTTCCTGATCACCGGCTTCGGCGTGGAGGCTGCGGTATTGCCGCTGAACGCCTGGCTGCCGGATGCCCACTCCTCCGCTCCCTCCTCCATCAGCGCCATCCTCTCCGGCATCGCGATCAAGGCCGGGCTCTATGCCGTTGCTAGGGTGGTCTTCACCATCTACGGTGCGGACACCATGCCCATGCTTGTGCTGCTGGTGGGTATTCTTACTCTCCTGGTCGGCGAGATGTCCGCCTTCAGCCAGAACAACATCAAGAGACTGCTCGCCTATTCCAGCATCGGACAGATCGGCCTCATTGTCTTCGCGCTCGGCCTGGCCTCTGCCTCGGGCGTTCAGGGAGCCCTCTTTCTCGTCGTCAGCCACGCGCTGGCGAAGGCACTGCTTTTCCTCTCGGTGGGCTACATGATCTACCGGACGGGCTCCATGGAGATCTCGTCGCTGTACGGGATGGGCAGGAGGATGCCCGTGAGTTCGCTCTGTTTCACCATCGGTGCGTTCTCGCTAGTGGGTCTGCCTCCGTTCATCGGCTTCGCCGCCAAGTTCACGGTTATCAGGGCCGCGCTGGCAGGGGCGGCTCCTCTCTTAACGGCTCTGGTGGCGATTGTCCTGCTGGGCACGGTGGTGGAGGGCGCTTACTTCTTCCGCATCGTGCAGGGGCTGCACTTCAGGCCGCCACCCGAGGGCGCGGCGCCGGAACAGACCGACCAATACGAGGCCCCCGTCTCAGCCCTGGTGCCCATCTGTCTGCTCGCGGCCATCATAGTTGCCGTCGGCCTCTACCCCGGTGTGCTGACCAAATATCTCGGTCCCGCGGCGATGGATCTGCTGGATAAGGCCGCTTATATCCACCACGTGTTGGGCGTCTGAGGATGCTGCCGACAACAGTACTCATCGTGGCGTTCGCGAGCGCCGGCTTGGTTTACCTTGCCGGCAAGGTGCATGCTCGCCTGCGGGACACCCTGGCCGTGCTGAGTTCACTCGTGCTCGTCGTGCTCATCGGCCTGGGCTACGGAGCACGGAGCGAGCTGGCCTACATTCCCGATTTCCTCGGTGTCGAGCTCGTCTTGAGGTGGAATGCTCTGGCTTGGTTCTTTGCCATCGCCAGTTCGAGCTTCGGCGCGCTCTCCACCGTTTTCTCTTTGAGCTACATGAGGAGCAGAGAAAGAACAGACTTCTACTACTCAATGATGCTAGTCGTGAACGCTGGGATGCTCGGGGTCGTGTTGGCAGGGGACTTGGTCAGCTTCTTCATCTTCTGGGAAATCATGTCGTGGAGCACATTCCTACTGATAAGCTACAATCGTGGCCTCGGCCTGGCTGCCGGAATGAAGTACATAATCGCGTCGATTATCGGCTCGGCGGCTATCCTCCTTGGAATGCTATCACTCTACACAACCT
>LJUA01000033.1 GCA_001303545.1 Dehalococcoidia bacterium SM23_28_2
TCATGTAGCCCAGTTGCTCCTTCTGGCCGGCCCCTCCCTTACGGGAGGCGAAGCGGAGGTGGATCTTGCTCCAGAACCAGGCCATGCTGACGTCGTCGGCCCGCTGGCCGAACTTGCCGCGCAGCAGCGGCCCCCAGACGACATCGTAGTTGCGCTGGCCAGCATGCTTGGTGATCCATTCCTTGGCAGTGACCATTTCGTAGGGCTCCCAGTTCTTCTGCCGCCGCAGCCAGAGGCCCACCAGCCCCAAGCGCAGGCGGTCGATGAGGGAGATGGGGGTGAAGCGCAGCAGATCAAGGGGGGTGACGAAATCGTACACTCGGCCGTCGTAGAACATGCCCACCTTCGAGTCCCGCCAGAGCAGGCGATCGGCCAGGCCCAACTCGTCGAGCAGGGCCATGATAGCCGTGTCATTGGAGAAGATGTGGTGATAGAATTGCTCGATGCGGCTGCCGCCGATCTCGAAGGTGCCCACCAGGCCTCCCAGGTTGGGCTCCGCCTCCAGCAGGTGGACCTGGAAGCCCCGCTGGCAGAGGCGATAGGCGGCGGTCAGGCCAGCCAGTCCCCCGCCGACGACCCCTACCTTCACTCGCTGCCCTCCCCCTCCAGGCCTACGCCAGTGGCCAGCCTGGGTTGGGCCGGCCGGCGCAGGGTCTCGGCCAATGACAGGTTGATCGCCCACAGGAAGAGCAGCCCGGCGGCCACCACCGGTAGCAGCACCAGGGCATGAAGGGCGGCGGCATATGCACCTGCCACTCCACCCCTCACACCCACAAACTCTAGCGTCTCCTTCGTCAGGAGCTCGAAGGGTCCGACGCCGCCGGAGGTGGAAGGAAGCGTTATCGCCAGGTTGGCCGCCGCCGCCACCATCATGAAGATGGGGAAAGCCTCTCCCAGGTCGAAGGATACGCTCACCATGAAGTACATGGTGGATTCCAGTGCCCAAGCCACGACCGAGGTGACCAATACGGCGGCGATCCGCCAGGGGCTCTGCAAGGCGCTTAGGCCCACTATGAAGGAGCTGGCCCACTGACTGCCTTTCTCCTGTGCTCGCGCCGGCAGGAAGCGCAGAAGCCTTGCCAGCCATCGTTCGGCTCGTTCCTGGGAAGAGGCCATGAACAAGAAGAGGGCGAAGATCACCACGAAGGTGGCGGTCATGGCAGCGGCCAGAATGCCCAGCTCCTGGCTGAGGCCAACGAAGGCCCCCACGCCTATCAAGAAGGCGACCAGCACTAGCCCGTCGAACAGGCGCTCCACGGCGATGGTGCCCAGGGTGGACATGATGCTCAGGCGATGCCGCTTATCCATGATGTACGCTCGTACCAGCTCGCCGGTTCGAGCAGGCAGAAGGTTGTTGGCCATGTAGCCGATGACAATGATGGGATACAGGGTCTGAGCGGAGAAGTTGCCCATTGGCTGTAGCAGATAGCGCCACCGTAGGGAGCGGAACCAGGCCGAAATGAACCAGACGGCGATGGCGGGGGCGAACCACCAGTAGTTGGCATCGGCCAGGGCCTCGCCCATTTCTCGCAGGTTGGTGAAGGCAAAGAACAAGCCCAGGAAAAGGGCTGTCCCCACTATGCCGATCCAAAGCTGACGGTTGCGCAGCAAGATGTCTGGCCCGCCTTTTCCTCCTGGCTAGATAGGGTACGCACCATTATAGGGTGGCAGCAGCTGGTGAAGCAACGCGAGCCTAAGGCACAGGCATATCGATGAGGAGGACGCGGCGGATCTGATCGACGCCGCTGTTGGAGATGTACAGGAAGCCTCTGTCATCCAGCGCCAGGCCGGTCGGGTTGACCAGTGCTGTCTCGCCGAGACCCTCCAGGACGGATAGGAGGCTGCCGTCGGCACCGACACGCAGGAGGCGATGGCGGCCGGTCTCGCTGGCGATGATGCTCCCGTCAGGCGGCAGAGCGAGATAGGGCTTGGTGGACGGGTCATTGGGGAACCAGCCCGGCATGGGGAACTGGGCCAGCGGATTGAGCCCGCTGTCGAACTGCTGGATGCGGCTGTTCCAGGCATCGGCTACAAAGATGTCGCCGTTGGCAGCGATGGCGATGCCTACCGGCTCACGGAACTCCCCTGGCTCCGAGCCGGACTCTTCGAAACCTCCCAGGAAGTCGCCGTTGCTGTCGAACTTGAGGAGGCGACCAGTGCCAGTGTCGGCTACCCACACGTTGCCTTCAGCGTCGGTGGCCACATCGCGCGGGCCCCAGAAATCGTAGGCCTTGGGGTTGCTGAGGTCGGTGGCTGCCTGGCCCCACTGGATCAGGAAGTTCAGGTCGCGGTCGAACTTCTGGATGCGATTGTTCCAGGTGTCGGCCACGTACAGATTACCTTCGCTGTCCACCGCCACTCCCCAGGGCTCGTTGAACTCGCCCTCGTCCTCTCCCTGGGAGCCGATCTCGGCTATGAACTCGCCTTCGCTGCTGAACTTCTGGACGCGATGGTTGCCGGTATCGGCCACGTACAGGTTGCCTTCGCTGTCCACCGCCAGGCCGGCCGGCTTGATGAATCGACCAGGGCCGCTACCCCGCTCGCCCAGGGTGAACCTGCCCTCGCTATCGGGCTTGGGCACCTCTGCCGGTTCCTCGCTGCCGATGGGCTCCTCAATGGCGAACTCCTCGGGGAAGTAGGCCACAGCATCCGCCGAGCCCTTGGGCTGTGGCGGCTCGTGGTCGCGGAAGTAGTGCCACCAGGTGTTCCAGGTATCGCCATCGCCCAGCCTGGCCACGAAGTCGGTGAACATAGTCAGCACGCTCTCTTTTTCGATACCCCGATAGGTCTCGGGGAACCACCAGCGGTGAGAGTAGGGCTGCCCCGGCTGGTAGCCTGTCAGCTTGGACTGGACGCTGGCGTCGTTGCTCTTATTGACCAGAAGGATGGCGTTGTCGGGCGGCTGGTAGTCGCCGCTCATATCGGGCCAGCCGACGCCATTGTAGTTGCGCAGATACCAGACCCAGGGCCAGGAGAACGCGTCGCGGCTGTCCACAACGATGGACAGGTCTTCGCCCAGGCCCGTCTCCTCCGCTATCTGGTCGATCTGGTCCCGGATTCTGGGGATGTCGGGCGAGCTCTGCGTATAGACCAGCATCTCGCGGGCGTCCGCGCCGTCGCCCTCCTGGAAGCTGGCCATCCAGGCTGCTCGACCGCTGAACAGCAGGAGGACGCCCAACACTGCTGCCAGCGGCACCACGGCCATCGCCCGTCCGCGCATGGTGATGGTCAGGGCGGCGATGGCCAGCAGGGCATCAACTCCCAAGACGATGCGGGCGGCAGTGCCTGCGTCACCGGTGGGGCCGAAGGTAGCGAAGGCCGCGGCCGTTGCTCCCAGGACGGCCGCCAGCAGATAGCCGATGTGGACGGGCAGACGGAGGTGCCACTCCGCCGACCGGGCTGTTTCCCAGATCTGGCCCAGAGCGTAGGCGGCCAGGATGATCACCGGCAGGGCCAGGTGCACGTTCAGCCAGGGCATCTTCTCCCCGGCCACGGAGTAGGCGAACAGGCTCAGGATCATCCAGAAGAGCAGGAAGCGGAGGAAGGGGCTGACGCGCAGGCTGAAGGCCAGCAGGGCCAGGGCTACCAGCCCCAGCACTGTGCCCAACGTTGGGTTATCCGCGGCGTTGGCGGCCAGGGCGAGGATGGCCAGGGAGCCGGCGATGAAGAATACGATGCGCGCGAAGTGGCCCTCGGCGGTGTTGGGCCCGAAGGCGGCCTTGGCCAGCGCTATCCCCGCAGCGGCAAAGGCGAACAGCAGCGGCAGGTACTCATAGGCGGGCAACAGCACCAGGTAGTAGTAGAAGGGCTGACCGCCGCGTTGCTCCCCCTGCTGCTCCAGCCAGTAGTCCAGGGAGTTCCACATGCCGGAGCCGAAGCCGTCCGGATTGGTGAGGAAGGTGGAGTACAGCAGGCCGAAGACGGCGTAGAAGACGACCCCCACGATGAGCCAGGAGCGCCAGTTCCAGCGCAGGCCGATGGCCGCCGTGGAGGCGATGAGGACAAGCACGGTCAGGAAGCCGGTGAGCTCTTCTCGGCTGACGTGCTCGTGGCCGCTGAGCGGGCCCAGGTTGATGGTGAACAGCTCGCGCGGCCAATCGGCCTCCTTCACGATGCCCAGGCCTTCCAGTGGCACCTGGATGGCGGCCGCGAACTGGGGCAGAGTGAGCGTGCCCAGGATGAGGAGGAAGTCGGCGGCGCGCGGTCTCTCCCCCAGCCCGATTCGCCCGCGCGTCTCCTCGCGCAGGAAAGGCCACACGGCGACGATCGCCCAGGCAAAGGGCACCAGGGCCAGGAAGAGGATGGGAGTGAAAAGCGGGTCGAGGCTGCGGTGCTCCCTGATCCGGTTGGCGAGGGTCTGGGCCATCCACAGGTCGAGGAAGGCGATGAATATCGCGGCATTCAGGAAGGTCGCCTCCTTGGTAGCGAAGCTCAGGGCGAGGAGCCCGGCGGCGATGTACAGCCAGCGGTGGCGGCCTTCCTCGATGTACCGCCAGAGGCAGACGGCCAGCCCCAGGGTCCACAGGCCGACGTAGATGTCGTTGCGGGCAAAGCGGCTGAAGTAGAGAAGGGTGGGCGAAAAGGCGATGAGTCCGGCAGCGATCAGCGCCGCCGAGTGGCCCAGATGGCGTCGCAGCAGGAAGGGCATGCCGATGAGTGCTGTGCCCAGGAAGGCGGGCAGGATGCGGGCCGTGTAGTCGCTGGCCCCGAAGAGAACGAAGCTGAAGGCCGTGCCAAAGAACTGGAAGGGGCCGTGCATCATCGCGCTGTGTTCGTAGTTGCCGTCGCGGAACAGGTAAAAGGCATACTGGGCATGCAGGCTCTCGTCGTGGTGGAAGGCGCGTGCTCCCAGGTCCCAGAACCGGAGGCCGGCGCCGACCGCGATGAACAGAGCATAGAGCGCCAGTTCCCAGCTCAGCCTCAGGCGCAGGGAAGCCAGGCGCTCGAACGGCCTGGCCGAAGGTGGCGACGTTGGCGCAGGGGATGGTTGGTCGCTCATTCCACTCTCACCACTAAGTCCCCCTCTATCGATGATATGTCACCCCAGGCCTGGCGGTAAACCAGCCATCGCCACCAGTCGAGAGGGTCAAAGGTTTGAGGCAGCCAGCCCTCAGCTATCGGCCAGGTTCCCTGCCAACGATAGCCGGAGGGGGTCGACTCGCCGGCCGGAGTGACGATGGCCACGGCATCCGCTGGCGGTGATGCTGCGAAGACCACGCCGTTCACATCTCGCAGATACCAGCCGAGAGCGGGAAGAAACGAATCGTTGACGGCGATCAGTCCGGGCGTCTGGGTCTGGATGGTAACTAGCTCGTCCTGCAACTGGACGACGCGAGTGTTGATCCGCTCGTCGGCCAGGAACTCGTTACCTCGGCCGTACATCACGGACGTGGAGCCATGGATCGCTGCGACCGCCAGCAGCACCAGCGCCAGAGCCAGCGAGGCGGCGGCAGCCCGACGGCCGAACGTGTTCCAGGTGATCCATATCAGAGCTATCGCTGCCGCCAGGGCCAGGATCATGCCTATCCTCTCGCGTTCCGGGCCGGCCTCGCCGGCTTTGGCCCATTGGATGAGGACGAGCGCCATGTAGCCCGCCAAGGCAAGCACCGGCGCCAGATAGGGAGCCGCCCGGCCGAGGGAGATTGGTTCGGCGTCGGCGACTATTCTCTCCAGCCAGCTACCGGCCAGGAGGGCAAGGGGCAGAAGGAGCAGGACAAGCTGTCCTGCCTCGCGGCGGGTAGTAATGGCGATGATGATGGCGGCGCCGCTGACCCAGAAGAAGAGGAAGCGCTGGAAGAGGGAGATGTCCCGGCCTCTGGAGATGATCCAGCGGCCGAGGAGCCACAGGTAGGCTAATCCGCCCAGAAGGAGGAGCAGCGCTTCGTAGCTTATCAGGATGCTCGAGTGAAGATGCCAGATCAGGCTGTCGCGGGGCAGGGCGAATGCGTCCACCCACTGGCGCAGGCCGGGCAGGCTGAGGCGATCGATGGAGGTGCCGAAGTGGGTGATGCCCAACTCCAGCGCTCCCAGGAAGAAGAGCAGGCCGCTGATGAGCAGGGCTGGGTTCCGCCACACAGGGCTGGCGGCCGCCAGCAACTCCTCGTCTCGCCGCCAGGCGATCTCCCAGGCCAGGAAGGCGGCCACGATGAGGGCCGTGGAGGTGGAAACGGGGTCGCTGCCCAGGGCTAGACCCATGGTGAGGATCAGGGCGAAGAAATAGAGCGGTCGCTGTGTCCGTACATAGGCAAAGAGGGAGAGGACCATGGCCACGGAGAGAAAGGCTCCCACACTGTAAGGCAGGCTGCTGCGGGAGACGTGCACGAGGAGGGGCGAGAAGGCGAGCAGGCCAGCCGCCGCCAGGGCAGCACCACCCACATATCGCGACAGAGGCCAGAGCAAGGCGACCGCGGCTGATCCGGCCAGCGCCGGCAACAGGCGGGCCAGGAGGTCGCCGGAGCCGAAGATGTGGAAGAGGTAGGCTGTGAGAGCGGCGGTCATGTCTCCCGTCCAGTTGGCGGGGATATCGCCCTCCGATGTCTGCCAGGCAGCGAAGGCGCGGACGCTCTCATCGATCGTCAGGGGGAGATGCTCCAGCCGGGCTAGCCGGAGAGCGGCGGCCAGGGCAATAACGGCCAGCCAGACGATCACCTCCACGCTAATCGACGGAGCGAAGGCTGCCAACCGCGCTCCAGCCGCTGTCCGTGAAGGCTGGGTCGGTAGGGTGCTGTCAGGGCGTTCGCTCACGGGCGCCACCGCCTTGCTGTCGATCTAGCTAGCGCTGACAACGGATTCTACCTCCTGAGGCATCCGATAGATAGTGACAGTGTCATTACGGTAGACCACATCCATGAAGGCAGCGAACTTGCCCAGCCCTGCCACGCCATAGGCCTCCTGTTCCAGATGGCCGACGTATACGTACTCCACGTTGTACTTCTCCAGTATTGCCTTCGCTTCCTGTGGGCTGCTGGTCGCGTAGGCGCGGGCCACATCGTCCTGGCGGCCTTCGAGCGGTTCGTCCGAGCCCCGCCATAGGCGCTCGTGGCCAGGCCAGCCCAGGACGGTGGGCAGGCCGGTGCGAGAGGAGATGCGAGCATAGTCGGTGTAGCCGTCGCCTACCGCCTCCAGAATGACCGGATTGCCGCTCACGTTCTCGTTCAGCCAGCGGGTGGCATCGTACTCGTCGGGGTGGTTCACCTGCACGTGCACATAGCCGTCCATGCGCTGATCATTGGTGAAGCCGGTGGTCCGCTCGAAGGTGGCTGCGACCGTGTACACCAGGGCGGCGGCGATGATGACGGTGGTGAGGCCGGCCCAGCCAAGACGGCTCAGGGCGATGGCTGGTCGCCGCGACGGCAGGGAGGCGGTGAGGTAGTACAAGCCAACAGCGCCGCCGATGCTCAGAAGCATCCAGGCCTGGTAGTAGAGCTTGAAGACGGTGTTCACTCGAAAGACCAGCGGGTCCTTAACCCAATACAGCTCGGGCCCCAGGATGATCAGAAGGCCCACTCCTACCAGCATCAAAGCGAAGAGGTAGCTTCGTTTCGTGTCCTCGCTCTCGTGTTCGCGGAAGAGCTCGCGGCCGAAGGCGAAGCCGGCCGCTGTCAGGAAGACGGCCAGCATCACAAGGGTTCCCCAGCTGGGGCCGCGGGTAGTCAGTTCGTCGGCGAAGCCGCCAGGGCCGCGCTTCATAAGTAACAGGAAACCCCAGATGGCCAGAGGGGCCAGCCAGGGGATCACGGAAAGAGCAACGATCGGCCGGCGCAGGCGGGGCCAGGGCCGAGCGAGAATGCGTGCCACTACGAAGGACAAGCCCAGCCACAGGAGCGGCAGCCAGACCATGAGGAACTGGTTGGGCCGGCTGACCGTGGAGTTGATGGGCGCATGGCCCGGGCGAGTGGCAGCCTCCACCAGTGCGGGCCCCTCGGTGCCGCTGCTGAATGTTAAGTAGAAGGGGACGTAGAGGATGACCGCCGCGACAGCTAGAGATGCGGCAAAGTAGGTTGTGTTCCGAACGGCTTGAATGGTGAGGCTTCCCTCCCTCCGCCAGTTGACCACGAACGCGGCTGCTACCACTAGGAAGAAGAAGGTGGGCAGATCCCACAGGTTGATGAAGCCCAGGCCGCCGATGGCAAGGGCCACCAGCAGGAATCGCCAGGGATGGCGGATGATCCAGTAGCTGTCCAGGGCTTCTTCGGAGCGGAATAGCTGGAAGGCGATGGCCACGGCGGTGATGGTAAAGGGGAGGGCAAGGACGTGGGGATGGAGATCGCCGAAGTGAAAGCTGAAGAAGGGGAACTCCTGGATATCCCAGTTGGAGCCGATGCGGGTGGCTCGCCACCACCACCAGAACTTGGTGGGGTACCACTCGTCGGTGGATTCAGGGCCGTTCAGGTCGTAGATCCCCACCCGTTCGTAGAAGCCCGCCGAGCCGATGCCGTGGGCGGCCAGCATCTCGAACACGCCCTCCAGATTGGACATCAGGAGAAGCAGCCCGGCTGCCGCCAGGCCGAAGATGACCGCTCGCGGCATCAGGCGGGGGGCCGCTGCCAGCGTCCTCTCGCCGCTCATTCGGGCGGAGGCCAGCAGGTTGTAGACGACTCCGAAGACGGTGGTGGCCGCCAGCGCTGCCACCAACGAAAGGCTGAGATAGAAAGTGACGTTGGCTCCCAGGCCGGTGAACTTGGTCAGTGTGGAGGCCATGAGATAGCCGAAATAGTAGTAGCTTATGGAGTGGCCGGAGAGCCAAGGGTCGTCGGGCGGGAAGAACTCGCTGCGCTGGATGCCGTTGACGAAAGCCAGCTCGAAGGGCTTCTCGCCCCACTGGATCTCGGGGGCGAATGAGCGCAGGAAGACGGCCAGGACGAGGGTGGAAGAGAATAAGGCCTCCACCAGCAGCAGATAGCGCCAGCCGCCGCGGAGGAAGGCGCCCAGCTCCTGGCGATGGCGCCCGATGAGGACGGCCGAGAGTACGGCCAAAAGGACCATGATGAGGATGATGGAGCCGCGAGCGTTGGGGTAGATGCCCAGGGTAGCGCCGATCCACAGGGAGTAGCTCACCAGTAGGATGCCGATGACCTTGCTGAAGGCGTAGCCGCGGTCGGGCAGACGATTGAAGAAGACGAAGGCGATAGGGAAGGCTATCGCCCCTATAAGCTCTGCTGTCGCCCACCAGGTCAGCGTTTCCAGCATGGCGTCGTCAGCTTCGCGCTAGGCGAAGAGGGCCTCCACGAAGTCCTCGGCCACAAAGGGGGCCAGGTCCTCCGGTCGCTCGCCGGTGCCCACGAAGCGCACCGGGATGCCTAGCTGGTCACAGATGGCGAAGACGATGCCGCCCTTGCCCGTGCCGTCCAGCTTGGCAAGGAGAAGGCTTGTCACCTGCACCGCCTCGGTGAAGTACTTGGCCTGCAGAAGAGCGTTCTGGCCGGTGGTGGCATCCAGAACCAGCAGAACCTCATGAGGGCCTGAGGGGTCCTTGCGCTGGATCACCCTATGGACCTTGCGCAGCTCTTCCATCAGGTTGACCTTGGTGTGCAGTCGACCGGCCGTATCGATGATCACCACGTCGGCGTTTCGTCGTTCGGCGGCGGTGAGGGCGTCGAAGACCACTGCGCCGGGATCAGCCCCTGGCTGGTGGGCTATCACCTCCGCCTGTACGCGCTCTCCCCACTGCTGTAGCTGGTCGATGGCGGCGGCGCGGAAGGTATCGGCAGCGGCCAGGATCACCCGCTTGCCTTCGGCCTTCAGGCTCCAGGCCAGCTTGGCGATGCTGGTGGTCTTGCCGCTGCCGTTTACCCCCACAACCAGGATGACGGCCGGTTTGGCAGCAAATGTTCCCTCCTCGTCGCTCCAGAGCTGGTCGCCAGCGCCTTCCATGGCCAGGATGGCCGTCAACTCTTCCTTGAGGGTCTGATAGACCTGCTCGGGCTGCTTCATCCCTTCGTCTTTCACCCGAGCCTGAAGGCGTTCGATGAGATTGGCGGTGGTGGCCACGCCAACGTCGGCGGCCATGAGGAGTTCCTCCAGTTCCTGCCAGAGCTCATCGTCGATGCGGGAACGTTCGAAGAGTCCGGTTACGCGGCGAAACCAGGTACGACGGGTGCGGTCGAGGGCGGCAGTGGTTTTTTCTTCAGCCTGTGAGGAACGTCCCAAACGCCTGAACAGATGCTACCTCCTGAAGAGAGGGGGATGTCTTGCTGGATCATAGTATCTGCCTGGCGCTCGATAAGGCAAGGGGCGCTCCCGGCTGAACGGGGTCATGGGAGCTAGTTGGCAGGGACGTCGCTCAGGCGCAGGGAAAGGACACGAGAGATGCTGTCGTCGCCCATAGAGACGCCGTATATGTTGTCGGCTGTCTCGATGGTGCGGCGATTGTGGGTAATAACAATGAACTGGGTCTGCTGGGCCAGTTCTCGAATGGCAGTGACGAAGCGGCCTACGTTGGCCTCGTCCAGCATGGCGTCTACTTCGTCTAGGACGCAGAAGGGCGAGGGGTTGGTCTGGAGGAGGGCGAACAGGAGAGAGACCGCCGTCAGCGCTTTCTCACCACCGGAGAGCATGCTCAGGCTTTGCAGACGCTTGCCGGGCGGCCGAGCGACGATGTCCACGCCTGCGGTGCGATAGTCCTCCGGCTCGGTGAGAACGAGCTTGGCCTGACCGCCGCCGAAGAAGGTGGTGAAGTATTTGCTGAACCGCTCCGCTACCTGGTGGAAGGTTTCCTCGAAGCGTCGGCAGATGATTTCATCCAGCTCATCGATGGCCTCAAGGAGGGAGCGCTCGCCTGCGCTCAGGTCGGCGAGCTGGGAGGTAAGGAAGGTGTGGCGTTCCTTCAGCTCGTCGTACTCGGCCTCGGCCTGGGGGTTGACGGGGCCCACGGCTCGGAGCTGGGCACGCAGGCGTTGTATGCGCTCTTCCATCGTCTGCGGATCGATGACTGCTCCACCGGCCACCGGTGGCAGGCGGCTGCTTCGGGTGTGGCTGTCACCGTCGCCATCGCCATTACCGTCGCCGCTGGACAGCCAGGCAGGCGATTCCAGCGTCGGCATGGGTGTCGCTCTCACTTCGCCACCACTGGTCAGCGTCAGACCGTCGGCCTCTATGCGCTGACGCAGGCTTTGGAGGTCATCCAAGTGGTGATGCACCTTCGACTCCGCTTCCAGGAGCTGGCGTTCCGCTGACAGCAGGCGGTTGCGGGCGGCGGCCTCCTTTGCCTGGGCATCGCGCTCTTGGCCTTCGAGGGCAGCTATGATCTGCTGGGCAGGATCCACATCTTCGCTGTAGCGCTTAAGCTCCTGGTTGAGCTTCTCTACCTCTCGCCAGTTGGCCTCGGCGTTTTCCGTAAGGGAGGTGCTCTCCAGCTCGATGCCGTGCAGCTCGGCCTGCTTGGCGGTCATATCGGCGTCCATCTTGGTCAGAGTGGCCTGGCGGGTCTCCTGGATATGGCTTAGGGACCGCAGCTCTCCGTCCAGAGAGGCGACGTTCGTGCTGCACTCAGTAACCCTTTGCAGCAGGGTCTGTCGGCGCTCGCCGAACAGGCCAGCAGCCGAGCGTAGATACTGGGTGACCTCTTGAGCCTCAGCGGCCTGGGCCAGCAGTTGCTCTCTCTCCTCCTGCAAGCGTTGATCTTGCTGGGTGAAGGATGTCAGTTGTTTGGTTGACCTCCGCTGGCTGGTGATCAGCCAGCGCAGCTCGCCTCGAAGCTGGGCCAGGAGATGGCGATCCCGGGCGATGACATCCTGGGCTCGCATGCGCTGCTCCTGAATGGTGGCCAGGGTCTGGGTCACTCGCTGGAGATCGCTCTCATCCTCAGCGATGCGGGAGCGAAGCCGCTCCGTTTCTTGCTCAGCGGCCTGGCGAGAGCGAATCAGTCTCTCGATCGCTTTTGGTATGGAAGCCAGCTCCTGCTGGCGGGCGAATACATTGCCTTCGCTGGTAGGGCGGCCGGTGCTGATCAATCCCATGGGGTGAAGGAGAATACCGTCGCGGGTTACCACGCTGCCCATCCCCCGTCGCAGGATGCGCAGAGCGGTATCCAGGTCCTCTACGATGATGGTGCGGCCGAGGAGGGAATCGATGATCTTGCGATAACGTCCGTCGCACTTCACCAGCCGGCTGGCGACGCCCACCACCCCCTGTTCCTTCATGATGTTGAGGGGGTAGACCTCCTTGAGGCTGTCCAGGGGGAAGATGACTACCCGTCCTACCTCTTGTCTGGCCAGTTCCTGCACAAGAGCCAGGGCGTCCTTCTGGTGTTCCACCAGCATCGCTTGGAGATTCTCGGCCAGGGCGGCCTCGATGGCGCGTTCCAGGCCCTTGGGCACGCGGATGAGGCTGCTCAGCACTCCCAGGAGGCCATGCACCTGGGTGTCGCCGGCCTCCAGGGCAGGCGCAGCGGTAGCCCGTGTTCGGGCGTTTTGGGCTTGCTGGGCATCGGTGAGGACGCCAAGGCGAGCCTCGAGGCGCTCTATCTCCAGATCGCGCAGACGGCAGCTCTCCTGGAGGGTCAGGAGGGAGACCTGGCTCTTCTCCAGGCGGCTCTTTAGGGCATCCTGTTCCTGAAGGGCGGCCACAATGGTTTCATTCTGGCGTTTCTCCTCCGCCCGATAGCCACTCAGGTTGCGTGCCGCCTCGACCATCTGCGATATGATCGCCTGGCGGTGCTCCTCCTGCTGGGCGGTCTCCTCCTCCAGGCGTGAGCGGGTTTCGACCAGGCTACGCAGGCGTGCTTCCACATCGCTTACGGCGGCGCGGGTGCGAGCGGCCTTCTCCTCCCCGGTCGCCGCCTGGCGCTGCATGCCGGAGGATTCCTGCTCGAGGCTCTCCAGCTCCTGCTGTGCCTGGCTGAGGGCGCGACGACCTGCCTCCAGTTCTTCTTCCAGGGCGGTCCTGCGGCGGCTGTCCTCCACCGACGATCGCGCCAGATTGAGCATCTCTTTCTCCAGGGCCTCGAGCTCTAACTGGAGCTGCTGCCGCCGACCGATCACGCCGCTGTGCTGCTGATAGGCGAGGGCGATACGCTCTTGGAGGCGGCTCACCTGCTCGCTGAGGCGCTGGTGGTGGAGGGCACGGTCGGAGATCGCCGAGCGCTTCCTGGTCAGCTCCTCCCTCACCGCCGCCAGCTGTTCCTCCCAGGTCTTGATTTCGGCCTCGGCGCGAGCCTGCTCCTGCTGGCAGCGGTCGAGGGTCAGTCGGGCCGTCCCCAGGGTCTCCCTCTTCTCTTGCCAGAGGTGGCCATACCAGGCTTGCAGGGCGTCTGTGAGCTCCTGCGATAGCTGCTCGTGACGGGCGGCTCGTCGCGCCTGCCGTTCGAGTTGCGACAGGCGAGGATCTATCTCATCGACCAGGAACTGGACACGCTCCATGTTTCCTCGATCTTGAGACGATAGCGCTGAACGTCGGCGGCTTCCTCCAGCAGGAAGCGGCGCTCCTCAGGGCGGAGGTTAAGGATGGTCTCTACTAGTCCCTGGCCGATGATAGCGTAGCTGCTCTGGCTGGCGTTGGCTCGTAGGAGAAGGTCGGTGATGTCCTTGAGGCGAACCCGCTTGCGGTTGATGTAGTAGTCGCTATCGCCGGAGCGGCGAGCGCGGCGGGTGATAGCTACCTCGGCGAAATCGAGGGGAAGCCAGCCGTCGCTGTTGTCGAGGGTGATGGATACCTCGGCGGCGTTGGCCGCTGACCGCCGAGAGCTGCCGCTGAAGATGACCTCTTCCAGCTTGCGAGCGCGGAGAAGGCGGCCGCTGGTCTCGCCCAAGACCCAGCGGAGAGCATCGGCCACGTTGCTCTTGCCGACGCCGTTGGGGCCGACAACGGTGGTGATGCCCGGCCCCAGCTCGAAAGCCGTGCGGGTGGCGAAGCTCTTGAATCCCTGGATTTCCAATCGTTTGAGGTACATAACTAACTCAGCCTAGCAGCAGGGGGTAGGTTCGCCGGATTCGATAGTCTTGAGGGCCTCCTGGGCAGCCTTGGTCTCTGCCTCCTTCTTGCTTCTGCCCTGACCCAAACCCAGAGCGCGATCGCCCACCATGGCCTCTACGGTGAACACCTTGGCGTGGTCTGGGCCCTCGGCGGCCACCGTTCGGTAGGAAGGGGTTGTCTGCCAGCGGGTCTGCACCAGCTGCTGCAGCCGCGACTTGCTGTCTAGGGCTATCTTCCCGGCCGTCAGGCGGGCAAGCTCTGGCTTGAGACAGCGGAGGACAAAAGCTCTGGTCTTGGCCAGGCCGCTGTCCATTAGAGCCGCTCCTACTACCGCCTCGAAGGTAGAGGCCAGGTTGGAAGGTCTCTGCTGACCGCCGGTCAGCCTCTCTCCCCGCCCCAGGAGGAGGTAATCGCCTAGGGATAGCCTCTCGGCAATCTGGGCGAGGGTCTCCCAGCGGATGAGGGAGCTCCTGAGTTGGGTGAGCTCCCCTTCGCTCAGATGGGGGAAGTCGCTGCAAAGCTTCTGGGAGACGATCAGCCCCAAAGCAGCATCACCCAGGAACTCCAACCGCTCGTTGGACTCTAGCGCTGGGAGATTAGCCTCGTTAAGATATGACCGGTGGACTAGAGCTTGCTGGAGCAAGGAAGGGTTTTTGAACTTCAGGCCGAGAGCCGTCTGTAATAGCGAAAGGTCTGGCCCCTGCTTTGTTGTCGCGGTTGCCTTAGATGCCAAACTTTCACCTTGGAAAACGTTCACCGTCACTGTTTTGTGTCCGGAGAGCACACCAGGGTGAATTAGTTGGTTAAGAAAGACACCCTTTCAATATGGAGGGTGCTCTCAGCGAACGCAGGCAATGATAGGGGTTGTGAGAGCGAATGTCAAGGGCCGGCTGTGGTGATAGGATGGGAAAAGCATAGTGGAGACGTAGTGGATACATGGTGGAGAAGGGGCTAACCACAGCAACAAAGCTTCTCGCCCGCCTGCAGCGCGCTCTGAGCGCAGGGGCGGATCAAGCTCTGAAGGCTGTGCTACGGCTGGCGGAGGAAGAAGGCCGTACGCTCTATCTGGTGGGCGGAGGCGTGCGGGATCTGGTACTGGGATGTGACCAGGTAGACATCGATTTGGTGGGCGAAGGGTCG
>LJUA01000034.1 GCA_001303545.1 Dehalococcoidia bacterium SM23_28_2
CTAGAACGTCCAGCATGCCCTCCAGGCATTCCGGTGGTGTCAGAACGCTCATAGCTTCGTTTTGCCGCCGCCTGATCTGGCAACGGCTCGTTCACCAGCGCAGGGACAATGCTCAGGCGGAATAATCATCGCAGCCGAACGATGTGTTGTCAAGGGGTAGGGTGTCGGTGGGAGAGTACTGCGGCGCTATGAGGAATTCTCCACTTCCTTCACTGTTGGCTCGCGACGCCGAGGCGCAAGCGCGAGAACTGGCAAAGGAGAGAAGGCACATCGGTTGCCTGACGGACGCGCAACGCTGGATCGGGGATGGGATTTACCCCTCGCGTGTAGTGAGCACTCTCCGCTGCTGGTGGCAAGCGATGAGGGGAATGCGTCCGGGCCGTAAAAGGACCATCGGGACTCAGCGTAGCTGAATGCTGCGGGCTAGTTGAAGGATCGTTTCCTTGTCCGTGTCGGCGGTTTTGCTCGCCTAGAAGCCTCCGCTAGCGATCAGGATGGTCTCATCGCGGTCAATCCAGGCAGTGACTGTTATCAGATCTTCTGGGGTTCCCATTACTCGCGATCCGTAGCGCACGCAACCGAATGCTTCCTCTCCGGAGATCGTCAGTTCGAACTCGCGGCAAGACTCCTTCCACTCCTCGATAGTCGGACTCTTTGGCATGTTGTTTAACTGCACAGTTATTTCTCCGGGGAGGAGGTCCTCCCCTAGCGGCCATCTATCGGCAAACCGGGCGGAGAAGGCTGGGTTCCATACGTCGACGATGCCGCCGAGGGGTGAGCCCATAAAAACGTCCCAATCCTGGGGGACGCAGAATGCGTAGTTGTCGGGAGGAATATCGTACGCAGACCAGCCCTCGGGGCAGGATGGGCGCTCCGGCGCATCGAGGGGCATCGGCGCCTGAGGGGTGGGACGTTGCACGGCAGAGGGAGTGGTCGGAGCAGGGGAGGGAGTGGGCAAGATCGGCGACGGTGTGGGCGAGACGGGCAGGGTCGGCGCAGCGGTAGGCGAGGCGGCTAGGCTGGGGGATGGAGCCGGCGCTGCCACCGAGTTCTCGCCGGCGCCGGTGCTCCTGGTCAGGAAGTAACCGGCAACGGCTGCTCCCACCAGTACCGCCAGGACGGCGAGGAGCAGCACGGGAACTCGCGGGGATATCCTTCCTTGAAACATCATTTGTGGCCGATGAACGTATGTTAGCCGAACGATGCCTTTGGGCTTTGTGTACGTTACTTACTTCTACGAGAGGAACATAGTATACATGCTGCAAGAGGAACTGTAAAGGCCAGACAAGGGATTCTGCTCAAACTCGCT
This sequence comes from Dehalococcoidia bacterium SM23_28_2, assembly GCA_001303545.1. Classification (GTDB taxonomy): domain Bacteria; phylum Chloroflexota; class Dehalococcoidia; order SM23-28-2; family SM23-28-2; genus SM23-28-2. Next base: position 1,310 of record LJUA01000034.1, read on the forward strand.
GTAGCAGGGTAGTTGGCGGGGCGCCTTCGTGGCTGTGGGGGGCCGCCCGGGACTCGAACCCGGAACCCGCTGATTAAGAGTCAGCTGCTCTTCCAATTGAGCTAGCGGCCCGCAAGCAACCGAGATGGATACCTTCCATATCTTATTATACAGGCGACAGGAGTCAAGGTCAGTTGCGGTCGACCAGCTTCGCTTCGTTGACTTCTCTCCGCCCTTCTGCTAACTTCTATCTACAGGGGCGATTAGCTCAGTTGGTTAGAGCGCAGCGTTGACATCGCTGAGGTCAGAGGTTCAAATCCTCTATCGCCCACCATTTTGCCAATATCGAAAGGCGGAGACTAGGACGAGTAGCGGCGGCACGGCATCAGAGAGGGCAACCCCAGGCTGAAAGGTGCCCGCCCTCTACCGTCGCCAAAACCCCCTAGGAGCCGGCTGGCGAGCGCGCGTGGACGTCAGTAGTCAGCCCCGGAGGCACCCGTTAGCGGCCCAATGAGGCCCCCGACGCGTCGGGGGCGAAGGTGGGTGGAACCACGCAGGCTATGCCTCTCGTCCCACGTGGACGGGAGGCATCTTAGTATTGCCCGGAGGCGTCCTGCCTGGCGACAGCCAGGGGTCGGCCCCGAGCGATTGGAGGTGGTCCACGTGTCGGTGGACATGCAAAAGCTGCCGAAGGAGGAGCGCCTGGAGCGCCTGCGCCACTCGGCCTCGCACATCATGGCCGAGGCGGTGCTCAGTCTGTTCCCGGACGCCAAGCTGGGCATCGGCCCGCCCATTGACACCGGCTTCTACTACGACTTCGATCTGCCTCGCAGCCTCACCATCGACGACCTGAACGTCATCGAGGAGCGCATGCGGCAGAGCGTCTCCGGCGATCAGCCCTTCGTCCGGGAAGAGGTGAGCAAGGAGGAGGCCCGCCGCCTGTTCGCCGACCAGCCCTACAAGCTGGAGCTTATCGAGGATATCGCCGACGAGAAGGTATGCACCTACCGCCATGGGGACTTCTTGGACCTGTGCGCCGGGCCGCACGTGGACAGCACACGGCAGGTGAGCGCCTTCAAGCTCACGAGCGTCGCCGGCGCCTACTGGCGGGGCGACGAGCGGCGCCCCATGCTCCAGCGCATTTATGGTGCCCTGTTCGAGACCGAGGAGGAGCTGGCCGAGCACCTGCGCCGTCTGGAGGAGGCGCAGCGGCGCGATCATCGCCGCCTGGGCCGCGAGCTGGACCTATTCAGCTTCCACGAGGAGTTTGGGCCGGGCCTGGTCTACTGGCATCCCAAGGGAGGGCGCATCCGCACCATCATCGAGGATCTCTGGCGGGAGGAGCACTACAAGGCAGGCTACGAGATCGTCTACACGCCTCACGTGGGCAAGGCGTCTCTGTGGGACGTGAGCGGCCATCTCGACTTCTATCGGGAGAACATGTACGCCCCCATGGACGTGGACGGCCAGGAGTACTTCGTCAAGCCCATGAACTGTCCTTTCCACATCGAGATATACAAGTCGGCGGTTCGCAGCTATCGCGATCTGCCCATGCGCATGGCCGAACTGGGCACCGTCTACCGATACGAGCGCAGCGGGGTCCTGCATGGTCTGCTGCGGCTGCGTGGCTTTACCCAGGACGATGCCCACATCTTCTGTCGGCCCGATCAGCTTGAGGAGGAGATCATTCGGGCCGTTGATTTCGGCATCCACTACCTGCGCCTGTTCGGCTTCGACGAGTATGTTATCTGCTTGTCCACCCGGCCGGACAAGTACGTGGGCAGCATCGAGGAGTGGGACAGGGCCACTGAGGCCTTGCAGCACGCTGTTGAGGCCAGTGGCCTGAGCCATGAGATGGACGAGGGTGGAGGGGTCTTCTACGGCCCGAAGATAGACATCCACGTGCGCGACCCGATCGGCCGCACCTGGCAGCTCACCACCGTTCAGTTCGACTTCAATCTGCCCGAGCGTTTTGACCTGACGTTCATCGGCCAGGACGGCCGCCAGCATCGGCCCTATATGGTGCACCGGGCTCTTCTGGGCTCCCTGGAGCGCTTTCTGGGGGTGCTGATAGAGCACTATGCCGGTGCTTTCCCCTTGTGGCTGGCGCCGGTTCAGGCGGTGCTCATCCCCATCGCCGATCGCCATCTGGAGCACGTCCGCTGGGTGGCCTCTGAGCTGGAGGCAGCGGGTCTGCGGGTGGAGGTGGACGAGCGCTCGGAGCGCATGCAGGCCAAGATCCGCGATGCTCAGCTCCAGAAGGTGCCCTATATGCTGGTGGTGGGGGACAAGGAGGTGGAGGCCCAAGGGGTCGCTGTGCGCCTGCGGAACGGCGAGGATCTGGGAGCGATGTCGCTTACCAGCTTCCTCACGCGGGCGATGGATGAGGTGCGCCAGCGGCGTCCATCGTCCTGAGGGAGCAGGTAGGCCAGCGCCAGTGCGCTTTCCCCGTTTATGGTTGCCTTGCCTGCCCTTGCATGGTTGGGCCTCTTGTGCTAAAAGGGAAAGGGAAGGGATATAGCTTTTTGCTCTAGCGGCCATAGACATTTTCTAGAGGAAGCCCGGGGCTGTGTTTAGAAAACTGCTGGTAGCCAACCGGGGCGAGATAGCGCTCAGGATACTGCGTTCCTGCCGTGACCTGGGCATCGACGGCGTGGCCGTGTACTCGGAGGTCGACCGCGAGTCCCTGCATGTCCGCTACGCTGATGAGGCCTACCTCATAGGCCCTGGGCCAGCGACCGAAAGCTACCTCAACATCCCCAAGATCATTGAGGTGGCCAGGAAGGCCCACGTAGATGCCGTCCATCCCGGCTACGGCTTCCTGGCTGAGAACGCTGACTTTGCCCAAGCCTGTCGCGATAGCGGCATCACCTTTGTAGGGCCCACGCCAGAGTCCATCCGCCTGCTGGGGGACAAGATCAAGGCCCGCCGTTTGATGGGCAAAGCAGGCCTACCGGTGGTGCCCGGCAGCAGGGAGCTATCGACCACCGATATGGCTTCTTTGGCCGCCACTCGCATCGGCTACCCGATTCTGGTGAAGGCGGCGGCAGGAGGCGGCGGCAAAGGCATCCGAGCCGTCTATCATGCCGATGAGCTGCCCATCGCTCTGGAGATTGCCAGTCGTGAGGCGGGCTCGGCTTTCGGCGACGGCGCGGTCTATCTGGAAAAGTTCCTGGAACAAGTGCGCCACGTTGAGGTGCAGATCATCGCTGACCGCCATGGGAACGTCATTGCCTTGGGCGAGAGGGAGTGCTCCATTCAGCGCCGCTATCAGAAGATGATCGAGGAGTCACCATCCACAGGCGTCGATGACGCTCTGCGTGAGAGGCTCATGGAGATGGCCGTGAGGGCTGGCAAGGCTGCTGACTATATCAATGTGGGCACCATCGAGTTCTTGCTGGACGAGGATGGCAATCCCAGCTTCTTGGAGGTGAACACGCGTCTTCAGGTGGAGCATCCGGTGACGGAGCTAGTAGCAGGGGTGGACCTAGTGGCCGACCAATTGTTGGTGGCATCCGGGGAACCCTTACCTTATCGACAAGAGGACATCAGAGTGCGCGGCTGGGCCATCGAGTGCCGTATCTCCGCCGAGGACCCCTTCAATGAGTTCCTGCCGTCCGTGGGTACAGTGAGCTTCGTGAGTGAGCCGGGTGGGCCCGGCGTGCGAGTGGACTCTGCCCTGTACGACGGCGCCTACATTCCTCATTACTACGACCCCCTGATCGCCAAGCTCAGCAGTCGCGGTCGCGACCGGCCTGAGGCCATCCGGCGGATGCGCCGCGCCCTCCAAGAGTTCAAAGTCGTGGGGGTGAGCACCAACATACCCTTCCACCTTCAGGTGATGGATAACCCGCACTTCATCGCCGGTACCCTGGACACGGCTTTCGTAGATAAGCATTTCCGTCTCGATGAGCAGGACGAACTGGAGCATGAGGAGATCGCTCTGGTGGCTGCTTCCCTGTTGGCTCACAGCAATAGGGAAGCAGCCCTTAGTCCCCCAGCGCCGGGCGATGTTTCGACCGAGCTCTGGCGATTTCAGAGTAAACGCAGCAACCTGCGCGAGCGCGACTGGGGCAGACGAAGGATGATATGGCGGAGAAATACTTGATGCGCCTGGGCGACGCCCTGCGGGAGATGGAGGTGGAGGAGGGGCCTGAGGGTGTGCGGGTTCGCGTCGACGACCGGTGGCATACTATTAGCCTGAAGCAGATCGGTCATACGGGTCTCTACTCCCTCATTGTGGACGATCACCCTTATGAGTTCTTTGCTGAACAGCGCAGTGGCGGTTTCGATATCGTGATCGGTTCCCGCGCTTACTCAGTACTATTGGAGGGCCGGGGGAGGCGCGTGACCCCGCTCCCGGCTGCAGCCCTAGAGGCAGAGGCGCAGCCGGCTGAATGGCTGGTCCTGTCCCCTATGATGGGCGTTGTGCGGCAGATCAACGTCTCGGCGGGCGACACGGTCAAGGCTGGCGACGTTCTTCTGGTGCTCGAGGCCATGAAGATGAACAACGACCTGAAGGCTCAGCGGTCGGGTCGAGTGGAGGAGGTCTACGTGTCGCTGGGAGAAAGGGTTGAGGGGGGCCGCCCTCTCCTGCGGTTGACTCAGGATTGAAGACTGTTGGAAAATATGCTACACTTAGCTACACCATCGACGGATAGGGTATTCTTTCCGCGAGGGTAAGGGGTTATACACCGGGCATTTCGGGTCAACGAAGGGATCAGGTCTAGAGAAGTTCGGGTAATAGGGGATACAGGCGAGAACCTGGGCGTTCTACCTGTTCCCCAAGCGTTGACTCTTGCTAAGGAACGTGGGCTCGACCTGGTGGAAGTTGACCCCCACAGCAGTCCTCCAGTCTGTCGCCTTCTCGACTACGGTAAGTGGAAATACCAGCAGTCTAAGAAGGAACGAGATGCCCAGAAGCATCAGAAGGGCTTGCTATTGCGCGAGGTGCGGATGCGGCCGCACATTAGTGATCACGATCTGGAGAGGAAGGTTCGGCTGGCAGAAAGATTGCTTCGAGAAGGCGACAAGGTGAAGGTGACCGTGAGGTTCCGCGGTCGGGAACTAGCGCATCCGGAGACGGGGCAGGCTCTGCTGGAGCGCTTCTGTGGGCAGTTGAGGGAACTAGCGGCTGTCGATCGAGCGGCCAACATGCAGGGACGATTTCTTACAGCCATTCTCGCGCCCACCAACAAGAAACCAGCCAAGGTCGCCAAAGAGACCGGAGAGAAGGAAGTTGGCCAAACTTAAACTGAAAACCCATTCCGGTGTCAAGCGGCGCTTCAGCGTCAGTGGGCGGGGTAAAATCCTGCGGCGTAAGTCTCACATTAACAACGCTCGCCGTAAGAAGCGCCAAGCGGTAAAGGCGGAGTTCCACACTATGCAACCGGTACACCGGAGCTTTCGCCAGCGTGTACGTCGCCTTCTTCCGTATGGGAGTGGCTAGCCGTTGGTCGGTTGCCTGAGGGAGACAGGTTTTGAGCAGGATTAAGCGAGGGGTCACCAGGAGAAGGCGACACAAGAAGGTCGTCGCTCAGACGCGAGGTCATCGAGGCGCTCGCCACCGCCTGTTCAAGCAGGCCCGCGAATCCCTCATGCACGGACTCTATTATGCGTATGAGCATCGCAGGGACCGCAAAGGCCAATTTCGCCGCCTATGGATAGCCCGCATCAATGCCGCTGTCCGCCTCCATGGCCTCACCTATAATCGCTTCATCGACGGCCTTCACAAGGCAGGGGTCGATATCGACCGCAAGGTGTTGGCCGATCTGGCCATTCGTGACGGCAACGCCTTCACTCGTTTGGTGGAAACAGCCAAGGCGGCACTAGCAAGCCAGTAGGGTTTCGTGCGCTAGTCTCGCAAGGGCCTGAAGATCTGTCTTCAGGCCTTTTTTTGTCAGGAAGGGCCGTCGCGCTCCCAGGCGGGATATTGCACAAAGGTCGAGGGGGACTCGCGGGTGAGCGTCGTCGACAGTCAGGCCACTGCTGAGAGCGCCAACAGGGCGGCCTCCCGGCGCGGGCCGTTAACTCTTCTTCTCTATCTTCTCATCGGATTGGCAGTACTGCTGCTGCTGCTCTCGGACAGCTATCGCACCGGCGCGGCGGACCTGGCCGGGCCCTACTACGAGCTCAATGGTCCAGAGGGGGGCGTTTGGCTCGACTCCTCCATACGGCTAGTGATCGACAAGCCGATGTCCTTCCAGGAGGTGGAAAAGACCTTCAGAATCGAGCCGCAGCCGGCCGATTGCTCGCAGTGCTTAACCGTCACCAGGGACGGGTTGAGTTCCTGGGACGATTGGGCGCCCTGGGCGGATAGCATCGTCGTTTTCAATCCCAACAGGCATGAGGTCTTCCAGGCGGAAACGGACTACACCCTGTCTATCGTCGGCAAGCAATTCAGCTTCCACACTATCTCCGTTCCCAGGATCTTGCGCTTCTTGCCCTCGCCGGGTCAGACAGGGGTGCCGACCATAGCCCCTATCGAGATCGAGTTTGATCGGCTCCTGGCCGAAAATAACCCCCGCTACCTGGTGACCATCGAGCCGGAGGTCATGTTCTGGCCCCAGTGGCAGGGGCGAAAGCTCATCCTGAAGCACGAGCGATTGCAGGCCGGGTCTACCTACCAGGTGATCCTCTCACCTGGCATCCGCGATTCGACCGGCCATCCCAGCCAGGATCGCTACTCGTTTGCCTTCACCACTGTGGATCCCCCGAGGGTTGTGAGCGCTGAGCCCGCTCAGAACGGAATCCAGCGCGTCTTCGATGAGATCAAGGTGGTCTTCGACCGGCCGATGAATCAGGTGGCGGTGGAGCAATCCTTCAAGGTGGAACCGCCGGTCTCCGGCGAGTTTCACTGGCTGGACGACAAGACGCTGGTCTGGAAGCCGTGGGCTCTCCTGTACAGCACTACCTATCGGACCAGCGTGTGGGGGCTCTCCCAAGTTGGCGATCCTGTGGCGCCGCGCTTCTCTTGGCAGTTTCGCACCGAGGAGCCGCCGCCGCCAATGATCACCAGCAGCGATGACGGGACCATTGTCCTCACCTTCGACGATCAGGGAACCAAGGACCAGGTGGAGGACATCCTGGACATCCTGGACGAGAACCTAGTGAAGGCCATCTTCTTCCCCGTGGGCAAGTGGGCCGAGCAGAACACAGAGCTCATCGACAGGATGAAGGAGGAAGGACATCTTGTGGGCAACCACACCTACAGCCATGCCAACCTATCCAAGCTTTCGGAGAAGGAGATCCGCTGGGAGATCGAGCACGGCGCTGGCGAAGGCCTCCTTCGGCTCCCGTACGGTGCAAGCAATGCCGTGGTGGAGTGGGTGGCCGCTGATCTGGGCTATCGCATCTACGGTTGGAGTGTGGACCCTGAGGACTGGAAGGGGGTCACCGCTCAGGAGATCGTGGAGACGGTGATTCGCCAGGTGAGACCAGGGGCGGTGATCGACCTCCATCTGCAGGGAAAGCATACCGCCGAGGCATTGAAGCACCTGATTCCCCTGATGCGCCAGGCGGGCTTCAAGTTCTGGCGGCCGGAGGCCTCTAGCTCCTGAGGACAGCCCCTATCTGACCTTTTAGGCGCTCCAGGATGCGGCGTCGCTCCCTGTTGACCTCGGTGTCGCTCAGGGTATGCTTGGGCGACTGGTAGGCGATGGAGTAGGCCAGCGACTTCTTGCCCGCCGGCACCGGCGATCCCCTGTAGATGTCGAACAGGACGGCTCGCTGCACCAAGGGGAACGATTCGATTATGGCCTGCACCTCGGCGGCGGTTACCCCTTCGTCCACGATGATGGCGATGTCCTCTTCCACCGTCGGAAAGCGGGAGAGCGGCTGGTGGACGCGCGGCCTGCCGACGTGGGGCACGAGGGCCTCCAGGTTCACCTCGAATAGGTAGACGTCCTGCTCGATATCGAAGGCGGCGGCCACCCCCGGGTGTACCTGCCCCACCAGGCCAACGCTCTGGCCGTCCAGCCGCACCTCGGCGGTTCGGCCGGGCACGAGGGCGAAGTCTTCGCTGTCGTGGTAGGTGGCGGTCAGCCCCAGGTGATCGAAGAGGAAGTCCAGGTAGGCCTTGGCATCGTACAGATCGACCGGCTCGCCCTTGGGCTGGCCCCAGCGGTCCGGCTGGTCTCCAGTCACGACGCCGGCCAGCGATTCCACTTCCTCGGGTAGGTCCTCAGGGCGAGGCAGGTAGACGCGTGCCCCTTCGAATAGGGCGATCCGTCCCTGACGGTGGCGCAGATTGGAGGCCAGGGTTTCCAGAAGCGAAGACCTGAGGGTGGTGCGCAGGTACTCCTGCTGCTGGCTCATGGGGTTGGCCACCCGCAGGGGCGGACGCTTGTTTAGCTCCTCCGGCGGCAGCGCCTTGGCTAGGCTCTCCAGGTTGGTGAGCGTGTAGGTGATGACCTCCTGCATGCCGGCGCTGGCCAGGATATCCTTTGCTTTCTCCCGCAGCTCTCGCGACGGCTGTGGCTGCGCCGGTGGTATGCCGCCGCTGAGGGCGGTGGTGGGCAGCTCGTCGTAGCCGATGATGCGGGCCAACTCCTCGGCCACGTCGTCGGGAATGCGCACGTCGGTGCGCCAATAGGGCACGCGCACCACGTAGCGGTCGGGAGGAACCCAGCGGCAGCCGAAGCCCAGGGACATCAGCCTCTGGCGAACCTGGGAGCTGGGAAGCTGAAGGCCGAGGACGCGGCGCAGGCGATCCTGGGTGACGGTGATGCGTGTTTGTCGTTGCTTGCCCGGATAGACGTCGATGATGCCTTCGGCTGCCCGGCCGCCCGCCAGCTCCAGCATGAGCCGCACAGCACGCCTGACGCCCACCATCGCCAGCTCGGGGCTCAGGCCCTTCTCGAAGCGGGCCGAAGCATCCGTGCGCAGCTTGAGGGCGGTGCTGGCGCGGCGAATACTGGTCGGGTTGAAGTTGGCCGACTCCAGAAGGATGGTGGTGGTGCTATCGGTTACCTCGCTGGCGGCTCCTCCCATGAGCCCTGCTACGGCCACCGCCTCCTTGGTGTCGGCGATGACCAGCGTATCGTTGTTCAGAGGCCGTTCGGTGCCGTCCAGGGTAACCAGCACCTCGCCGGGGCGGGCCCGCCGCACGATGATCTTGTGGTCGCTGATCAGGGAGAAATCGAAGGCGTGCAGGGGCTGCCCTACTTCCAGCATCACGTAGTTGGTGATGTCCACCACGTTGCTGATAGGACGTACGCCGGCCGCCAGCAGACGCTCCTGCATCCAGGGAGGCGACGGGCCGATCTGCACTCCCTCGATGAGGGCAGCGCAGTAGCGCGAGCAGAGGTCGCGGTCGGCTATCTCCACCTTGGCACGTTCCTTGATCGGCCGCCCTGTCTCCTTATAGTCCACCGGCGGCTCTCGAACGGTGCCGCCGGTGAGAGCGGCCACCTCACGAGCGATCCCCAGCACAGACAGGCAGTCGGGCCGGTTGGGGGTGATATCGAGGTCGAGGATGGTGTCGCCCATGTATTGACTCAAGGGCATGCCCGCTGGCGCGTCGTCTGGCAGCACCAGGATTCCCTCGTGGTAGTCGGACAGCCCTAGCTCCTTCTCGGAGCAGACCATCCCCGCCGATTCCACGCCGCGGATCTTGGCGGCCTTGAGGATGGCGGGCCGGCCGGTGTGGCCGTCGATCAGTTCTGCGCCCACCCGAGCGAAGGCCACCTTCTGCCCTGTCGCCACGTTGGGTGCACCACAGACAACCGTCATCTGCTCGCCGCCCACGTCGACGGTGGTCAGGCGAAGGCGATCGGCATTGGGGTGAGGAGAGACGTCAACCACCTGGCCCACGCTGATCTTCTCCCAATCGCGGCCGGTGGTGATAATGGCGTCCACCTCCGTGCCGGCCATCGTCAGACGACGGGCCAGTTCGGGGGCGCTGATACTTATGTCAACATATTCCCTTAGCCACTTAGTCGGTACTCTCACCGAGACACCTCAAAACTGCTGAAGGAAGCGCAGGTCATTGGCGTAGAAGAGGCGAATGTCCTCGATCCCGTGGCGGAGCATGGCCACCCTCTCCACTCCTAGTCCGAAGGCGAACCCCGTATAGCGCTCGGCGTCGTAGCCCACGTTTGCCAGCACCTCGGGGTGGACCATACCTGCGCCCAGGATCTCGATCCAGCCGGAGTCGCCGCAGGAGCGGCAGCCTTCGCCTTTGCACATCGGGCAGTCGATGGACATGTCCGCCCCCGGTTCCACGAAGGGAAAGTAGTCGCAGCGAAAGCGAACCCGCCGCTCGCGGCCGAACAGCCGGCGGGCGAACTCGTACAAGGTCCCCTTGAGGTCGGCCATGGAGATGTCCTCGTCCACGGCCAGCCCCTCGACCTGGGTGTGCATCCACTCGTGGGTGGGGTCGGTGGCCTCGTGGCGATAGCACTTGCCCGGCGATACGATGCGCACCGGCGGTTGCATCTGCTCCATCACCCTGATCTGCATGGGCGAGGTATGGGTACGTAGGAGCATGGGGTATTCGCCGTTGCGCTCGTAGTCGATCCAGAGGGTGTCCCACATATCGCGAGCGGGGTGATCTTTGGGTATGCGGACAGCCTCGAAGTTGTAGTAGTCCCACTCCACCTCCGGCCCTTCGAACACCTGAAAGCCCATGGACACGAAGGCGGCGAGAATATCCCGCAGCACCTGGGTGACCGGATGGAGGCGTCCTATGGCCAGGGGACGACCGGGGAGCGTAACGTCCAGACGGCCTTTCTCCACGACGGCGGTGACCGCTGCTTCATGGAGCTGGACCTGGCGCTGGCTCAGCAATTCCTCCAGCTCCGACTTGAGGCGATTGGCAGCGGCCCCTACCTGCCGGCGCTCCTCCAGAGGCAAGGAGGCCAGGCCGCGCAGGATGGCGTTAAGGCGACTACGGCGACCAAGATAGGTTATCCGCCAGCTCTCGAAGGCCGGTTCATTGGGGGCAGCCGCCAGGTCCCTTCTGGCCTTGTCCTCGATTTCCTTCAGCTCTTGCAGTTGGGGAAGAGTCATACGTGCTAAGCAACTCCGGGGCCAGCGCTGGTATTATATTATGAAGTGGTATCGTCAGGTCAACGGCTGGGTGGTCTTGACAGGCATAACAGGCGCGATATGATTTGACAGCACGGCGGGGCAGTTCGCTGGAAGGAGGCGAGACGATGGCAACGCGAGCGTACATCCTCATCGAGGCGGCGGTAGGCAAGGCCAAGCCGGTGGCCGAAGGGGTGGCCAATATGACTTTCCCCAACGCCAGGGTGGTCTCCGTTGATGCTGTCACCGGCCCCTATGACGCCATCGCTCTCTTGGAGGGTGACGACCTCGACCGCGTAGGGACGGCAATCACCGACGGCATCCAGCAGGTAGACGGCGTTCAGCGCACTACCACCTGCCTAGTGGTCAAGCTCGGCTAGGGTTCAGGGCCATTCTCCCCACCTGCTAACACGCAGATTGGCCTCTGGGATCAGGCCAATGCTACAATGGGGGCGCGGCTAGTTCACTGCGTGCCCTTGCTATCTCTAGCCTTTCCCGTTTGACGACTTCGGGCGCTTTGGAACCCTGGTAACTGGATATGATCAGCGTCGAAGAAGCCCTGGAACGCATCCTTGGCTATGCCAGCGTGCTGGAACCCGAGGAGAAGCCTATCCTTGAGGCCCTGGGCCAGGTGCTGGCGGAAGACGTGTTCGCCTCCTTCAACATTCCGCCTCTGGACAACAGCGCCATGGACGGCTACGCGCTGCAGGCGGCGAGCACCGTCGGCGCCTCTCCCTCCGCGCCGGTGGAGCTGGGGGTGATCGGCGAGCT
>LJUA01000002.1 GCA_001303545.1 Dehalococcoidia bacterium SM23_28_2
GAGCTGGAGGAGGCAATCGCTGTTGAGGCAGCGCTGGTCGAGGAAGAGGCACCGCCAGCGGAGGAAGTAGCGGCGGTTGAGGAGGCGGAGGAGGCAGCGCCGGTCGAGGAAGAGGCGCCGCCAGCAGAGGAAGTAGCGGCGGTTGAGGAGGCGGAGGAGGCACCGCCAGCAGAGGAGGCGCCGGCCGAAGAGGAGCAGCCAGCGGCGGTTGAGGAGGCTGAGAAGGTCGAAGAGGCGCCGGAGGCCGTCGAGGAAGAGAAGCCGCCCGCGGAAGAAGAAGAATCGCAGGCCGAGGAAAAGAAGCCTGAGGAAGAAAAAACCTAGGAATCATGATCCAGTCGTTTACACGTCTCAAGGTGGCCGACAACACCGGCGCCCGCCAGATCATGTGCATTCGGGTGCTGTGGGCACGGTCAAGCAGGCGGTGCCCGGCTCTTCGGTGAAGAAGGGCGAGGTGGTTAGAGCGGTGGTGGTGCGAGTGGCCAAGACCTACGGTCGGCCCGACGGCAGTCACATCCGCTTCGATGACAACGCCGCTGTCATCCTGGCCGATAGCCTCAATCCCAGGGGGACCCGCATCTTCGGGCCGGTGGCTCGCGAGTTGCGAGAGAAGAACTTCATGAAGATTGTGTCCTTGGCGCCGGAGGTGGTGTAGGTATGGCCAAGATCAGACGCGAGGACACAGTACTGGTCATTAAGGGCAAGGAGAGAGGCAAGACGGGCGTGGTCCGTCAGGTGGTTCCTCGACAGAGCCGGATCATTGTCACCGGCGTGAACATGGTGAAGCGGCACATGCAACCGCGCGCCGACCGCCCGGGAGGGATCATCGAGAAGGAGGCGCCCATCCACGTGTCCAACGTGATGCTCGTCTGCAAGAGTTGCAGCAAGCCAACGCGGGTGAGCTTCCGGCTGGGTAAGGGCGGCAGCAAGGTGCGCTACTGCCGCCACTGCGATCAGCCTCTGGACTAGGAGCGATAGTGATGTTGCCCAGGCTCAAGGAACGATATCGAGAGGAAGTGGTGCCGGCCCTTATGAAGGAGTTCAGCTACAAGAACGTGATGCAGGCGCCTCGTCTGGAGAAGATCACGGTGAACGTGGGCCTGGGAGAGGCCATCCAGAACCCGAAGGCCCTGGACGCGGCGGCTGACGATGTGGCGACTATCACTGGCCAGAAGCCGGTGATCACCCGCGCCAAGAAATCTATCGCTGCCTTCAAGATACGCAAGGGTATGTCCATCGGCCTGACGGTGACGGTGCGGGGCGACCGTATGTATGAGCTGTTCGACCGGATGGTGAACGCTGCCCTGCCCCGCATTCGCGACTTTCAGGGGGTCTCCCCCTACTCCTTCGATGGCCGTGGCAACTACAGCTTGGGCATCAAGGAGCAACTGATCTTCCCAGAAGTGGAATACGACAAGATCGACCGCATTCGCGGCTTTCAGATGACAGTGGTGACTACGGCTAGGACCGATGAGGAGGGCAAGCGTCTGTTGGAGCTGTTGGGCATGCCCTTCGCCCGTAGCTGAGCCTGCTTGGGAGCAGGCAGGGCAAGGAGGGAACGTTGACCCGCAAGGCCCTTTACAACAAGGCCTTCTATAAGGAGCCGAAGTACAAGGTGCGGCAGAGGAATCGCTGCAGGCTGTGCGGGCGGCCGCGGGCCTACATGCGCTGGTTCGGTCTCTGCCGAATCTGCTTCCGCGAGCTAGCATTAGAGGGCAAATTGCCCGGGGTCAAGAAATCCAGTTGGTAGGGAGTGATGCATATGGTGACTGACCCCATTGCCGATATGCTCACGCGCATTCGCAATGCGCTGGTGGCTGGGCATGAGACTGTGCAGGTACCGGCCTCCAAGATGAAGATCGCTATCGCCGAGGTACTCAAGGAAGAGGGCTTTGTCAGGGATTTCGAGGTGTCGCAGGACGGCATCAGGAAGACCATCAGCATCGACCTGGCCTACGGCGGTAAGAAGGAGTCGGTGATAAGCGGCCTGCGGCGGGTGAGCAAGCCCGGCCTGAGAGTATATGTGCAGAAGCGGGAGATCCCCCGCGTCTACGGCGGCCTGGGCATCGCCATCCTCTCCACCCCTCAGGGGGTGATGACCGGGCAGGAGGCCTGGCGTCGGCAGGTGGGCGGCGAGGTCCTCTGCTACGTGTGGTAGGGGGTAGGAGTAGATGTCCCGCGTAGGCAAGCAGCCCATAGCAGTTCCCTCGGGGGTGAGTGTGAACATCGAGGGAAGGCGGGTGACCGTCACCGGTCCCAAGGGAGAGCTAAGCCGAGAGTTCCACCCTGACATTGCGGTTCGTCTGGACGACGGACAGCTCCTGGTCAGCCGACCCACCGACCGGCCGGAGCATCGCTCGCTGCACGGGCTGACGCGCAGCCTGCTGGCCAACATGGTGACCGGTGTCAGCACAGGCTTCACCAAGATGCTGGAACTGCACGGCGTGGGCTATCGAGCCCAGATGCAAGGGCAGAATCTGGTGCTTCAGGTGGGCTACTCGCGGCCGGTGGAGGTGAAGCCACCGGCGGGGATCATTCTGGCGGTGGAGGGCACCAGTCGGGTGATGGTCCAGGGCATGAGCAGGGAGCTGGTGGGCCAGGTGGCGGCCGATATACGTGCTGTGCGCCCGCCCGATCCCTACAAGGGCAAGGGCATCCGTTACGAGGGCGAGAGGGTCCGCCACAAGGCAGGCAAGGCGGGCAAGGCCATTAAGCACTAGTCATGAAGGGTAGGAAGACAGCGCGAGCAGCCCGAGTGCGCCGCCATCGGCGGGTGCGCCGAAACGTAGTGGGCACCCCCGAGAGGCCGCGTTTGTGCGTCTTTCGCAGCGTTAATCACATCTATGCCCAGGTCATCAATGATGAGCAGGGGCATACCTTGGCGGCCGCTTCCGACCTGGAGGCGGACATCCGGCAGCAGGCCAACGGCAAGCGCAAGACCGAGGTAGCCAGCCTCGTGGGTCAGCGACTGGCCGAGCGTGCCCTGGAAAAGGGGATCGGGACGGTGGTGTTCGACCGCGGCGGCTACAAGTTTCACGGCCGGGTCAAGGCGCTGGCCGATGCCGCTCGCAAGGGCGGGCTGGTGTTCTAGGGACGGGGGAGAGATGTCCAATCCAAGAAGATACGTAGCCACTGCCAAGAAGATCGACCCCCTGGAGATGGAGCTCGCCGAGAAGGTGGTGTTCATCAACCGAGTGGCCAAGGTGGTCAAGGGCGGTCGCCGCTTTCACTTCACCGCCGTGGTGGTGGTTGGCGATGGCGAGGGACACGTAGGAGCGGCCATCGGCAAGGCCAAGGAGGTGCCGGAGGCCATCCGTAAGGCGACCACAATAGCTCGCAAGAACCTGATAAAGGTTCCCATGAAGGGGACCACCGTTCCCCACGAGGTTTGGGAGCGCTTTGGCGCTGCCAAGGTGCTCATCAAGCCGGCGCCGGCGGGTACCGGCGTCATCGCCGGCGGGGGCGTGCGAGCAGTTTTGCAGATGGCGGGCATCAAGGACGTGGTAGCCAAGTCCTTGGGCAGCGATAACGCGGTCAACGTGGTCAAGGCCACCATGCTTGGCCTTTCTCGGATGAGGAACGTGAAAAAGGCGGTGGCCGGACGTCGTGAGCTGGCTACGACCGAGGCGTAGGAAGCGATGGTCAAGCTGAGGGTCACTTGGAGGAAGAGCGCCATCGGCTACCCGCCGAAACAGCGGCGGACCATCCGCGCCCTGGGCCTGCGGCGGCTGGGCCAGGCGGTTCAACATAGCGATTCGCCAGTTGTGCGTGGTATGATACTCAAAGTGCGCCATCTGGTAGAGGTGGAGGAGGTAGAGGAGTAGGGATGGAAGCCCACGACCTAAGGCCCCCTAAAGGCGCTCGCCACAAGCGAAAGCGGGTGGGGCGCGGCGACGGCAGCGGTCACGGCACCTATTCTGGACGCGGCTCGAAAGGCCAGAAATCACGTTCCGGCGGCGGGCCTCGCTTGGGCTTCGAGGGCGGCCAGACGCCTCTCATCAAGCGTCTGCCCCGGCGGCGGGGCTTCACCAACATCTTCCGGGTGGAGTATGCGTCGGTGAACGTGAAGCAGTTGGAACGTTTCGAGGAGGGCACAGAGGTGACGCCCGAGCTCCTGCGGGAGGTGGGCATCATTAAGACCTTGAGGCAGCCGGTGAAGGTTCTGGGCGACGGCGAGATAACCAAGGCCCTGATCGTGCGGGCCCACAGGTTCTCGACGGTGGCCAAGGGGAAGATCGAGGCGGCCGGAGGAAGTGTCGAGGAGGTGGCGCCATGATGCGGGCGCCCACCGTCGCTAGGCCGCGCCTTCTCCAGGCGGTCATCGACGCCTTCCAGCAGGCGGACGTGCGGCGGAAGATCGTATTCACGCTGTCTGTGCTGGTGATCTTCCGCTTCGTGGCCAACCTGCCGCTTCCCGGCATCGACTCAGCTACCTTGGCAGACATATTCAAGAGCAATGCCGTCCTCGGCTTTCTAAACATCTTCAGCGGGGGTGCCCTGCGGAACATGAGCGTCGCTGCCCTGGGCGTCTACCCCTACGTGACGGCCTCCATCGTCATGCAGCTACTCGTTCCCATGGTGCCTCGGCTTCAGGCCCTGACCAAGGAGGGGGAGCAGGGCCGCCGCCAGATCCAGATCTACACCCACTGGCTGACAATACCCATGTGCGTCGTCCAGGGCTACGGACAGCTCATCCTCATCAACAACCTGGGCGGCTTTGGAGGAGAGACAAAGATCGGTCTCACCGGCGATGCTCTGTTGCCCACCCTGTCCATGCTCACCACCCTGACGGCCGGCACTATGTTCCTGGTCTGGCTGGGCGAACTGATCACGGAGAAGGGCATCGGCAACGGGGTATCGGTGCTCATTTTCGCCGGCATTGTCGCCAACATACCGCGGATGATCTGGACCGAGGTCTACACCTCGACCGCCATGACCGGCGTCGTGATGCTGGTCCTGTTTATTGCAGTCATCCTTGCTGTCATTGTCTTCTTCCAGGAAGCGCAGAGGCGCATCCCGGTTCAGTACTCCCGCAGCCTGTTCCGAGGCGGGCGGATGTACCGCCAGTCGGGTCAGACTCACATCCCCCTGCGGGTGAACTCGGCGGGGATGATCCCTCTCATCTTCGCCTTCTCTATCGTTATCTTCCCCGCCTACATCGCCAGCATGGTGGAGTCGGGCCGCACCGGCTGGGTAGCCGACTTGGCGGGCACGGTCCAGGCGGTCTTCGATCCTTCGAACTGGGGCTACTGGATATTTCTCTTCTTCCTGGTGGTGATCTTTGCCTTCTTCTATACGATGGTTATCTTTCAGCAGCAGAACCTGGCGGAGAACCTGCAGCGGCAGGGAGGTTTCATCCCCGGCATCCGGCCGGGGCGCCCTACGGCGGAGTATATAACGCGGGTGCTCATTCGCATCACCTGGGCTGGTGCTCTCTTCCTTGGCGTTATTGCGGTGATACCCTACTTCGCGGCCGCCGCCACGGGGGAGCA
The DNA here is from genome assembly GCA_001303545.1 of Dehalococcoidia bacterium SM23_28_2. GTDB lineage: Bacteria > Chloroflexota > Dehalococcoidia > SM23-28-2 > SM23-28-2 > SM23-28-2. Next base: position 5,493 of record LJUA01000002.1, read on the forward strand.
ATCCCTTAGTCTGGGCCGCGGAGGGGGATTATCCTTCGGCATCACCAGCGCCGGCTTGATCATCGTGGTCGGCGTGGTGCTGGACACCATGCGCCAGCTAGAGGCCCAGTTGCTGATGCGTCAGTATGAAGGATTCATCCGCTAGGGGGTAGAAGAAGGCCCTTGTACGTTATCCTCTTTGGTGGCCCAGGCGCTGGTAAAGGAACCCAGGCAGCAATTCTGGGCGAGAAGACAGGTTTGGTGCACATCACAACAGGGGAGCTGTTCAGGGAGGCTATTAGACAGGAGACGGAACTGGGGAAACAGGCCAAACCCTATTACGATCGAGGCCAGTTGGTGCCCGACCATCTGACCATCGCCATGCTGCTGGAGCGCCTGTCCCAGAGCGATTGTGCTCGCGGATGTATGTTGGATGGCTTCCCTCGCACGCTGGAGCAGGCCACCGCCCTCGACGAGGCTTTGACTCGCGAGGGCAAGGGCATCAACCGGGTTCTGTACATCAAGGTGCCGGAAGACGAGCTACTGAGTCGTCTCTCAGGCCGCTGGAACTGCCGTCAGTGCGGTAGCGTCTATCATCAGCGCTTCCAGCCGCCGCGCCAGGCCGGTCGTTGCGACCAGTGCGGCGGCGAGCTCTACCAGCGAGATGACGATAGGCCGGAGACGGTGCGAAAGCGACTGGAGGTCTATTTCCAGCAGACGGCGCCCCTCATCGACTACTACCGGGAGAGGGGCAAGCTGGTGGAGATAGACGGCAACAAATCGGTGGAGGAGGTTGCTGAGGAGTTACTGGCCGCTGTCGATGTTCCTTAGGGAGGAGTCCAGGATAGTCCATGCCTATCGTGCTGAAGGGGCCCGAAGAGATAGCCCTGATGCGGCAGGCGGGCCGGGCTGTGGCCGAGGTATTGGGCATCCTGCGACAGGAGATTCGGCCGGGGCTGATGCTCAAGAGGCTGGACGAGGTTGTGCGACGGGAGTTCGCCAAAAGGAAGGTGGTTCCTACCTTCCTGGACTATCAGGGCTATCCGGCGCGCGTCTGCGTCTCGGTGAACGATGAGATTGTGCATGGCATACCCAATAGCCGCATCCTTCAGGAGGGCGACATCGTGAGCCTCGACCTGGGAGCCACTCACAGAGGCTTCGTGGGCGATGCCGCCATCACTGTGGCCGTAGGGAGGATAAGCCCCGAGGCCGAGCGCCTTGTGCGGGTAACCGAAGAGGCGCTGTGGGAAGGCATCAGAGCAGCGAAGGCCGGCGTTCGCCTGGGACAGATATCGGCGGCTATTCAGGCTCATGCCGAAGGGAACGGCTTCTCTGTCGTGCGGGAGTACGTGGGGCATGGCGTCGGTCGCAGCATGCACGAGGAACCTCAGGTGCCCAACTTCGGCCTGCCCGACCGGGGGCTGTTGCTCCAGAAGGGGATGACCCTGGCCCTGGAGCCGATGGTTACCGCCGGCGATTGGAAAACCGAGAAGGATCCCGACGGCTGGACCGTTCGCACAGCCGACGGTAGCCTTGCCGCGCATTTTGAGCACACGATAGCGATCATCGAGGGCGGAGCGGAGGTGCTGACGCTTCCTTGAGGATGTTGGTAAACTGTCTGGGGGTGGTCGGTCTGCGGGCCGTTTATGCCTAAGAAAGAGAGCATAGAGGTCGAAGGCGTAGTCAAAGAAGCATTGCCCAATGCCGTGTTTCGGGTAGAGCTACCCAATGGGCATAAGGTTCTTGCCCATGCGTCCGGCAAGATTCGAGTGCACTTTATCCGTATACTGCCCGGAGACAGGGTGCTGGTGGAACTGTCGCCATACGACCTCAGTCGTGGTAGGATTACTTATCGACTTCGTTAGAGTTTTCAGTGACAGAGTGATTGACGATGAAGGTACGAGCTTCGGTTAAGCGGCGGTGCGATAAGTGCAAGATCGTCCGTCGCAAGGGCGTGGTGAGGGTGATCTGCGAAAACCCGCGGCACAAGCAGCGCCAAGGGTAGAGGAGGCATCATGGCGCGTATCGCTGGCGTAGACATTCCCAGGGACAAGCGGGTGGATGTGTCTCTCCGCTACATCTACGGCATAGGGCCCACTCTGGCCCACACCATCTGCGACAGCACCAAAGTGGAGCCCTCAACCAAGGTGCGGGATCTGACTGACGACGAGATCAGCCGCATCCGTGAGTTCATCGATCGCAACTACACGGTGGAGGGCGAGCTGCGCAAAGGAATGCGGCAGAACGTCCAGCGCCTTATCGAGATCAACTGCTATCGGGGGGTGCGCCATCGACGTGGCCTGCCCGTGCATGGGCAGCGCACTCGCACCAACGCTCGTTGCAAGCGAGGCCCGCGCAAGACGGTTGCCGGCAAGCGGCGGGCGATGGCCAAGAAGTAGGAAGTCCAGATACACCTGACCAGCGAGGAGAGTTATGGCTGAAAAGAAGGGCTCAGGTCGGGTACGGCGGCGGGAGCGCAAGAACATCCCCGTCGGTCGTGCCTACGTTCAGTCCACCTTCAATAACACGATCATTACTCTCACCGATCCCAACGGCAATGTCATCGCCTGGGCCAGCGGGGGCACGGTGGGGTTCAAGGGCTCCCGCAAGAGCACTCCCTACGCCGCTCAGATAGCGGCCGATAGGGTAGCCAAGCGGGGAATGGAACACGGCCTGCGCCAGGTAGATGTCTACGTGAGAGGCCCGGGCAGCGGTCGGGAGGCAGCTATTCGCTCCCTGCAGGGGGCGGGCATTCAGGTGATGAGCATCCGCGACGTAACCCCTATTCCCCACAACGGCTGTCGCCCACCCAAACGGCGGCGGGTGTAAGCTGGGGATGTTGCGCTCTTAGCCAGTGAGGGAGAGCTAGTGGCACGCTATAGAGGACCCGCCTGCCGAATATGTCGGCGCCTGGCCGAAAAGCTCTATCTTAAAGGGGAGAAGTGTTACTCTCCCAAGTGCCCCTTTGAGCGTCGGCCGTACGCTCCCGGGCAGCGCTCCATGCGCCGCCGCAAAGTATCCGACCGCGGCCTTCAGCTGCGGGAGAAGCAGAAGGGGCGCTCCACCTACGGGCTGCTGGAGCGCCAGTTCCGCCGCTACTACAGGGAGGCGGTGCGACGCAAGGGGATCACCGGCGAGGATCTGCTGCGTATTCTCGAGATGCGCCTGGACAACGTCGTCTATCGTCTGGGCTTCGCCGATTCGCGCAACCAGGCGCGCCAGTTGGTGCGCCATGGACACATCAGCCTGAATGGCCGAAAGGCCGATATCCCCTCTCACGTGATCAAAGTGAACGATGTCATCGGTTGGACGGCGAGAGGGCAGGCGAGCGAGATCTTCAAGATAGTCAAAGAGCAGGTGGCTGAGCGGTCCGTCCCCTCGTGGCTGAACCTGGATGCCGAACAGATGACGGGGCGGGTACTATCGCCGCCGCCTATGGAAGACATTGGGGCCAAATTCGACCCGGCCACTATTGTTGAGTTCTACTCTCGTTAGCTACCACTTGTTGTTAGAGTGAGGAGGTGGGTCTCGGTGACCCAGTTGGTCGTCCCCCAGGTTGAGATCGTGGAGAGCGACGACAACTACGTGCGCGTCGTTGCCGAGCCCCTGGAGCCGGGCTTCGGCACTACAGTGGGCAACGCCTTGAGGAGAGTCCTTCTCAGCTCCCTGCCGGGCGCTGCCGTCACCTCTGTGCAAATCGACGGCGTACAGCACGAGTTCTCTACCATCCCTCATATGAAGGAGGACACCATCGAGTTCCTTCTGAATGTGAAGGGACTCCGCCTGCGCGCCCTGTCCGACCGACCAGGCAAGCTGTTATTGGAGGTGAGCGGTCGCGAAGGGGGAATAACCGCCGCCGATATCCAGGGGCCGCCGGACTATGAGATCGTCAATCCCGATCTGCACTTGGCTACGCTGGATTCGGCGGAGGGCGAGCTAAGGGTGGAGTTCAACGTGGAGCAGGGCCACGGCTACGTCCCGGCGGGGGAAAGCGATGGCCTGCCCATTGGGGTGATCCCCTTGGACGCCATCTTCACGCCTGTGCGCAAGGTGAACTACAAGGTGGAGCGCACCCGCGTGGGCCAGATCAGCAACTATGACCGCCTGGTGCTGGAGGTGTGGACCGACGGCACCATCACCGGCGTGGAGGCCATAAGCCGGAGCGCCGATATCATCTTGGAGCAGCTCTCGCTGTTCAGCCAGTTGGGCAAGCCAGCGCCGCCGATGGTGGAACGCGGCCTGGGAGCGGGAGCCGTCCTCACGCCGGAACGCTATAACACGCCGATTGAAGACCTGAACCTGTCGGTGCGGGCCTACAACTGCCTCAAGCGCAGCGGCCTCATGACGGTCGGTCAGGTCTTGGAGAAGAGCGAGGACGAGCTTCTTACCCTGCGCAACTTCGGCCGCAAGTCCTACGATGAGCTCAAGACGCGCTTGCGGGAGGGGGACTTCCTGCCCTCTGAGACGGTGGAGGAAGAGCCGATGGCCGAGGTTCCCTCGGTCATCGAGGAGGAGGAGCTGCCGGCGGTGGTCAGACGCCGCGGGAAGGCAGCGGCCGTGACGCCAGAGCCGCTGGCTGTCGAGGAGCAGCCTGCGGAAGTCGCCGAGGCGCCAGCGCCGGCGGAGGAGGCCAAGGCGGCAGTGGCCGCAAAGGCTGAGAAGGAGGAGGCTGAGGCGGAGGCGGCAACGGCAGCTCCCGTTGCTGAAGGAGGAGGAGAGGGAGAAGAGCTGGCCGAGTGGCAGCGCATGCTTATGAAGTTGAAGGGAGAGGTCGGCGAAGAAGACCAGGAAGGCGAGGAAGGCGAGAAGGGGGACGAGGGCTAGACCGACATGGCACATCGTATAGCCGGACGCAGGCTGGGTCGCTCCGCAAGCCATCGGCTGGCCATGTTCCGCAACCAGGTTACAGATCTTCTACGGCACGAGAAGATCGTCACCACCGAGGCTAAGGCCAAGGAGGTGCGGAGTATCGCCGAGAAGGTGATCACGCTGGGCAGGCAGGGAACTCTTCACGCTCGCCGAAGGGCTCTGCGGATCGTCAGCGACAAGGATGTGGTGAAGAAGATATTTGACGACCTCGGGCCTCGCTATGCCGATCGGCCCGGTGGCTATACTCGGATCATCAAGCTGGGGCCGCGTCAGGGCGATGGCGCTTCCATGGCCCAACTGGAGCTGGTGGTGGAGGAAGAGGAGGAGGAGTAGGAAGCCTGCCGGCCGGCAGGTGGCGGGTGTCATCGTGGTGGTGGTCGAGCAGGATGAGGAGGGGAAGGCCCTTCGAAGAGTTGTCCTGGTGGTGGAGTACGACGGAGCGGCTTATGCCGGCTCTCAGTATCAGAAGAACGCATCCACCATCCAGGGGGAACTGGAGAAAGCGCTGAACAAGCTGACGGGCGAACGAACAAGGCTGGCGCTGGCTGGTCGTACCGACGCTGGTGTGCATGCCAGGGGGCAGGTGGCCTCCTTTCGGACGCGGGTGCCCTACGAGGTGGAGGTGTTCGTGCGGGCCCTGAACGCTCACCTTCCTGAGGACATCGCCGTGCGTTCGGCGCGTGAGGTACCGCTGAGCTTTCAGGTGCGCCGCCAGGCCAAAAGGCGCTGGTATCGCTACGTCATCCATAACGGGCGGCAGCGGCCGGTCCTCTTCCGCGGCCACTGCTGGCACATTGCCCAGCCGCTGGACATAACGGCAATGCGGGAGGCAGCCACACATCTTGTGGGCGAGCACGACCTGGCCGCCTTCGCTGCGCCATCCGCTCCCGCTAGGACTGTGCGAAAGGTGTACAGGGCGGAGGTGAGGCGCCGTCGTTCTTGGCTGGTGTTCGACATCGAAGCCAACTCCTTCCTGCCGCAGCAGGTGCGGCGAACGATGGGGGCGCTGGTGCAGGTGGGCCTGGGCAATCAGACGGTGGAGGACTTCCGCCGCCTGCTGGCGTCGGCTCAGAGAGGGGCAGTCACTCTGGCAGCGCCGCCGCAGGGGCTTTGTCTGATGGCTGTAGAGTATGAGGGTTTGAACGGAAGTGGTTACGAAGAGGGCACGGACCTTTAGTCTGAAGGGCGGCGACATCAGCCGCGACTGGCTGGTGATCGATGCCGCCGACCAGACCCTGGGGCGTCTGGCGGCACGCATAGCCCGATTCTTGCGGGGCAAGCATAAGCCCACCTATTCGCCTCATCTGGAGATGGGCGACTACGTCATCGTGGTGAACGCCGCCCGCGTGCGGGTCACCGGCAGGAAGCTAAGCGATAAGGTCTACTATCGCCATTCTGGCTATCACGGCGGGCTGAAGAGCGTTACCCTGGGGGAGCTGATGGCCACCAGGCCCACGCGGGTCATCGAGATGGCGGTGCGAGGTATGCTCCCTCACAATCGCCTGGGGCGAAAGCTGCTGCGCAACCTGAAGGTGTACGCCGGCCCGGAGCATCCTCATGAGGCCCAGGTGAAGGCCTCTCAGAAGGGGAAAGAGGCGCCCGGCGAGGCGGCTTCCGGCTAGGAGGACGAAGGAAAGTGGTAGAAGAGCAGGTTATCGAGGGGCAGCACTACTACTACGGGACGGGTCGGCGCAAGGCGGCGGTGGCCAGGGTCCGCTTGTATCCGGGCACGGGCACCATCGTCGTCAACGGCAAGCCTGTCGAGGAGGTGCTCAACCGGCCGGTCTACCAGACCATCATCCGACAGCCGCTGCTCCTCACGGAGACGCTGGACAAGTTCAACGTCCAGGTGAAGATAAACGGCGGCGGCAGCACCGGCTGGGCGGGGGCTATCGCCCACGGCGTTGCGCGGGCGCTGGTGGCCGCCGACGAGAAGTATAAGCCGGTCCTCCGCAAGGCTGGTTTCCTCACCCGCGACCCACGGGTGAAAGAGCGCAAGAAGTACGGCCTCAAGCGAGCCCGCAAGGCGCCTCAGTACACCAAGCGCTAACGACCGGCCAGCCGCTCCTTCAGCTTGGCGATGGGCGGAGTGGGCGCAGGCGCCACCCCGCTCAGAATCGCCAGGTATAAGCTCACCCAGTCGCCGAACAGGATGGCGCTCATCATCTGGGCCAGAGGGCTCTTCCCCTCGGCGTCGACTATCGCGCTCTCCACGCCTGCCTCATCCAGCGCCGTTCGAGTCAGGTCGTAGCGCAGGAGAACGCGCGGGTGGAGGGATGGCGCTTGCAGGAAGACCACCAGGGCCTTCGCTGCTATCTCCTCGGGCAGGCCAAAGCCGACCACGGCGTTATGATTGGCCTCGGGCAGCTCCTCGAAGAAGCACCACATCTTGCTGGTCTCGTTGATCTGGCCCTTCCAGCGGCGGGCCACCGGAGCGAGGATGCCTGCCCCGTAGACCACGGGCAGCCGCTCATGCAGCCTCTCGGCGAGCTGCTTGGCCGGGTTGTCTGCTAGAGACACCTTCTCGCTGATGCGGGTCGCCAGGCCGACCATGACGGCGATGGCCTCCTCCACGTTCGCGCTCATGTCGGCCACTACCCCCGTCTTCTGGGCGATGGCCAGCAGGGGCATGAGGCTGTAGCCCAGAGCAGCGCGCGGCTCCGCCTCGTAGGCGAAGACGAAGGTGGGGACGCCATTGGCGCGAGCGGCGGCCAGGATCCTGCCGCCGGTGGTGACCACCACCTTCTTGGCGCCGGTGCCCAGCCCTCGCTCGAAGCAGGAGAGCACCTCCTCGGTGTTGCCGCTGTAGCTGGAGGCTATCAGGAGTGTCCTGCCGTCCACTACAAGGGGCAGATCGTAGTCACGATGGCTGAAGACGGATATGGGGCTCTCCAGGGCTACCAGCGACCGGAAGAGATCGCCGGCGATGGCCGAGCCGCCCATGCCCAGGATGACCACCTTGTCGATGTCCCAGTAGTCGTCCGGCAGCTCCAGGTCCTGGGCTTCCTCCCAGGCGGCGCGGCACTGGCGGGGCAGATCGCGGATGCGGTCTAGCATCCCCTGGGGGTCGATCCTCTGATAGGCGGCGAGGTCGTCTAGTACGCTCATGGCTACAGTCCCTTCGGCAGGCTCAGGGCAGGCCTACCAGTTCCTTTCCGGCGGCCAGAAGCTTCTGCACCAGGCTTTGCTCTTGAACCTCCGTATAGATGCGCAGCAGGGGCTCCGTGCCCGAGAAGCGGATCAGCAGCCAGTCGCCGCCCTCTACGTGAAAGCGAAAGCCGTCGGTGGTATCCACGTCGGTCACCTTCAGGCCGGCCAGTCGCTCGGGCCGAGCGTGCGATAGGCGCTCCATGAGCTGCGCCTTCTGCTCGGGCTCCAGGCGGATGTCGATGCGGTCGTAGTAGTGGGGCCCCACCTTCTCGTATAGCTCGGCCACTAGCTCTGAAGGGCGGCGGCCGCGGCGGGCCATGAGGTCTAGGAAGTAGAGAGAGGAGATGACGCCGTCGCGGTCGGGCGGGTGATGGCGGAAGGCGAAGCCGCCGCTCTCCTCGCCGGCTATGAGGGCGTTCTCGGCGATCATCTTGGGCCCCAGGAACTTGAAGCCGACCGGCGTCTCGTGCACGGCCACGTTGTACAGCTCGCCCAGGCGATAGATCATGCTGGTGCTGGTCAGGGACTTGACCATCGCCCCCCGCTGGCCGCGCACCTCCAGCAGGTAGTAGGCGAGGAGGGCGAACACCTGGTGCTGGTTGATGAACTCGCCCCGCTCGTCGATGATGCCTACACGATCGCCATCGCCGTCCGTGGCCACGCCAACGTCGGCGCCGGTTGCTTTGACAATATCGATGAGCGCCCCCAGGTGGCGGGCGATGGGCTCCGGCTGAAGGCCGGGGAAGAGGGGATTGCGCTCGCCGTGCAGCTCCTGCACCTGGGTAGCTCCGCCGGACAGGACCTCCGCCAGCCAACCGGCGGCCGCCCCGTACATGGAATCGATGACCACTCGCAGGCCGGCGGCTCGCAGCGCCTTCAGGTCGATCAGCTCGCCCAGGTGCGCCAGGTAGGGCTGGCGGGGGCTGATGATCTCCACTAGGCCCTGCTTCTGGGCTTCGGCCAGGGGCAGGTGGGGCACATCGGAGGCGAGGATGGCCGGCAGGGCCTCCTCCAGGCGGGCGATGGTCTCCGGCGAGGCGCTGCTGGCGTACTCCGGCTTGTACTTGAAGCCCGACCAGCGAGCGTCGTTGTGGCTGGCGGTGATGATCACTCCGCCGCCGGCCTTCTTCTGGAGGAGGGCGTAGCTGACTACCGGCGTGGGCGTCGGCGAGTCGCAGAGGTAGGCGTGGATGCCGTTGGCGGCCGCCACCTCGGCCACGGCCGCCGCGAAGTCCTCGGAGGCGAAGCGCGTGTCGTAGCCCACCACCAGCCCTCGCTGGGCGAGGCCCGTCTCCTTCAAGTAGAGGGCGACGCTGTGGGCGCAGGCCCGCACGTTGTCGAATGTGAAGTCCTCGGCGATGATGGCCCGCCAGCCGTCGGTGCCGAACTTGATCTCGGTAGTCATTGCTCGAAGCCCTTTCTCAGCGATCTGGTCCTGCCGCCGCCGGGGCGAACAGGGGCAGATCGCGGGTCGCCTCCGTTATGTCTTTCATGGTGTCGATGGCGCGCCAGTAGCCGCGGGCGCGATAGGCCCGCAACTGGCCCCTCTCGGCCAGCAGGGGGAAGGCGCTGTCCTCGTGGTCGCCCACGTCCGGCAGGAGGTCGAAGAAGGGGCGGGAGAGAACATACAGGCCGGCGTTGATCCAGTAGGGCAGGCGCGGCTTCTCCTCGAAGCGGCGAATGCGCCCGTCGCGGGCCACCCGCACGACGCCAAAAGGGCTGACGAAGGGGGCCAGCATGACGGTGGCTACCGCCCCCGAGGCGCGATGGGTGCGCACTATGGGCGCCAGGGGCTGGTTGCAGAGAACGTCGCCGTTGGTGCCGATGAACAGCTCTTCCGTTTCCGGCACCCGAGAGAAGGCGAGCTTGAAGGCTCCCCCTCTTCCCAGAGGCTGCTCCTCCAGCGAGTACTCGATGGCCAGTCCCCAGCGGCGGCCATCGCCGAAGTAGCCCTGGATCACATCCGCCCGGTAGCCGCAGAGGAGAACGGCGTGGGTGACGCCGTTGTCGCGCAGCCAGGTCAGGTGGTACTCCAGGATGGGCTTGCCGGCCAGGAGGACCATCGGCTTGGGCCGGTCTTCGGAGAGGGGCCGCAGGCGTTCGCCCTTGCCGCCAGCCAGAACCAGGGCATACATGGGGCTAGCTGCGGGCCCCCTCGGCCAGGGGCAGGCCGGCCTCTTGCCGCAGGAGCTCTGCCTTGTCCGTCTTCTCCCAGGGGGCGTCTATGTCCTCGCGGCCGAAGTGGCCATAGGCGGCGGTAGCCCTGTAGATGGGCCGCCGCAGGTCGAGGTGACGCACAATTGCCGCCGGTCGCAGGTCGAAGTGGGTCTTGACCAGGCGTTCGATCAGGTCGTGGTCGACGTTCTGAGTGCCGAAGGTCTCGACAGAGACCGACACAGGGTGGGCGACGCCGATGGCGTAGGCGAGCTCGATCTCCGCGCGGTCGGCTAGGCCAGCGGCGACGATGTTCTTGGCCACGTAGCGGGCGGCATAGGAGCAGGAGCGGTCGACCTTGGTGGGGTCCTTGCCCGAGTAGGAGCCGCCGCCGTGACGGCCGCTGGAGCCATAGGTGTCGACGATGTTCTTGCGGCCGGAGAGGCCGGAGTCGCCCTTGGGGCCGCCGATGACGAACCTGCCGCTGGGATTGATGCGATAGACGGTCTCGCTGTTCATAAGCTCGGCAGGGATGACGGGGTGCACGACGTGCTCCATGATGTCGGCCTGGAGATGAGCAAGCTCGACGCCGTCATCGTGCTGGCTGGAAACGACTACCGTCTTCACCCGCTTCGGTACGCCGAAGGAGTACTCGATCGTCACCTGCGATTTGCCGTCGGGGCGGAGATAGGGGATTATTCCTTGTTTGCGCACTTCGGCCAGGCGGCGGCAGAGCTTGTGGGCCAGGGAGATGGGCAGAGGCATAAGCTCCGGCGTCTCGTTGCAGGCGAAGCCGAGCATGATCCCCTGATCACCGGCGCCCAGTTCAAGCTCCTCGGCTTTCTCCCAGCCCTCGCGTACCTCCAGGGGCGTGCTCACCGCTGCGGCGATGTCGGGCGATTGCTCCTTGACCGATACGACCACGCCGCAGCTCTCGGTGTCGAAGCCGTACTCGGGCTTGGTGTAGCCGATCTCGCGGATGGTCTGGCGGGCAGGATGTCGTCCAGGACGGCGTCGGCGATCTGGTCGCACATCTTGTCGGGGTGGCCCTCGGTCACCGACTCTGAGGTCACCAGCATGGACGGGGAGCTCATCAGGGTCATGCGCGTGGGCATGGGTTCTATACCTCCTTTGGGTCCTATTCTGTGCCGGCCTCCCAGCTCTCGAGGTATTTGCGTTGCTCGGCGGTCAGTTCGTCGATATTGATTTTCATGGAGCGAAGCTTGAGACGGGCCACTTCCTGGTCGATCTCGGTGGGCACGGTGTGGACGGCGGTGGGCAAGCGCTCCGGTCGATGGGCGATGTACTCCACGCAGAGGGCCTGGTTGGCGAAGCTCATGTCCATCACGCTGGCGGGGTGGCCCTCGGCGGCGGACAGGTTGATGAGGCGGCCTTCGGCCAGCAGGAAGATGCGCCGCCCGTCGCGGAGGCGGTACTCGGTCACGTGGGTGCGCACCTGGCGTTTGCTCTCGGTCATCTCCTCCAGGGCGGCGATGTTCAGCTCCACGTTAAAGTGGCCGGAGTTGGCCAGGATCGCTCCATCCTTCATGACCGGGAAGTGCTCCTTGCTGATGGCGTTAATGTCTCCGGTAACGGTGACGAAGATATCGCCGATCCTGGCGGCCTCGGCCATGGGCATCACCCGGAAGCCATCCATGGCCGCCTCCAGGGCGCGCACCGGCTGCACCTCGGTGACCACTACCTGAGCGCCCAGGCCGTGGGCCCGCATGGCGACGCCGCGGCCGCACCAGCCGTAGCCGACCACCACCACCGTCTTGCCCGCCCAGAGGACGTTGGTGGCGCGCGTGATGCCGTCGATGGTGCTCTGGCCGGTGCCGTAGCGGTTATCGAACAGGTGCTTGGTGTCGGCCTCGTTGACGGCGATGATCGGGTAGGCGAGGGCGCCGTCGTTGGCCATGGCACGCAGGCGGATGACGCCGGTTGTGGTCTCCTCGGTGCCTCCGAGGACAGCGGGCAGGAGTTCTCGGCGTTCCTTGTGGAGGGTGCTCACCAGGTCGGCGCCGTCGTCCAGGGTTATCTGGGGCCCCTGCGCGAGGGCGGCCTGGATGTGGCGGTAGTAGGCCTCGGTGTCCGCGCCGCGTACGGCAAAAACGGGGATGTTGTACTCGCTGACCAGAGCGGCGGCCACGTCGTCCTGGGTGGAGAGAGGGTTGCTGGCGCAGAGTGCGAGCTGGGCGCCGCCATCGGCCAGGGCCAGGGCGAGGTTGGCCGTCTCGGTGGTGACATGCAGGCAGGCGGAGACGCGCACGCCGGCCAGCGGCTTCTCCTTCTGGAAGCGGCGGCGGATGAGGTCGATGACCGGCATCTCTCGCGCCGCCCACTCGATGCGCAGCGCGCCCTCGGCGGCTAGGCTCAGGCTCTTCACGTCGAAGTCCAGACGCGGCTTTGCTTGCACTTATTGGCCTCCTTCCGGAGCCTTTCCTTCCGTCTGCTGATCGAGCACCACGACTTCCTTTCCGGCCTCGGCGCGGCAGCGGGCGAGAACACGGCGCAGCAGGGCGGCGACGCCGAGCATGTCCTTGCGTCGCGCCCCTGACTCGATTAGGCGGCACTTCTCTCGATAGCCCAGCCGTTCGTAGATGCGGATGGCGGCCTGGTTCTTGGTGCTCACCGTCAGCAGCACATCGGGGCAGGTCTTGAGCAGCTCGGCGGTGACGGCGCTGGTGGCGATGCTGCCGTAGCCCTGCCCTCGATAGCGGGAGTGGGTCATGACGTTGCCCACCAGGGCCAGGCCCTGAGAGGGGGCCACCACGTGGGTGCCGGCCATGGCCACCAGCGTTCGGCCGACGAAGACGCCGTGGTACACTCCCTCGTCCAGCACTGCGGCCGAATAGAAGGCGAAGCCATCGGCGCGCTGGAGGGCGTTCACTGCTCCGATATCCTGCCGCCTGAGGCGGCGTGCGGTGCCCTGCGCCGGCCGAAAGGTCTCGGCCGACACCGACATGCGCAGGGAAGGCTCCGGCCGCGATAGGACGAAGTGGCGCTGGGCAACGTCCAGATGGTCGAGCTGGAAGGTGGCGAAGGTGAACCGCGGGCCCGGGTGAAGGCGAATGAGGGCATCCAGCGCCTGCGGATCGCCGATGGTCACCAGAGCAGGGCCCAGCCCGCTGCGGGTATGGGCGACGATCGCCTGGCCTTGAGGGCCGTGGGCCTGCCACCACTCGCTGTAGGGGAACAGGCGTGGCTCCAGGTAGGCCAGGGCGTAGGCGGCATAGGCCCGCTGTCCTTCCAGCAGGGGCCGAATGGCCTCGGGATCCGTGAGCCGCTCGATGACATACTCGGTCCTCTGTTTGGCCGCTGCCTTGGCCCCGAAGATGGTCGCCTTCAGCCTATCGGTCAGCATCATTAGCTTCCAGTCGACTCGCTCGTCACATACCTGCCGATGATCGGCGCCAGGTTCCTCTTCGTTTCCTCGGGCACCATGTCCAGGGGCGTCACCAGGGCGTCCTGGAGGGCGCTGGCGCAGAGGCAATCGCGGCGGGCGGGCAGCCCGGACAGCGCCAGACGCACCGTCCGCTGGGCGGCCTCCACCGTCTTGGTCAGGTTCGACAGAATCATCTCGGCGGTCACCGATTCCTGACCCTCGTACCAGCAGTCGTAGTCGGTGACGCAGGCCAGGGTTGCGTAGCAGATCTCCGCCTCGCGGGCCAGCTTGGCCTCCGGCAGGGCGGTCATCACGATGAGGTCGGCTCCCCAGGCGCGATAGAGGTTGGACTCAGCCCTGGTGGAGAAGGCCGGGCCCTCCATGACCAGCAGGGTGCCGCCGTTGTGAGCGGTGCCACCGGCCTCCTGCGCCGATCGCCAGAGGGCGTCTCGCAGGACAGGGCAGAAGGGATCGGCGAAGGCGATGTGGGCGGTCAAGCCCTGGCCGAAGAAGGTGGACGGCCGGCCTTTGGTGCGGTCGATGAGCTGGTCGGGCACCGCCAGCTGGCGGGGCTCGATCTCCCGGCGGAGGCTGCCCACAGCGCACACGGCGATGATGAACTCCACCCCCAGGGTCTTGAGGGCGTACACGTTGGCCTGCGATGGCAGCTCCGAGGGGAGGATGCGATGGCCACGGCCGTGGCGAGGCAGGAAGGCCACTCGCACGCCGTCCAGCGTGCCGATGACGATGGCGTCGCTGGGCGGGCCGAAGGGCGTCCGTTCGATGCGGACCTCCTCCATGTCGGTCAGGCCCATCTGATAGAAGCCGCTGCCGCCGATGATCGCCACCCGCGCTTCAGGCATGGCGAACCCCTTCCTGCTGGAAGAGCTGCGACAGCGCCTCGGCATACGGCTCTCGCGCGATGCCTCGCTCGGTGATGATCGCTGAGACGTAGCGATGGGGGGTGACGTCGAAGGCGGGGTTCAGCGCCTCGATGCCTGCGGGAGCCACCGCTGCGCCGGCGAAGGTGGTCACCTCCTCCGGCGGGCGCTCCTCGATCGGTATCTGGTCACCGCTGGCGCTGCCCAGGTCGATGGTGCTGGTGGGCGCTGCTACGTAGAAGGGTATGGCATGCTCTTTGGCCAGGACGGCCAGGTTGTAGGTGCCGATCTTGTTGGCCACGTCGCCGTTGGCGGCAATACGGTCAGCGCCGACGATGACACAGGCGATGGCCTGAGGGCGGCGCATGAGGAGGCCGACGGCGCCCTCGACGATGAGGGTGGCAGGAATGCCATCGCGGGTCAGCTCCCAGGCGGTGAGGCGCGCTCCCTGGAGGAGGGGTCGCGTCTCGCTGGCGTAGACGCGCGAGAGCTTGCCCTGCTCCCAGGCGGCGCGGATGACGCCGAGGGCGGTGCCATAGCCGCCGGTGGCCAAAGAGCCTGTGTTGCAGTGGGTGAGGACGCCAGAGCCGGCGGGGATGAACTGAGCGCCGTGCTGGCCGAGCCTGCGGTCGGCGTCGGTGTTCTCCTGATGGATGCGCAGGGCTTCGGCCACCAGCGCTTCGCTGGCGGCCTGGGGATCGGCGGCGGCCTCCGCGGCCAGGGTCATGCGCTTGAGGGCCCAGGGGAGATTGACGGCGGTGGGGCGGGTAGCCGATAGATCCTCGGCAACCTGGCGCAGTCGGGCCAGGAAGTCCTGCATGTTCGAGGCGTCGATATGCCGAGCGCCGAGAGCCATCCCGTAGGCGGCGGCGATGCCGATGAGGGGGGCGCCTCGCACTCGCATCTCCCGGATGGCCGCCGCCATCTGCTGGTGGTCCTCCAGGTCCAGATATACTTCCTCCTGGGGGAGGCGGGTCTGATCCAGGAGGCGGACTCTACCGTCTATCCACTCGATAGCCTTTACGCCTTGCAAGCTATGCTCTCACCTTCGGCGGGGCATAACAAAAAACCTCTCGTGGTGTGAGAAGTTCTTTTCGTCTACCCGCTCTCATCTTTCCCTTCGGTGCAGCCGAAGGGTCGGACTTGGCACCGTATCCAGCTATAGCGAATCGCTCTGGCGCGGACCGGTTGCCGGGTTTCCTCGGGCCGTTCCCTCCACCACTCGCGATAAGAGCGTCTTCAGCCCGTATTCGATTTCCTAATTGATGTTAGCCCAGCGGTCTGACAGGTGTCAAGCTATTCCGATAGGGGCTCTTCCTTGACATCGAGGTCGTCCAGGCGCCAGCCCTCCTGGCTCTGGACGAGCTCATAGGTCACGCGAAACTGCCGCTGGACCAGATCCGGCCCCTCGCGGCTGAAGGCGATGATGACCACCTGTACGAAGGTTATCTCGTCTTCTTGACTGGGCGTCAGCATCTCTAATACCTGGGCGCCGACGGAGCTGCGAAATCCGTTCACGAAGTCTGGCCAGGGCTGGAGCTTCTGGCGATCAAGCGACTGGAGGTCGTAGGCCTCGCTGAACAGCCGGCGGGTGGCCTCCAGCTTTCGGCGGGCGGCTGCCAGTGCGGTCTCGCTGTTGTCGGCGGCGACCTCCTGCAGCACTTCTTCGGGGATCGATTCTTCATCGCCGGTTAACCACTGCCAGGCGTAAAAGCGCTGGAGGTCTTGCCAGGGCTCGGCGGTGGAGGTGGCGGCTGCTACGGCCGCCAGATAGTCCAGAACGGCCTGGGTGGGCAGATCGGCCGAGTCGCCCTCCAGGGGCGGCGCTACTCGTTGCCAGTGGAGGCCGGAGCCCGTCCAGCGGAAGGTGAGATAGAGTACGGCGCCGATGCCATGGGCGAGGCCGCTGTCCAGAAGGACCAGTTCATCCAGCCCATCGTTGTCGGTGTCCACCGACAGGGCGGGCGACATGAGACCTTCGGGTGCCAGGTTGTCGAGACCCTGGCGGAAGGGGACGCGGCCATCCTCCAGAGCTGGCGAGGCCTCCAGGAGTTCGGCCGCTGCGGAATCGAGAAGGCTCAGGCCAGCCAGGGCGGGCCGATCGCGGCTGTCCAGCTCGATGAGGGTCATGAACAGCCCTTCCGGCAGGTCCAGGACCTGCGATTGGGACGGCGCTCCTTCGTCTGTAGCCGTGTCGTCGAGGTAGAGGAAGGCGGCCAGTTGAGGCCGATCGCGGCGGGTGAAGTGATCGATGAGGCGTCCCATTGGCTCGATCTGCCAGGAGGGGTCGTCCTCTAGGACGTAGAGGGTGAGTTCTTCGCTGGGAGATAGCGGGGTCAGGGCGACGCCGGGGAAGGTCAGGGCGAGGAGGTCGTCGGTGGATAGCTCCTCTAGCTGCTGGCGGACTTGGGCCTCCAGCGACGGCGTAGGGGATGGCGTCGCTCTGTCTTCCTCGCCCTGGCAGGCGGCAAAGGCAGCGGCGAACGCCAGGACGATAAGGGCTGCTAGCGTTTTTCCGCGCATGAACACCGGACCCTGGTTGGCTACTGCCGGTCTACTTCTCTAGCTAGAAGGCCTCTGGGAGCTAGTATAGAACAGGATGAGGGCGAAGTGGGAGTGGCACTGCTGGCGGCAGGCAGCGCCAGCGAGCGAATAGGGCTCTCCTTGACCGCCTTCGTTGGCGACGGCTACAATGGAATCGTGCTTCCCCTCAAGTTATCTTCCAGAGGATAACCCCAGGTATGAATCGCCTCGATGATCTGAAGAAGAGAGCGGTAGAAGAGATAGACGCCCATCGCGACCAGCTCATCGAACTCAGCCTGCGCATCCATGCCAATCCGGAGACGGCCTTTCAGGAAGCGAAGGCGGCTGGCTGGCTGAGCGACTACCTGGAGGCTGAGGGGTTCGCTGTGGAGCGAGGCATCTGCCGGCTGGATACCGCTTTCCGCGCCAGCTACGGCGATGGACGGCCGCGAGTAGCCTTCCTCGCCGAGTACGATGCCCTGGCGGGCATCGGCCACGGCTGTGGCCACAACATCATCGCTGCCGCTTCGGTGGGGGCAGCCGTCGCCGTCAAAAGCATCATTCCGGAAACGGGGGGGACGGTGGCGGTCATCGGCACGCCGGCCGAGGAAGCGGCGGGGGGTAAGGTGTTCATGGCCAGCCGGGGCGCCTTCGACGACCTGGACGTGGCCATGCTGGTGCATCCGGGCAATCGCGACGCAGCGGTGACCTACGCCCTGGCCTGCCTTGAGCTGAGCGTGCAGTACTTCGGGAGGGCAGCGCATGCCGCCGCTCGCCCCGAGGCGGGGATCAATGCTCTGGACGCCCTGGTCATCGCCTACAACAGCGTCAGCGCCCTCCGTCAGCACATCCGCGAGTCCGCGCGCATTCACGGCATCATTACCGACGGCGGGCAGGCTGTGAACGTGGTGCCGGAGCGGTCGGCGGCCTCCTTTCTGCTCAGGGCTGAGGATGACGACTATCTGGAGGAGTTGAAGGAGAAGGTGTTAGCATGCTTTCGGGCGGGGGCAGAGGCCACCGGCGCCCGCCTGGAGTACCGCTGGGGGGAGGAGGCCCGCTATCGGGCCATGCGTAGCAATCGTGCGCTGGCCGAGGCCTTTCGCTGCAACATGGAGACCTTGGGCCGGCAGGTGCAGGAATCGGACAGCCGCCGCTCGCTGGGCAGCACGGACATGGGGAACGTCAGCGTCCTGGTGCCGGCCATCCATCCCACGGTGGCCATCGCGCCGCCGGACATACCCGTCCACACCCCCGAGTTCCGGGAACTCTCGGCGTCGGAGGCCGGTCATCGCGGCCTTCTGGACGCGGCCAAGGCCATGGCGATGACGGCGGTGGACGTGTTGCTGGACGCCGACCTCCGCCGCCGGATCGAGGAGGAGTTCCGTGGCGGCGAGTGATCCTGTCATCGCCCTGGACGCCATGGGCGGCGATCATGCTCCCCAGGAGATCGTGAAGGGAGCGGTGCTGGCCGCTCGTGAGCTGGGGGTGCGGGTGGCTCTGGTGGGGCCGTCATCCCTGGTGGAGGAAGAACTGGCGAAGGAGGGACCGCGGCCGGAGGGCATTCGCCTGGTGGAGGCCAGCGAGGTCATCGCCATGGATGAGCACCCCGCCAAGGCCGCTCGGCGCAAGAAGGATTCCTCCATCGTCGTAGGGCTGAAGCTGCTCAAGCAGGGAGAGGCCGACGCATTCGTCTCTGCCGGCAATACGGGGGCGGTCCTGGCGGCCTCCATCATGTACCTGGGGCGCCTCAGGGGCATCGCCAGGCCATCGCTGGTAGCCCTGCTTCCCCTGTCGGGTCGGCTGACCGTTCTCCTCGATGTTGGGGCGAACGCCGACTGCAAGCCGAAGTACCTGTTACAGTTCGCTGAGATGGGCAGCGCCTATATGGAGCGAGTGTGGAAGGTGGAGAGGCCGCGGGTGGCTCTCCTGAGCATCGGCGAGGAGGAGACGAAGGGCAGCATGTTGACCCAGGAGGCCTACGAGCTGCTGAAGAACGCCAGCCACCTGAACTTCATCGGCAACGTGGAAGGGAGAGACGTCCCCACCGACGCCGCCGATGTCATAGTCACCGATGGGTTTACCGGCAACGTGGTGGTCAAGACGATGGAGGGCATGGGCTCTTTCATCGGGAGCCAGATTGAGGGGGCGATCAGGAGCAGGTGGTACTACATGCTGCCGGGTCTGCTCTTAAGGGGGGCTTTGCGCGGCATGCGAAAGCGCACCGACCCTCGGGAGTACGGCGCAGGGCCTCTCCTGGGCGTCAAGGGGTTGGTCTTCGTGGGCCACGGCCGCAGCGATGCTGTGGCCATCAAGAGCGCCCTGAGGGTGGCTAGGGAGGCCGTCGTGTCCGGCATGCTGGAGGCTATGCGACCACCGCCGGAGCCGGCCCAGCCGCTGGCTGAGGGGTCAGGAAAGGGCGCCTAGTCAGGGGCCTTCTGGCGCACTGAGGAAGCTGGGAAAGGAGTGATTGATGGCGAAGCCTGGTAATGTTAACGATTCTCAATTCGAAAGCGAAGTGCTGAAGGCGAACGTGCCGGTGCTGGTGGACTTCTGGGCGCCCTGGTGCGGCCCCTGTCGGATGGTGGAACCCATTGTGGAGGAACTGGCCGATGAATACGGCGATAAGGTCAAGTTCCTCCGGATGAACACCGATGACAATATGAATACAGCGATCCAGTACGGCATTCGCGCCATTCCTACCCTTCTCGTGTTCAACGGCGGCCAGCCGGTCGGTCAGGTCATCGGCTTTCGGCCTAAGAGCGACCTGAAGAGGGTCATCGACCAGGCTCTGTCCTCGTAGAGCAGGTCCTGGCTAGCGACAGTCAAATGCGGGAGTGGATGGGCCCCGGTGGGCCTCTCGGTCTTCAAAACCGATGCGGGGCGGTAGGACCGTCCCGGGTGGGTTCGACTCCCATGCACTCCCGCCAAGATCTCTGAATCCGAAGAGCTTTCTCTCTCCTCAAACGTGTGCGGCTGGCGGCGGCGATGGTGGTGTTCGCTGAGATCAAAGCAGACTGGGAGCAGACGCGATGACGATCGAGCAGTCGCTGTTTTTTGGCGACACGATGATAGAGGTGAGCCTTCCCGATCGCACCCAACTGGTGGGCGGCGACCGTGAGGGGCTTCGTCTGGATCCGGTGGCAGATCAGGAGGCGGCCGTTCGGGCTGCGCTGGCAGAGCCGCTCGGTCTGCCTCGCGTGGGGCGGTTAGTGAGGCCGGGGGCGCAGGTGCTCATCGCCTTCGATGACCCGACAGCGCCGTCGTTCGGCCCCATCAGGCGATTGGCCATCGAAGCGATCTTGGAGGAGCTGGCGGAGGCTGGCGTGTCGGAGGAGAACGTCACTCTCGTCTGCGCCAACGGGCTTCACCGCAAATGGACGCACCAGGAGCTGACGGCCATCCTCGGGCAGGATCTGGTGCAGCGCTTCGGGCCGCGCTTGACCTGTCAGGATGCCGAAGACCCGGACAACCTCGTGTACATGGGGACTACAGCCAATGGCTATGATGTCGAGGTTCACCGCCTGGTAAAGGAAGCGGACTTGACCGTGTATGTCAACGCCGCCTGCTACCTGGGCTTCAACGGCGGCTGGAAGTCGGTCTGCGTTGGGCTATCCACCTGGCGCTCCATTCGTTGGACGCACACGCCCGACGGCATGACGATGTCCGTGCGTGGCAACCGGATGCACGACGTCTTCGATGAGATGGGCCGGCATCTGGAGTCGAAGCTGGGCAGGCGCGTGTTCAAAGTGGAGACGCTGCTGGCCAACGCGGCGACCATCGGGCGGGTGTTTGCCGGCGGCGTAGACGAGACGCGGGCGGCGGCGGTTGAGGTGCAGGCTTCTCTGTACCAGCCGCGACGGGCGGCAGCTGAGCCCGCCGACGTGGTGATCTACGGGGTTCCAGCCTGGAGCCCGTACGCCACCTTCGCCCGGATGAACCCGATACTAACCCTGCTCTCTTCAGGGCTTGGCTACCTGGGGGGCTACATCGAGGCTCTGGGCAAGCCAGGCTGCTCGGTGATCATGGCCACGCCCTGCCCGGAGGACTGGGACCTGGAGCACCATCCTTCGTACCCGGAGGTGTGGGAGCGAGTCCTGACGGAAAGCCTCGACCCGTACGAGATCACTGCCCGGTTCATGGACGAGTTCGCCACTCGAGCGGACTACATCGAGCGCTATCGCAACGGCAATGCCTTCCATCCAGTGCACGGGATACTGGCGACGCATCCGCTGAAGCGCCTGCGGCACGCGGCTCGCGTATTCGTGGCCGGGGCGAAGGACCCGGCGGTGCCACGACACCTGGGGTTCATTCCAACCGCCAGCGTGGAGGAGGCCGTAGCCGAGGCGGAGCGGATCCACGGCCGCGATTGCTCCATCGTCTGCATCAGGCAATTCGTGGGGATGATGTAGGCCGCCGCCGGGCGACCTGCGACAACCTTTCGGCGGCTCTCCAAGGCCGTCCCAACCACAATCCGATCGCTCAGGGTAGGGGACTGCTGCGCGCTTTCTTGACGAGTGGAGCATAGGCTGCATTGTAACGTAAGGCGTACTGCAGCGTCCTACAAGAAAAGGGAAAAAAAGAAAGGCCGGGGCCATCTTCATGCAAAACGTTGAACAGGAGACCCCCACCGAGGTGACGGTGTCCGGGAACACGCGGCGTGCCGTTCGCAGAATCGCTCCCCCGGGCGACCTGAACCGCTTACGCTGGGGGCTACGGGCCGGCGGGACGATATTCGCCATTGCTGGCGCTTTCATACTATCGCTAGCTTACGCTTCTGACGTAGGCTGGAAGTTCCACCTCCTGAACGGCCTCATCTTCTTGGCCGTCATCCTCATGGCCCAAACGCTTGCCACCTTCTCTCGTAGAACGCACGTAGAGCAGGAGCAGCGCTACCCAACGCAGCTGTTCACCGACAGTTGCGGGTTGGAAGAGGCGGACGCGCGCGATTATCTGACCCAGCTCTTCAGCCAGGCCTATTTCCTAGAACGGTTGGAGTGGGAGCTGGAGCGGGCCCGCAGGTTGCGGATGCCCCTGGCCGTCATGGTACTGGACATCAACCAACTCGACGCTGTCAACGACGCTTACGGGCAGAAGGTGGGAGATGTGGCACTGGCCGAACTGAGCAAGGTAATACTGAAGTGTACCCGTAGCAGTGACGTCCCTGCTCGCTTGGGCGACGACGAGTTCGGCGTGATCATGCCAGAAACCGATAGGCGTGGGGCTTTCGTGGTGGCCACGCGCATCCGGCGAACCCTGGAGGTTACCTCCGTCTACGAGCACGATGGGCAGTCCGTCAACCTGACCGTGGCGTTGGGGGTATCGGGCTTTCCTTGGGACGGCGAGAACGGCGACGAGTTGATGCAGAAGGCGGATGCCGCCATGTACGTCGTCAAGGCCACTCGCCACGCCGGCAACGATATCGAAGGCCGCGTTCCCTCCGAGTCCGGGCTGACCAGCTGACGCGCCTCAACCAACTAAGGCTCGATCGGCGTGCCCACGCACTGAGTGCCGCTGTCAGTGATCAGCACCAGCAGCAGGTCGTACTTGTTGAGGCTTCGCATATCGGACATGGCGGGCCTGCCTGGGATCCACCGCTCGAAAGGCTCGCTGCTGTCCATCCAGCGGTAGGCGATGGCGTAGCCCCCCTCGATGCAGGCCAGGGCCGTCCCCGGCTCGGTCCCTGAGGGGCCCGTCCATACGAGGTTGTGCCAGCCAGACGGCCCAAGGTCGAAGCTGCGGGTGGTCTCCGGCGGCGGATAGACAGAGCCCAGGGCGTCTGGCAGCGTTGCCGCCAGAGCCAGAACCAGGGCGGCACTAATGGCTGTCGCTGCCAGCCGGCCTTTCATCGCTGGTCTTTTCCCTCCCCATGGGCGGCGGGCATCATAGCACCGAGCGGCGGTTGGCTCAAGAGGCGCGGCCAAACCTCGGCAACACTTGCTCGGTGGTGTTGAGGGCTGCCCCTCGTCTGGTATATGCTCGCAGCGGCTATGCTGTACGTCCTCTACGGCCGCGACGATTTTTCCCTGCGGGAGGAACTGGCTCGCATCAAGGGCGAGCTGGACTCCGACGGTATGCTTTCTTCCAATACGGACGTGCTCGATGGCCGTGAGGTTAGCCCCGAGCAGCTCATGGCCATCTGCGACACGATGCCCTTCCTCAGCGCTAATCGGCTGGTGGTTGTGGAGGGCCTGCTCAAGCGGTTCGACTCGCCGGGGCGGCCGCGTCGGGGCGCTCGCGGCGCCAGACGTGAGAACACGGAGGCTTTGGAGCGCTGGCTGGGCCTGGCTGAGTACGCCCAGCGCATGCCGAGCACCGCGACTCTGGTTCTGGTGGACGAGGAGCTGTCGGACGGCAATCCCTTGTTGAAGGCCATCGGCTCGGTGGGGCAGGTGCGAGAGTTCCGGCCGCTAAGGCCGGGGGCCGTCCTTAAGTGGATCCTGGAGCGGGCGCAGAACCAGGGCGTCGATATCTCGCCGGCGGCGGCTCGCCTGCTGGCCGACCTGGTGGGAAACAACCTGTGGTTGCTGGCCAGCGAGCTTGACAAGCTGACAGCCTACGCTCAGGGCCGACGCATCGAGGGGGCGGATGTGAGGGCGCTGGTCAGCGAGGCGCGGCAGGTGAGCATCTTCGCCATGGTGGACGCCATCGTCGAGAAGCGGGCGGCTGTGGCTCTGCGCCTCTTACGCCAGTTGAGGACGGCCGGAGCGGAGGGAGGCTACCTTCTGGCCATGGTGGTCCGCCAGTATCGGCTGATCATCCAGGCCAGGGAGATGATGACAGCCGGTCTTTCCGCTCGGGAGATGGGCCAGCGGTTGGGTATCACCTCCGACTTCGTTCTCCAGCGGATTCTCGATCAGGCGCAGCGCTACTCTCTGCCTCGTCTGAAGACAGCCTATCGGCGGTTGCTGGAGGCCGATGTCGGGGTGAAGCGGGGGCACTACGACGAGGAGGTAGCCCTGGAGCTGCTGGTGCACGACCTGGCCAGGATATGAGCGCGGCCGGCGGAGCGCCTTTCTGCTAGTCAGTTGTCTTCTAGGACGAGCGGATGGCTCCCAGGACCTTCCCCTGCACCTCCACGTTGGCGGGGTCGGTGTAGATGGGGGCCATGGCGTCGTTGGCCGGCTGAAGGCGGATGCGGCCGCTCTCCTGGTAGAAGCGCTTAAGGGTGGCCTCCTGCTCCCGCTTGAGCCAGGCGGCAACCATGTCGCCGTTGTCGGCGGTGGTGGCGGCCTCCATGAGCACGATATCGCCGTCATTCACCAGGGCGTCGATCATGGAGGAGCCCTTCACCCGCAGGCCGTAGACATTCGGGCGGCCGCCGACCATGTCGCGGGTGATCTCTATGGATTCGGAGTAGTCTATGTTGCTCCAGGTGTCGGCGGTGGGTACCGGTATCGGCTCGCCGGCGGCGATCTGGCCGATGATGGGCACGGCCACCGTCCGCGGGCGGCGACCGCCGCGCTCCAGGAGCTCGATGGCGCGCGATACCTCGCGGTCGCGGCGGATGTAGCCGTCGCCCTCCAGCTTCTTCAGGTTGTAGTCCACCACCGAGGTGGAGCTGATACCGCAGCCGTCCTGGATCTGGCGGATGCTGGGGGGATAGTCGTGTTCATCGATGAACTGGCGAATGAAACGCAGGATGCTCTGCTGTTTGGGCGAGAGGTTCTTGGCCATACGCCCCTCCTTATGTCATCGAACTTGTGTTCTGTCGAACAAGTATACTGGCCTGGGGGCAAGTTGTCAATCCCTGTCGTCCGCTAGTACAATCGCGTTTACAAGAAATGAGCAGGATAGACATGCCGTGAAGCCCTCTTCTCTGCGATTCGCCCGATTTCGCTACGGCCGTCGCCGGGGGTATGCCCTGGTGGAGGGCGATCTGCTCAGGCCCATAGTCGGCAGCCCCTTCGGCGCCTGGCGATCGGCTGAGGAGAGCGTGCCCCTATCGCGGGTGAGGCTGCTG
The DNA here is from genome assembly GCA_001303545.1 of Dehalococcoidia bacterium SM23_28_2. Classification (GTDB taxonomy): domain Bacteria; phylum Chloroflexota; class Dehalococcoidia; order SM23-28-2; family SM23-28-2; genus SM23-28-2. The sequence goes on from LJUA01000002.1 coordinate 30,394, forward strand.
GCTCCGGTGAGGCCGTCCAAGATCCTGGCGGTGGCCCTCAACTACCGTAGCCATCTGCAGCAGTTCGACCAGAGCGCGGCGCCGCCCAATCCTGAGCTGTTCCTGAAGCCGCCCTCAGCGGCTATCGGGCCGGAGGAGGCGATCGTTCTGCCCGCCGCTGCCGGACGGGTGGACTACGAAGGCGAGCTGGTAGCCGTTATCGGCCGCCGAGCCAGAGACCTGACGCCCGATGAGGCCTTAGCCCACGTGCTGGGCTATACCTGCGGCAATGATGTCAGTGCGCGCGACTGGCAGCAAGGCGACCTCCAGTGGTGGCGGGCAAAGGGCTGCGATACCTTCGCTCCCATCGGCCCCTGGATCGTCACCGGGCTCGATCCGACCAACCTGGAGCTCCGGACCCGTGTCAACGGAGAAGTCGTTCAGAGCATCAACACTTCGCTTCTGATCTACGACGTGGCCCGGCTGGTGAGCTTCGCCAGCCAGGCGATGACCCTGGAGCCAGGCGATATCCTCTTCACGGGCACGCCGGGGACAACCGCGCCGCTGAAGGCAGGCGAGGTGGTGGAGGTGGACATCGGCGGCATCGGCGTCCTGCGCAATCCCGTAGAAACAGCGCTCTAGCAGTTCTCCTCGACAGTGGAGAAGGGGGGAACGGCGAGCGCTCCAATGGGTCTCGCAGCTGGACAGGAGCCAGCGAGGGCAGCACATAACAAGAACATCCCGGCGACCGGGATGTTCTAAACCTTGGCTAAGGGTTTCTCTCTAGTTCTCGCTGCCCCCTGCCGAGGTACGGCTCTCCACGGACTGGACCACTTTCTGGGCCTCGGCCGACACACCTGCCGCCGCACAGTCGCGGTAGGTGGCGAAGATAGCCCTGTCGAGGAAACGCACGCCCTCCGGCTTGAGTTGGGCCCTCTGTTGCTGGCGCAGGCTCAGCAAACCATTCAGCCGCCGCAGGAAGTGAAGCTGCAGGCTTGAATAGCGATCCTCCGCCCCTTCCAGCAAGGCGGCTAGATCATCTTTGATCTCATGCCGCGCACCCAAGTACTCCATGCCAGCCTTAACCTCGCTTGGAACAACCGCCACTAATAGCATAGACCTTTCACCTCCCAAGGGGCAAGAGTATGTTGACAGACTATCGGTGAGAATTTGGTTGATAAGGGGAGAACATAGGAGGCAGAAAGCCCCTGTTGGCGGTAGCGATAATATGCCTCGTAGGCGTTGGCCACAGCCGTGCATGGGGCCTTCTGCGAAGGACAGACGTAGCGCTGCCTGATCTCCTCCACCGCTTCATGAGGGCCATCGCCTATGCTTCGACCGGCCAGCACTTCGTCGAGAAGCTTGGTCCCCAGGGATAGAACGCCTTTGACGGAGGTAATCAGGATGCTCCCGCTAGCTACTTCCGCTTCTAGCTCCACTGAGACCACGGATGAGGAGTCGCGCGGCGCCAGGCTGTGGGGCAGGCGGGCGTGACCCACGAAGATGACGGTTGTCTCGGTTCTCCGCGGCGAAACTCGGCCTTCCTGGGTGGGCGCGCGAGTTTTTATCTGCATTCGCCCATCACCTTCCTTCCACCGTCAGGGTTGTCGGGATGCAACAGCGACGGCGCTGAGGCAACTTCTGTGAAGTACGTGAAAGGCCAGGGTCGGGCTGGTGGGATGGCCGCCGCTGACGGCTCGGCGGAGGGAGTGCTCGAGGTCCCCTTGCGCTTGGGATTCCGGACGCGATCTTCTAGCGTTCTGCTGGTTGCCCGCTCAAGCGACGGCGCCAGTCGTCCACCAGGCTGTAGACCACCGGGATCACCAGCAGGGTGAGGATGGTAGAGGTGAACAGCCCGCCGATGACTACCGTGCCCAGCTCGGCGGCGATGAGGACGCCCTCGTTGAGGCCCAGGGAGAGGGGGATGAGAGCGAAGATGGTGGCTATGGCGGTCATCAGGATGGGTCGGGCTCGGGCGCGTCCGCTGCGGATGAGGGCCTCGCGGGTGGGAAGGCCGCGCGCTCGTTGTTGCTCCACGAAGGTGATGAGGACGATGGCGTTGGTTACCACAATGCCGATGAGCATCAGGAAGCCGATCATCGCCGGCAGGCCGATCTCGCGCTGGGTGATGAACAGGGCGAAGAAGCAGCCGATGGTGGCGAAGGGTAGGCTGGCCATGATGATCAAGGGGTTCACAACCGAGCCCAGGCTGGCAACCATGACGATGTAGACAACCAGGATGGCGAAGGCGAGGATAATGTACAGAGAAGCGAAGGCCTCCTCCTGCTCCTCGAAGATGCCACCCTTGCTGATTTCCACGCCGGCGGCCTTTTCCGCTTGAGCGATGGCGTCGTCTACCTTGCCGGAGACAGCGTTCAGGTTGTCGCTGGTGATGGTGCCGTAGATGGTGGCCGCTCGCCTCTGGTCGACGCGGCTCACCTGTGCCCGTCTGTCGGTCACCGCTACCGTGGCCACGTCGCCCAGGGTGGGCGTTCCGCCTGGGGCCAGGGGCAGGGCGAGCAGATCGCCGTCGCTGCCGCTGCTGTCGTAGGCCACGCGCACGTAGACGTCGGTTGTGCGACCGTTTAGCTGCGCCTGAGTGGCCTCCTGGCCGAACAGGGCATCCCTCACCCGCTGCGACACGTCCTCGGCGCTGAGGCCGTAGGCTGAGGCCTTCTGGGAATCTACCTGCACCTCTATTTCGGGACGGGCAGACACCAGGTCACTGCTGACATTGGTCAGGTCTTCGATGGCCTTCAGGTTCAGGAGAAGCTGGTCATTAGCGTCCTGTAGGTCATCCAGGCTGTCGGCGGTGATGGTGATGTCCACTTGGTCGGTCCCCGACACGCCGGACACCCGCTCCACGCTCACCTCTTTCTCGCCGGGCAGGGCGTTGAACTCGTCCCGCAGGCGCTCTACCTCTTCGTCCATGTCCACGCCGTCGGAGTAGCTGAGCCACATGTCGATGGTGCCGCTGGTGGGAAGGCGTCCGGAGCTCAGTTGGGCGGAGGCCAGTGCCCCACTGGGGTCAGGTTGCCCTATGATCAGGTCATAGGTCTCCAGGCCCTCTACCTGGCCCAAGATCTGCTCGATCTCCTGGGCCTTGGCGTCGGTGGTGGCCAGGCTGGTGCCGGCCGGCAGCTCGACTCTAGCGCTGATGGCATTGGGCCCTCCGCCCGGCAGGAAGCTGATGCCGATGAAGGGCAGAAGGGCAAAGCTGCCGATGAACAAGATGATGCCGCCGGTGAGGGTGGCGAGGCGATGCCCCAAGGCCCAGCGGAGTATGGGGGTGTACATGCGTTGCAGCCAAATCTCTTCCTCCTCGTCCGGGCCGGGCGATGGGCGGGGTTGCTTGGAGGCAAAGGGAAGCAGCCGTCGCAGCCAGTCGGGGCGGCCGCGCTTCTCGGCTGCTACAGCCAGGAGGTAGCGGGCCAGGAGGGGCACCACCGTCAGGGCCACCAGCAGGGAGGCCAGCAGGGCGATGGTTACGGTGATGGCGAAGGAGAAGAAGACCTCGCCCACCAGCCCTCCGGCCAGGGCCAGGGGCAGGAAGACGGCCACCGTAGTGAGGGTGGAGGCGAAGACGGCTGTACCCACCTCGCGGGTGGCGGTGTAAGCAGCCTCCGATAGCTTCTCGCCCTGACGGCTGTGGCGGTAGATGTTCTCCAGGACGACGATGCTATCGTCGACCACGCGGCCGATGGCCACCGTCAGGCCGGCCATGGTGATTATGTTGAGGGTCATGCCCTGCCAGGCCAGAATGATGAGCGCTATGATGATGCTCAGGGGGATGGAGATGGCGGTCACCATAGTGGTGCGCAGGCCGGTGAGAAAGATGTAGATGACGATGACGGCAAAAAGAAACCCCAGGAGCCCCTCTCGTAGCAGGGCGTTGATTGACTCCTCGATGTAGTCTGACTGATCGAACAGGGTGGCGATCTCTATGTCGTCGGCCAGCCGCTCGTTGAGTTGCTCGAGCTTATCCTGAACGTTGTTGGCCACCTCCACGGTGTTAGCATCGGCCTCTTTCACCACCGAGATGGCCAGACTGGGACGGCCGTTGGTGCGGCTGATGCTGGCGAAGGGGTCGGTGGCTATCTCAACCTGGCTGATGTCGCCCAGGAGAACGGGCGACGCAGCCTCAGAGCTGGCCACCGCCAGGCCGCTGATGTCTTCCAGGGAAGTGTAGCGAGAGGTGGTGCGCACCGGCAGCACCTGCCCTTCGCTGTCGAAGATGATGCCGCTGGGGCTGGAGACGTTGTTCTCCTGCAGGGCCGTGACCACCTGCTCTGTGGTGAGCCCGTACTGGGCGAGCTCCTGGGGGTCTAGGGTGACCCAGACCTGCTGGGCGGCTGCACCCTCGATGGCCACGCGGGCGACACCGCCTACTTGCGCTATGAAGGGCAGCACGTCGCTGCGGGTTATCGTCTCCAGCTCGGAAACATCTCGCTCGCCGAAGACGGTGAAGAAGATGATGGGGAAGTCAGCAAGGTCGATGCGGTCAACGTTGGGCTGACTGGCGCCGCTGGGCAGGACAAGGTTGTCGACGCTGGCCGCGATCTCTTGCTCCATTTTATCCATGTCGGTGCCGTAGTCGAACTCGGCGATGACCACGGATAGGTTCTCGGTGGAGACGGATTGGAGCTCTTTGATCTCGCTGACGCCGGCGACGGCGTTCTCTACGGGTACGGTCACGTCGTCGAGGATGGCGTCGGGGCTGGCGCCGGGGTAGCTGGTAGCCACGGTGACCACCGGAAAGTCGATGTCGGGGAAGAGCTCCATCTTGAGGCGAAATACGGCGAGGACGCCTGCCACGATCACCAGAAGGGTGGCCAGGAAGACAACGGCCGGTCTGCTCAGGGCCAAACGGGTGATGCCGGTTATCCAGTCCACGCGTATTGCTCCTGGCGGCGCAGGGCCCCGACGATGATGGTCAGGGCCTGCTCGATGGTCTGCAGGTCGGCGCTGTCCATGCGGTCGAGGAGCTCGGACAGCCAGTCCTGGTGCGAGGCCCATAGCCTTTCGATGAGCTGATGGCCGTGGGTGGTCAGGCTGTTGACGATGCGGCGATGGTCGTGGCGGTCATGTCGGCGAGCGATGAGGCCTCGCTCCTTCAGCCGCTCGAGCACGCCGTTCATGGTGGGCAGGGAGACGCCCACGGCCTCGGCCAGGCTGCTGCAGTCGAGAGAGCCGTCGACAAAGAGGGAGAAGAGCACCTTGAGCTGGGGCATGGTCAAGTCGACGCGGTTCCAATCGCGGGGGACCTGGTTGCGGGACGCCTTGAAGACCTCCTCGGAGAGGGACAGGATGCGCTCCGTTCGGTCGCGGTCTTGGACGGTCATCGGCATTTATGGCGGCAATACTTAGGATTGTGCTAAGTGTATTCGTCGGTCTTGGTGGAAGTCAAGCCCTCACAGCTTGAATTGCCCTGCGCGAAGGCGCCTTAGGCGGAGGCAATAAGGAAGGCAGCCAGAGCGTGGCTGCCTTCCTTATCGTTACGGCGCAGGTGCCAGTAGGTGATCGATTCTATAGCCGCAGCTTGCCGTGCGATGGCTGCCTTCGACGCTGGCGATGAGGTGCACCCTCTTCGGCCCGAAGCTCTTCGGCAGCCATAGCTCCGAACTCATGGACGTAGCCACAGCAGAGGCAAGAACTGTACGAACCGTACCAGTCCTCTTCCATGATCATGGAGCCACGACAGCGGGGACAGACTCTGGGAGGCGCAGACTGCACCACTACTTCGACCCCCTTCCCTCAACCGCGTCGCCCAGAGGCTGATTCCTGCCTGGCCAAAGCAGGGCCTCGGGCGGCGCAAAAAAAGGCCTTTTGCCAGTAACCGCCGGCAAGGCCTTTCGTGCGCCTCCGAGGTTAGTTGACGGATTCGGGTTGAAAGGCTAACCCTACCCCGACGCTGTCGGGGATTCACCCCAGTATTTGGTCCCCCGTGTCGCCTGTGGCGACTTCGGCGCGGGCGATCGTGACTTCAATCACAATATTATCGCAATTGCAAAAACCTGTCAAGCAGATGCAAATAATCGGCTGTTGGCGGCCTTTGTGCGCCTATGGGCTGACCCTTGACTGAGCAAGGAGCGGATGATAACTTCAGCCCACCGATAACATCCTGGCGACAGTCGGGCCCAGGCGCTAGGGGAGCAAGGCCAGCCGTGCAGCATTACATCGTCCGTCGCTCTCTTCTCAACGTCCTGGTGATCTTCATGGTCATCACCATGGTCTTCCTTGCTCTGCGGGTGACGCCGGGCGACTTCGCCGTGCGTCAGGCGGGGGCCCAGATCCCCGACCGTTCAGCGGAAGAGGCGGAAGATATCGTCCGTCACGACCTGGGCCTGGATAAGCCCATGCCCAAGCAGTACTGGGACTTCGTGAGCGGTCTCTTTCGGGGGGATCTGGGCGACTCCTTCGTCAGCGGGCAGCCTGTCATGGTAGAGCTGAGGGAGCGATTGGCTCCCTCGATTGAGCTGGCGATCCTCCAGGTGGCGGTGGCAGTGCTGGTAGCTGTGCCCATAGGCATTATCTCCGCCGTTCGGCAGGATACGTGGCTGGACTACGCTCTTCGCTTGTTCGCCATCTTCTGGCTGGCCGTACCGTCCTTCTTTGTGGGGGTGTTGCTCCTCTACGGTTTGGCCCGTTGGGCTCACTGGAGTCCGCCCATCACCAACTACAAGGGCTTCTTTGATGATCCTTTTCTGAACGTGCAGGCCATGGTTCTCCCAGCCGTAGCGGGGGGGCTAGCCATCGGCGCTATAATAATGCGGTTCTTGCGTTCGCAGATGCTGGAGGTGCTCCGTCAGGACTACATACGTACCGCTTGGGCGAAAGGCCTGCGGGAGCGAGTGGTAATTATGAGGCATGCCCTCAAGAATGCTCTTATTCCTGTTATTACCGTTATCTCCCTCCTCCTCGCCACCATCGCCAGCGCCAATGTAGTCCTGGAGACCCTCTTTCAGCTGCCGGGCATTGGCTTCTACGTGGTCAATGCCATTCAGCAGTACGACTATCCGGTGGTCCAGGGAGTAGTGCTTCTGGTGGCCGCAGGTCTGGTGTTTGTCAACCTGCTGGTGGATGTCGCCTACGCCTGGCTGGACCCCCGGATTCGCTACGGCTAGCAGTCCGCTGAAAGGAGGTGTCCCCTGCTGGCGGGACACGAAGGGGCCGAGGTGGAGGTCCTCGTTGCCGCGGCGGCGGAGGTTGCTCCGCCGCGACGGCTCGGCTGGCTTTTCCTCGTCGGGCGCTTCATCCGGCGCAAGCCTCTGGGCGCCTTTGGGGTGGCGGTCGTCTTGCTGATGGCAGCGCTCGCCGCCGGTGCGCCCTGGCTCTCTCGGTACGATGCTGAGGAGACATTTCGGGTTGCCAACCCCAGCTATGTGCCTGGTTCGATGCAGCCGGCGGAGAGGTTGGACAGCCGCTCGGGCCCCAGCTTGAAGCACTGGTTTGGCACCGACCAGTTCGGCCGTGACAACTACTCGCGAGTGGTCTGGGGCGCCCGCCGCTCCCTGGGAGTGGGGCTGGGCGCGCTGCTGTTCGCCATCATCTTCGGCACAACCATTGGCATCGTCTCCGCCTACTTCCGCGGCTGGTTCGACATGCTCGTCCAGCGGGTCATGGACTCTATCCAGGCCTTTCCTGCCATCCTGATCCTGCTGCTGCTGGTGAGCCTCACCGAGCGGAATCTGATCACGCTGACCATGGGCTTGGGCTTCGTGGTCATCACCGGCGCCCAGCGTATTGTGCGCAGCGCCGTCCTTTCCGCTCGCGAGGACCCGCACGTGGAGGCAGCCAGGGCCATCGGCTGCTCTCCCTTCCGCCTGATGGCTGTGCACATCCTGCCCAATGTGGCGGCGCCGATAATCATCATCTTCTCTATCGGCATTGCCGGTGTTATCCTGGCGGAGGCCGCTCTGGCCTTCCTGGGCCTGGCGCCTATCGAGCCGCCGTCTTGGGGCATGATGCTGGACGAAGGGCGGCGATACATGACCAGTCAGCCCTCGACCATGCTTGCCGGCGGAGCGGCGATAACCCTGACGGTGATGGGCTTCAACCTGGCGGGGGATGCCCTGCGCGATATCCTTGACCCTCGCATTCGCCTTACCTAGAAGGCTTCTGGATAGGCGAAAGGAGGTGTGACCGTGGCCGACTCGGACTATTGGCGGCGCTTCTGGACTCGGCGGATGTCGCGACGGCGGGTGCTGCGAGCGGCTGCCCTGGGCGGTGCCGGTCTTGCGGCGGCCGCCGTCGTCGGCTGCGGGCAGGAGGAAAAGGAAGCCACGCCAACGGCGCTGGCCAGTCCAACCCCTCCCGCTACTCCCACGCCCTATGTCTACGAGCCCGCGGCCTATCGCGGCGGCACCCTCCACCTGCCGGGCTTAGAAGCCTTTGGGGCCGATACCTTGGACCCCCACCATACCGAGTTCGGGCCGGTCTTCAGTTCGCATTCTGCGGTTTTCAGCAAGGTTCTGAGGTACGAAGACATCGAGCGGGGGGTCATCGTTCCTGACCTGGCAGAGAGCTGGGAGACGCCCGACCCCGACGGACTGACTTACATCATCCGCCTGAGGTCGGGGGTGCGCTTTCAGCAGCCGAGCACCGTCCTGGGAGGCTCGCCCACCGCCGAGGAGAAGGCTGTGGGCGGCCGCGAGCTTACGGCGGAGGATGTGAAGTACAGCTTTGAGCGACAGATGAACGAGGAGAGCCCCCGGCGGGCCCTCTTCAAGCACGCCCATCACTATGAAACCATCGATACCATAGAGGTGGTGGACCCACTCACCCTCAAGATCCGCACCAAGCGGCCTACGGCTCCCTTCCTCCACTTCCTGGCCGATAGCAACGCCTTCATCATCGCCAAGGAGCTGGTGGACGACACCGACCAGATGAACCAGCCGGAGGCGATGCTGGGCACCGGCCCCTTTATGTGGGACGAGCTGAAGCCGCTGGTGAAGTCGTCCTTTGTCAGGAACCCTGACTGGTTCGGCTGGGACGAGCCGGAGCTTGGCAGGCCCTACATCGATGGCTACCAGTCTCATTTCATCTATGACGATGCCGCCATTGAGGCCGTCTTTCGCACCAAGAAGCTGGACGTGGCCTTTCAGGTGAACAACCCCGAGTGGGTGACCAAGCTCAGGGAGGACGAACCTGACCTGATCAGCTACGATATGGGCTTTGCGGCCTGGGTCAAGGCTACCTTCATGGTAGACCAGCCGCCCTACAATGACATCAGGCTGCGGCGGGCGATCCACCTGGCCAGCGACCGGCAGCAGATGCTGGACGCCTTCTGGCAGGGCTACGGCAAGATGCAGGGGCCCGTAGGCTGGGTCCTCAAGCAGTGGGCCCTGCCGCAGGAGGAGCTGCTCAAGAAGCCCGGCTATCGGCTGAGCAAGGAGGAGCGGGAGGAGGACGAGCAGGAGGCCCGTCGACTGTACGAAGCGGCGGGAAGCCCCGACCTAAAGATCACCTTCGCCGATAACCCGCCCTACATCCCTCAGTTCGCTCCCCAGTACAAGCGACAGCTAGAGAAGGTCCTGGGGGCCAAGGTGGAATACGACATATGGACCTACGCTCAGCTTGCGGAAGGTGGGCTCCGGGGCACCGTCCCCTTTGCCTTCGCCTATGACAACGGCTGGATCGACCTGGACGACTGGCTCTATCCGTACTTCCACACCGGCGGACCCAAGAATTCGTTCCACCTGTCGGATCTCACGCTGGACAGTATGCTGGAGGCCCAGAGGGAGGAGTTCGACTTCGAGGAGCGACAGCGGCTTGGCTATGAGATCCAGCACTACCTGCTGGACAACGTTCTCGCTCGTCTGGACTTCGTTTCCGCTATCTGGCTATGGGTGGCCTGGCCTTACTACCGGAATTTCCGGCCGACGCCCTTCTTCGGGAACTCTTTCCTGATGGCCAACGCCTGGCTCGACCAGTCGAATTCCGTTTGGGGAAGCAGGCCGTAAGGCGCCGGGCTCTAGAAGACGGCGGTGGTGCTGCCGCCATCCACCTGGATGGTGGCGCCGCTGATGTAGCGGGCCTTCTCCGAAGCCAGGAAGACAACGAGGGCAGCGATGTCCGCGGGCTCGCCAAGGAAGCCGGTGGGCGTCCTGCTCTCTTCCTCCTTGAGTACCTCCTGGAAGGGGCGACCCTCTCTCTGGGCGCGTGCCTCGAACAGGGACAGGAGCCGCTGGGTGGCGATGTTGCCCGGGCAGATGTTGTTGACGGTGATGCCGTCCTTGGCCACCTCCCGCGATAGCGTCTTGGCCATGCCCACTACCCCCATGCGCACGGAGTTAGAGAGGATCAGGCTATCGATGGGCTGCTTCACGGCCACGGAGGTAATGTTGATGATCCGTCCGCCTTGCTTCCGCAGGTGGGGGAGAGCCTGGCGGATGGTGCGCACGGCGCTGAGGAAGTTCTGATCGACGGCCTTCTGCCACTCCTCCTCGGAGAAGTCGTCGAAGGTGCCCACGGGGGGGCCGCCGGCGTTGTTCACCACGATGTCGATGCGGCCGAAGGTCTCCGCCGTCCGGCGAACCAGGGCCTGGATGTCCTTGTAGCTGGACATGTCGCAGACCGCCGGCAGGACGCGGGCCCCCGTCTGCGAGCGGATCTCCTCGGCGGTGGCCTCGAGGTCTGATTTGCCGCGGGCGCAGATCGCAACGTGGCACCCCTCCTGGGCGAGGGCAAGGGCGATCGCCTTGCCGATGCCGCGGCTGGCCCCGCCCACTATCGCTACCTTTCCGGTCAGTCCTAGCTCCATTTCTCTGACACCTTGCCTTCCAGCGAACGCTGCTCTCCAGGTATGGTATTCGATCTGGCGTCAGTGTCAAATGGCTGGCTCTTTCTTTGACAGGCGAGGGGGCGCTTGCTATAGTCCAGGTGCTTTTATCAGAGGCCACCCATCTGGAGGCGAGGGGAAGCATCGGGCACATCGGGGTCCTGAAGGATGTCGACAGGGGACGCTAAGCGGCAGGCGCTGGTCATTGTCTTCACCGGCCACGGGAAGGGCAAGACCACCGCTGCTCTGGGGGTGATCCTGCGGGCCTGGGGCCGCGGCATGCGAGTGGCCGTGCTCCAGTTCATGAAGGCCAGGACGAGCAACTATGGGGAGGAACGGGCGGCCAAGAAGCTGGGGATCGAGATGATTCCCCTGGGCGAAGGGTTCACTTGGCGCTCCGAGGACATCGAGAAGGACAAGGCCGCTGCCCGTGAGTGCTGGGAGCTGGCCCGCCAGAAGATCGACTCCGGTCAGTACGACATCGTTGTCCTGGACGAGATGGCCTATCCCCTGAGCTACGGCTGGATCCCCGTCGAAGAGGTGGTCGATGCCCTGCGCCGACGGCCGAAGGGCCTGCACGTGATCATCACCGGCCGCGATGCTCCCCAGGAGCTGATCGACTTCGCCGACCTGGTGACGGAGATGCGGGAGGTCAAGCATCCCTATCGGAAGGGGATCAAGGCCCAGCCGGGCATCGACTTCTAAGACGGCGATGATCCGAAGCTGGTCTGGCCAGGACGTGACCCTGCCATGATACCCATCGGCGATAGCCTGCGCGCTCGCACCTTCCCCTACGTGAACATCGCCATCATCATCGCCTGCTTCCTAGTGTTCCTCTACGAGGTGGCCTTCGAGAGCAACATCGACAGGCTCTTCTTCGACTGGGCGGTGGTGCCCGCTGAGCTCACCGAATATCTGGGCAACCCCGGCGATCACCCCCTGCGCGTTCTGTTCACGCCGATCACCGCTATGTTCCTCCACGGCGGCTGGTTTCACATCATGGGCAACATGATCTTTCTGTGGGTGTTCGGCGACAATGTGGAGGATGCCCTGGGGCATTTGCGTTACCTGGCGTTCTACTTGCTTTGCGGTATCGCGGCGACGGCGGCTCAGGTGTGGATAGACCCTAACTCGCCGGTGCCGATGTTGGGGGCCAGCGGAGCGATCGCTGGTGTCCTGGGGGCCTACCTAGTGCTCTATCCTCGGGCTACCATAGCCGCCCTGATAATGCCCTTCTTCTTCTGGACGGCCTACGTACCGGCCTTCGTGCTCATCGGCTTCTGGTTTCTCATTCAGGTCTTCAACGGCGTGGCCTCAATCGGCTATGCCGTGGGAGCCAGTGAGGGCGTGGCCTGGTGGGCACACGTGGGCGGCTTTTTGGCCGGCTTCCTGCTGCTCTGGTTCTTCCGCCCTCGCCGTCCGAGCGCTCGTATCGGCCGGTCGATGTGGTAGGCGGCTCCTACCCCTGATGCTTGGCTGACTCTCCGCTACGCCTCAAACCGGCAGACGGCACTTCACTTGAGCGAGCGGTCTTTGGAAACGCTCTGCTCTGCGGAAGATGCGGCCGATTTGCCGGCGCGAGAAGCTGATGCTTGGGTCTGGCCCCGTTTTGAGTAGGAGAAATCGTTGGAAAACTGCCGGCGAGCGCCGCACCACCTGCAAATGCCCTCGGTCGTGGAGCCATTTGGGTTTCCAAGCACCCAGTGATGGGCGGCGTGTGAACAGGCCGGAGTGGTTGTGGGAATGGCTGCTGCGCTATCTTCGTCTACCATCGTCCACGACCGTAGCCCGATCCGCCTGAACGGCCCCCTGGCCTGCCGCCGCTCTGACGGGGAGGACGTGCTTCATCGACGGTAATGGTGCGCCCGCCGAGCGTCTTGCCGTTTAACTCGCTGATCGCCTGTCGGGCCTCGGCATTGGTGGACATCTCCACGAACCCAAATCCCTTCGAGCGGCCCGAGAATCTGTCCGTGACGACAACCGCTGACTCCACTTTGCCTGCCTGCTCAAACAAGGTCCTAAGTTCGTCCTCCGTGGTCTCGAAGGAAAGGCCCCCCACGTAAAGCTTGTGCGCCATGGATGCTTCTCCCCCTTCGCCGCTTGCGCAGCCAGTAAACAGTCTCGTCTAGTTCCGTATGCGGATCGCGCGACTTCCCCAGCCCGCTGGAAAGGAAAGAGGGGGGCACAGCCCCCCTCTTTCCTTTCGATACCTAGTAACGGTGCGAGGTGCCGGCGGGTTGCCGCCGGAAGCAATCGCTACAGTATACTGGGCGGTCGCCACGGGGCTGGAACGGCACTTCCGTATCCTTGCCGCATTGGGCGCAGACCGTTGGATACATCTGTCGTGGGGACTGTCCGTAGTCGCCGCGTTCGGAACGACGCGCTTGACGGCAGGATGGGCAGCGCTTGGGCTCGTTAGTATAGCCCTTTTCAGCGTGGTAGGCTTGGTCGTCGGCGCTGAAGGTAAAGGACTGACCGCAGTCCTGGCAAGTAAGGGTTCTGTCCTGGTAGCTCATCGGTAACCTCCTTTCGCTCAAAAGTTGGCGATGGCTTGGTCACCGGAGTCCAGGACGCTGAAGGGCGATCCCACGGAAGACTAAACGATCACCACTAGCACAAGGGTATCACAAACGGAAGAAATGGGCAATACTGTTTTGCTGCCCAGCCTAAGCCCGGAACTCGATGCGGGTGAGCAGGCGCCGCTCTACCTCGGCGGTCACCTCTTGCACCAGTGTGCCGGCCGCGCGGCCGAGCAGCCGCTCCAAGATAGCCCGCCGCGGGCGCACGTAGGCCAGCCGTCGCGGGACCTTGCCCAACTCGGTGGCCATGTCGATGGCTGTGTCCAGGTCGCCTAGCTCATCCACCAGGCCTAGCTCCTTGGCCTTGCTGGCGGTGAACATCTCGCCGGTGGCGATGCTGCGCACCTTCTTCGGCTCCAGGTGGCGGGTGCGGGCCACAGCGTCCACGAACCAGGCGTAGTACTCGTCCATGAGGGTCTGAAGCTTCTTCTGCTCCTCTTCGGTGGGCTCGCGGAAGGGCTGGAACATGTCCTTGAAGGCGCCGGCCTTGGTCACGAACACCTTCACTCCCAGGCGTTGCATGAGCTCAGTGACCACCGGTCGGATGGAGATGACGCCGATGGAGCCCACCATCGCCGTGGGGATGGCCACCACCTTGTTGGCGGCGCAGCCCGCCAGGTAGCCGCCGGAGAGGCCCGAGCCGCGGATGAAGGCGATGGTCGGTTTCCTGGCTGCTATCTTGGCTATCCCTCGGTGGATCTGCTCGGCGGCCGCCGCCGAGCCGCCCGGCGAGTCGATATCCACCACTACCGCCTTCACCCGCGCGTCGTCACGCAGGGCGGTGAGTATGCGGTCGTAATCGGGGCTGCGGATGGTCGTCCCCAGGACGCCAAACAGTTCCACGATGGCGATCCTGGGGACCAGCCAAGGCAGACCTATCGGAGGAATCTGGCTCACGTCTCCAACCTCGCAGAACTGGCAATGCCTTGGCCCGCCCTCGGGCGGGCTCTCCAGCAAGTATAGCGCTGACGGACCGGAAATGAAACCGAATCCTGTCGCACATCCTCCATGGCCTGAGCACGCCGGAGGATAAGCCCGATGGCAACAAGCTGCGAATCGTCTTCGGAGAGGCCTCGCGGGAAGAGGGTTCGTCGTGATCGGCGAGACGGGATCGGTGGTGTCAGGCGGCAGGCAGCGATAGGGCGTTCAGCCCTTCGTGCCTTGGCCAGCCCGACCTGTTGGTCGCTAGCTAGACTGGGCTGCTTCGCAGATGATCTTGCCGACGTCTATTACCGTAACCTTGCCGTAGACGGGGTGGCCCAGGATGGCCTTCTGATTGAGGGTGTAGGTGTTGCGTCGCCCCACCTTGCGCTTGCGGATAAAGTCGCCCTCCTCCAGCTCTCGCACGATCTGATAGACCGCGCGCTCTGTCAGGCCTGTGCTCAGGGCGATCTCCCGCAGGGTGGCCTGGCGGTTCTGGACGATGTGGAGGATCACCAGGCCGTGGTTGCTGAGGAAGTTCCACTTCTTGGCCATAGCCCACTCACCCTTCCCTAGAGGCGAAGACAGCGCTTCGCCTCTCTACACCTGCAGCGCCTCCAGAGGGCCAGCGCGAACGTCCCCCGATCCCCGAGTAGCTGGGCCATAGCCAGGGAGCCGAGAAGACACCGCCCGAGGAGGATGACATCGTTCATTAGATAAGCACCATGACCGACATAGGTTTGGTCATATGTTCACCGTACATTCAAGATTTTTCACCATTTTTTCATCGTAGGTATTGACAACCGGTGCCAGGGCTGCTATCTTTGTCTAGTCAATATAGAATTCCAACTCTATATTAAGAGAGTAAAAAACCTGTATTAGTAAGCTAATATTCACCTAGAGAGTTGAACCAATCGATTTCATTATGCAGAAGCAGTACGGCTGTTGTCTAGTGGCACGGTTCTATAGAGGGACTTCTAGGAAAAGCAATCGGGATTTTTTGATGAGAGGATAAGGGGAGACATTTCTTGAAAGGCGTCGGCGTGCACGAGCCTCTCAGCCGGCCGGGAGACGTGAGCGTCGGTGAGCGCATCTTCCAGGACTTTGCCGAGCGCTACCGTCAGTACTTCCCACGAGTGTTTGCCTATGTCTACGGGCGAATACGGGATTCCCAAGCGGCTGAAGACATAGCATCAGAGGTCTTTGAAAAGGCTTTCGTTAAGGCCGATACCCTCCGTCACGAAGAAGCCTTTGGCACCTGGTTGTTCACCATCGCCAGGAATCTCCTTATCTCCTACTGCCGCAGACGCAATCGCTTTGGCGGCCCGGTCAACTACGAGCTGGTAGACTCCTTGGGCGGAGAGGGCGCTCCTGAGGACAGCCTTCTGGAGCGCGAAGAAGTGGCCAAGATCATGGACCACGTGCGGCGCTTCCCGCGCAGAGAGCAGGACATCATCGCTCTCAAGTTCGACGCCGAGCTGACCAACGCTCAGATCGCCGAGATAATGAACCTGAGCGAGAGCAATGTGCGGGTTATCCTCTGCCGCACGCTGCAAAAGCTAAGGAAAGCCCTCCAGGAAGAGATGTAGCTCTCCTCATCCGTCCTCAGTCCGAATCGCGTATTTCAGCAGCCTCGCATCAGGGCATAGCCATGCCCAGCGTGCGGCTGTGCTCTAGGCCGCTGTAAGCTGACGAACGCACTGGACCAGAGTCGGCAGGGAGGTACCTGTCGGCGCCCGCAGGACGATATCGCAGAGTGGGGTCAGGGCTGTCTCGTTGAGGTTGAACTCGATCAGTCTGCCGCCCTTCATCTTCACGTCCTGGGGAAAGCCGGCCGCCGGGTACACTACCCCCGAGGTGCCCACCAGGAGCATGCAGTCGCACATGCCGGACTGGCGGATGCATTCCTCCAGGGCGTCGCGGGGGATGGGCTCGCCGAACATCACGGTGTCGGTCTTGACTATGCCGCCGCACTCCGGGCACCTGGGCGGCAGTTCCTCGATGGCGAAGTCGTCGACGGGCCAGCGGGTGTTGCAGCCGATGCAGCGCAGCTTCACGCGGCTGCCATGGATCTCGGTGATTGCGATGCTGCCCGCTTGCTGGTGGAGGTTATCGATGTTCTGGGTGATGATGTGCTGAAGCTGGCCCATTTGCTCCAGCTCAGCCAGGGCGTAGTGGCCGGGGTTGGGCTTGGCCTGGGCCAGGGCATCGATGAGTTCCCGCATGGGGCCGCTGCTGTCTGACATCTCTTCCCACCACTTCTTGGGGTCGCGTGTGAAGCGTTCGTAGCCTAGCATGTCCGGCTCGCCGTACTTGGTCCACAGGCCATCCGGCCCGCGGAAGGGGGGTATGCCGCTCTCCACCGAATGGCCTGCCCCCACCAGGGCCACAACGTGCTTGGAGTCCACCACCAGGCGGGCTGCTGTCTCTATGGCTTCCTCAACTACATCTTCGCCGGTCATCTCTTCCTCCTGCCTCCCAGGGCCGCGTCCTCTCTCACTCCGGCGGTTCACCTGTCCCGCCGCTCCGAGCCGGAAGCACCTGCACGACGATGGTCCTGTCGCGCGGGCCGTCGAACTCGCACAGGAACACGCCCTGCCACTGGCCGAGGGCTAGGCGTCCCTCGTCGATGGGCACGGTCAGGGATAGGCCCGTCAGGGTGGACTTGATGTGGGCGGGAGCGTTGCCCTCCAGATGCTGGTAGCTGCCCTTGTTGGGGACCAGGGCCTCCAGCCGGTCCAGGATGTCTCGTGCCACCGAGGGGTCGGCGTTCTCGTTGATGATGATGCCGGCAGTGGTGTGCGGCACGTACAGGTAGCAGACGCCATCCTCGACGCCGCTGCGGCGGATGACATCGTTGACCCTATGGGTGATCTCCTCCAGTACTTCCCTGCCCCTGGTGAAGACCTTTATACGCGATAGCACGATCGCCGCTCCTTCCCTTGTGCTGCTCTCCCATTATAGCGTGAACTTCCCTTACCGGCGCTAGCGTCGCTTTCTTGACGCCTGTGAAGCTGTCTGCTACGTTGCCGGCGAGAAGCGATGAAAAGAACGGTGCTGACCATCGCCGGCTCCGATTCCAGCGGCGGCGCTGGCATCCAGGCCGACCTCAAGACCTTCGCCGCCCTGGGCGTGTACGGGACCTGCGCCATAACCGCCGTCACCGCCCAGGATAGCAGGGGGGTGCAGGCCATCCACGAGCTTCCGCCGGAGCTGGTGGCCGCCCAGATCGATGCCGTCGTCGGGGACATGGGCGTGGACGCTGTGAAGACGGGGATGCTGGCCAACGCCGGGATCGTTCGGGTGGTGGCGGAGAGAATGCGACGGCATGACCTGCCGAACCTGGTGATCGATCCGGTGCTTGTCGCCAAGAGCGGCGACCGCCTGCTGAGGGAGGAGGCCGTGGACGTTCTCAGGGGAGAGCTGCTTCCCCTGTGTACCGTCGTCACGCCCAACATACCCGAGGCGGAGGCGCTGGTGGGCCGTCGTCTGGAGACCGACGCGGATCTTCAACGGGCGGCGCAGGAGATAGCGGCGCTGGGGGCGAGGAGCGTGGTGATCACCGGCGGCCACGCCTCGGGGCCGGATGCGGTGGACCTGCTGTACGACGGCAAGAGCATTCGGCGCTTCTCGGCGCCGCGACTGGCCACTCGCCACGGGCGTGGCACCGGCTGCACCTTCGCCTCCGCTATTACCGCCTGGCTGGCGCAGGGCGCGGCCATCGACGAGGCGGTGGCGCGGGCCAAGGAGTACGTGACGGCGGCTCTGGAGCATGCCCTCGCGTTGGGTAAGGGGCCGGGGCCGGTGCATCACTTCTACAGGTTGTGGGAGGGCGGCGATCGTTGACATTTGTTCGCCTGCCTGCTAACCTGGAAGTGCCAATCGAATAAGAGCCGTGCGGGAGCTCGGGTGAGCCGGGCTGAGAGGCCCCGACGTAGTGGGGGCGACCGTCGGAACCTGATCTGGGTAATGCCAGCGTAGGGAAGCGGAAGAGACGCTCTCAACGATGCGCTGCTGGTATACCCAGCGGCGCGATGTTTTTTATGGAGCGTCTCTAGAAAGGAGCCAGCTATGGCCTCCAACGGCAAACCGGTCACTCAAATGTACTATGCCCGTCAGGGCGTGACCACCGACGTCATGCGGCGGGTGGCCGAGAGGGAAGGGCTGGAGCCGGAGGTGGTGCGCCGGGAGGTGGCCAGGGGCCGGATGGTGATCCCGGCCAATGTGAAGCATTTGGCCATGAAGCTGGACCCCATCGGCATCGGCCTTGCGGCGAGCATCAAGATCAACGCCAACATCGGCAACTCCGCCGTCAGCTCCAACATCGAGCAGGAGCTGGAGAAGCTGCGCGTGTCCGTACGCTTCGGCGCTGACACGGCGATGGACCTGAGCACCGGCGGCGACATCGGCGCCATCCGGGTGGCGATCATCAACGAGAGCACTGTGCCCATCGGCACCGTGCCCGTCTACGAGGCGGTGACCCCCGTCGATCGGGTTGAGGACCTTACCGCCGACGACCTGCTGGGGATGATCGAGCTCCACGCTCAGCAGGGCGTCGACTTCATGACTATCCACGCCGGCATCCTTCTGGAGCACATGCCCCTGGCGAGCAAGCGGGTGACGGGCATCGTCAGCCGCGGCGGAGCGCTCCTCGCCCAGTGGATGCTCTATCACCACAAGCAGAACCCTCTGTACGAGCGCTTCGACGACATCTGCGATATCTTTCGTCGCTACGACGTGGCCTTCAGCCTGGGCGATGGCCTGCGGCCGGGCTGCCTGGCCGACGCCAGCGACGAGGCCCAGTTCGCCGAGCTGCGCACGCTGGGCGAGCTGACCCATCGCGCCCGCGCCAGGGAGTGCCAGGTGATGGTGGAAGGGCCGGGCCACATCCCTCTGGACCAGATCGAGATGAACGTCAAGCTCCAGCAGGAGATCTGCGATGAGGCGCCGTTCTACGTGCTGGGGCCTCTGGTGACGGATATCGCTCCTGGCTACGACCACATCACCTCGGCCATCGGGGCCACGGTGGCCGGCCACGCCGGCGCCAGCTTCCTCTGCTACGTGACCGCCAAGGAGCACCTGGGCCTGCCCGACCTGGACGATGTCAGGGAGGGGGTTGTCACCTACAAGATCGCCGCCCACGCCGCCGACGTGGCCCGCGGGCATCCGGGGGCGCGGCGCCGGGACGACGAGCTGTCGCGGGCCCGCTACGAGTTCGACTGGGACAAGCAGTTCGCGCTGGCGCTGGACCCCGAGACGGCTCGCAGCATGCACGACGAGACGCTCAGCCCTGGTGTCTTCAAGGGGGCGGAGTTCTGCTCGATGTGCGGGCCCAAGTTCTGCGCCATGCGGATCTTTCGTGACGCAGGTGAGAAGACGGCGGAGCAGGCCGAGCAGGAGAGGCTGGCCAAGAAGCACGCCAAGTGAGGCTCGGCTGGAAGGAGAACCGTGGCCATGGAAGACTATCTGGAGATCGCTGGCAAGAAGTTCCGCTCGCGGCTGATGGCGGGCACCGGGAAGTACCGCAGCACGGAGGACATGCTGGCCGCCCTGGAGGCCTCAGGCACCGAGATCGTGACCGTGGCTATCCGCCGGCTGAACCTGGACAACCCCAAGGAGAAGACCCTCCTGGACCTCATCGACTGGAGCAAATACACCATCCTGCCCAATACCGCCGGTTGCCGGACGGTGGAGGACGCCCTGTTCACGGCCCGCCTGGCGCGGGAGGTCACCGGCTCCGACTGGATCAAGCTGGAGGTGATCCCCGACCCCAAGTACCTCCTCCCCGACGCGGCGGGCACGCTGGAGGCCGCCAAGGTGCTCGTCGGCGAGGGCTTCACCGTCCTGCCCTACATCCACGCCGACCCCATCCTCGCCCGCCGGCTGGAGGAAGTGGGCTGCGCCACCGTCATGCCCCTGGGCTCGCCCATCGGCTCCGGGCGGGGCATTTTCACCCTGGAAGAGATCCAGATAATCGTGGAGGAGGCCAAGGTACCGGTGGTGGTCGACGCTGGCCTGGGGGTGCCCTCCGAGGCCTCGCTGTCCATGGAGATCGGGGCGGACGCCGTGCTGGTCAATACAGCCATCGCCGAGGCGGCGAACCCGGCCATGATGGCCGAGGCCTTCCGCCTGGGGGTGGAGGCCGGTCGACGCGCCTACCTGGCGGGGCGCATCCCCAAGAAGGCCTACGCCTCCGCCAGCAGCCCCATCGAGGGAGTGGCCCGGCCGGCCGCCGGTTCCTGATGAGGCTGCCCATCCCCTGCCTGACGCTGATCACCGACCGCCGTCTGTGCGAAGGCCTATCGCTGGAGGAGGCGGTGGCGCAAGCGGTCGACGGCGGCGTGAACGTGGTGCAGTTGCGGGAGAAGGACCTGACGGCGGCCCAGCTCATCCCTCTGGCCGACCGTCTGCGGGCGATAACGGAGGACAAGGCTCTGCTGATCGTGAACACTCATCTCGATGTGGCCCTGGTCTGCGCCGCCGATGGCGTTCATCTGCCGGAGAGGGGCCCGTCGGTGGCCGCGATGCGCCGGCTGGCGGGCGATGGCTTCATCATAGGGCGCTCCGTGCACAGCGCGGAGGAGGCGGTGAGGGCCGAGGAGGAAGGCGCGGACTACGTGCAGGTGGGGGCCATCTTTCCTACCCGCTCCCATCGAGGCCTGCCTGCCGCCGGCCTGGCGCTTCTGAAGAGCGTGGCCGCGATGCTGGCGATCCCCATCGTGGCCGTGGGGGGCATCACCGCCGGGAACGTGGAGCAGGTGATGCGAGCGGGCGCCGAGGGCGCCGCCGTCATCTCCGCCATCCTCGATTCGTCCTCGCCGGGGGCGGCGGCCCGACGGCTGGCCGAAGCGGTGTCCGAGGCGGCGGTGCCTGCGCGGAGGAGGAGGGCGTGATCACCGTCACCGTCAACGGCGAGAAGCGAGAGGCGGAGGGCCCCACTGAGCTCATCGCTTTTCTGGAGACCCTGGGAATCAATGTCCGCCATGTGGCCGTGGCCCACAACGGGACCGTGCTCCAGCGCCAGAGGTGGCCGGAGGTTGTCCTTCAGGACGGCGACGTCTTGGAGGTCGTGCGCATGGTAGGCGGGGGCGCTCAAGCCAGGACGAGAAAGGAGCCTTTAGTCATGGACGCTCTGCTTCTCTTGCTCGCCTTCGGCGCCGGAATAGCTGCTGCTATCCAGATACTGGTCAACGGTGCCTTGGGGGAGGAGCGGGGCGTACCGGAGGCGCTGATGGTGTCCGTGACGGTGACCTACGGCTCCGTCGTGCTGTTCATGCTGGTCCGCTTCGCCTTTATGGGTGAGCTGAACCTGAACACCCCAGGCAGGCCACTGTTCTACCTGCTGCCGCTGGCGTTCGTCGCCCTGCTCGCCTTCCTGGGCTTGATGGGCGGCCTGCAGTGGTACTACTTCCTGGGCGGCCTGGCTGGCGCGCTCATCGTCTCTACGCTGGCCTTTGCGGGTCCCCGTATCGGCATCGCGACCAGCAGCGCCGCCCTCATCGCCGGGCAGATGGCCGGCGCCATCCTGTGGGACCACCTGGGGCTCCTGGCCCAACCCAAGGACCCCATCGATGCCCTCAAGGTTATCGGCGCGCTCCTCATCGTCGGCGGTGTCGTACTCGTGCGGGGGGTGTGATGGCAGACGTGGTTATCGTTGGCGGCGGGGTCATCGGCTGCTCCATCGCCTATCATCTAGCCGAGGCTGGCGTCCCGGTGACCATCCTCGAGCGAGGGGAGATCGGCGGCGAGGCATCGGGGGCCTCGGCGGGCATCCTGGCCCCTGTAGAGGTGTCCCCGGGGCCGGACGCTCTCCACGAGCTCTACCTGGCCAGTCTGCGGCTGTTTCCATCCCTGGCGGACAGGCTGCCGGAGGAGACGGGGATCGACATCGAGTACCTGCGATCGGGCGTCCTGCGGCTGGCCCTCAGCGACGCGGATGTCGACGAGCTGCGGGCCCTCGCGGAACGCGAACCGCTGGGGCAAGGGATGGAGCGGGTGGATCGAGACGCGTTGCGCCGCCTGGAGCCGCGGCTGGCATCGACTTGCGGCGGCGTGCACTTTCCCGACCTCTGCCAGGTGAACCCCCATCGGCTGGCTCAGGCCCTGGCCCAGGCGGCGGTCGCCCGCGGCGCGGCGCTACGCCAGGGCGTGACCGTGAGGGGGTTCGTGACCAGCAGTGCGCGGGTGACCGGCGTGCGCACCAGCGAGGGCAGGGTGACGGCCGGGCAGGTGGTTATCGCCGCCGGCTCCTGGACGGCGGCCCTCGGCCGCCGATTGGGTGCGAACCTGCCGGTGAGGCCCATGCGAGGGCAGATGCTGGCCTTCCCCAACTTCTCCTCGCCGATAAGGCACATCGTCTTCTGGCACGATGCCTACCTGGTGCCCAAGGCCAACGGCTTTATCTTCGCTGGCTCGACGGTGGAGGATGTGGGCTTCCGCAGGAACACCACGGCGAAGGGCCTGGCCGGCCTGCGGAGAATGGCCGCCACGCTGGTGCCCAGCCTGGCCTACTCTGAGGTGTCCTCCGACTGGGCTGGCCTGCGGCCGGGCTCTCCGGATGGGCTGCCCATGCTTGGGCCGGTCCCCGGCTGGGAAGGGCTGAGCGTGGCCAGCGGCCACTTCCGCAAGGGGATCCTGCTGGCGCCGATCACCGGTCGACTGATGGCCCAATTGCTGACGGAAGGCAGAATGGAGGTCTCTCTGGGGCCGTTCAGCCCGTCGCGGTTCGCCGCCGGTGCTCGCTGATCCTTTCGGCTAACCGCCGCGCCGCCTCGCGCACGTCGGCCGCGGCGACCACCGCCCCGATTACCGCCAC
>LJUA01000035.1 GCA_001303545.1 Dehalococcoidia bacterium SM23_28_2
CGGCTCGGCTACTGCTACATCAGCCAGCGCTCGACCGAGCCGCCGTCAATGTCCTCAGCCACTGCTGGTAACGGTGGGCACCGCCGAACTGGGCTCACTCCCCACGAGGGCGGCGTCGATTATCTGCTGGAAGACTTCGAAGGGCTGAGCGCCCGTTACCTGTTGGCCGTTGATGAAGAAGCCGGGTGTACCACTCACCCCGTAGGAGGCGCCCTCCTGGTAGTCACTCTGGACCTCGGCGGTGTTCTTGCCCGTATCGAGGCAATCGTCGAAGGTGGCCGTATCCAGCCCCAGTTCAGAGGCATACTCCTTGAGAGTGCCCAGCAGGGCTTCCGTGCCGGCTTGCGCCTGTTCGTACGTAGCCGTGTACTCTTCCCACAGCTTGTCGTGGTATTCCCAGAACTTGCCCTGATCGTCGGCGCACTCGGCGGCCTCGGAGATCTTCAGAGCGAGCTCGCCATGGACAATGAAGTCGCGATAAACATACCTGACTTGGCCCTCATAGGCATCCTTTATCAAGGGCAGAGTCTGTTGGGCGAACCTCTGGCAGTAGGGGCAGAGAAACTCGCTGAACTCGACAATGGTCACCGGAGCGTCCTCCGGCCCCCAGCTTGGGTCATCGTCAACGCTGACGTCCACCACCGCCGGCGTGGGCGTGGCCTGCGCCGCCGGGCTGGCCTGGGCCGTCGGGGAAGGGTTCGCGACCGTAGGCGTGCCACTCCCCTCATCCTCCTCCGTGAACTGCAGAACAAGGGCGACCACAGCCAGAACCACGGCCACCAGCGCCAGCAGATTGGCTGACACGATCCAGCCCATGGGTGAAGACCCGCCCAGATTCGCTCCGGGTTGACCGCCTTTCCGTCCCCGCTCCTTCCTTCCTTCGCTCATGTTGGCCTCCCTTCCTGCCGTCCAAAAACAAGACGGCTAGCGCCGCCCTTAGCGCTATCCGCTAGCCGCCGTTGCCGTCGTTCGCTGTGTCAGCCCAAGCTAGCCCCAGACCCCCGCGCGCTCGGCCATTCGCTCCAGGCGAGCGATCCTCTCGTCGGTCGGCGGGTGGGTGCTGAACAGGCTGCCCATGAAGTCGCTCCGCAGCGGGCTGACCGTGTACATGTGAGCCGTCGACTCGCTGACCCGCATCGGCCTGGTCTGAACACTCATCTGCAGTTTCCGCAGGGCGCTGGCCAGAGCCAGAGGCCGCCCGGAGATGCGAGCGCCGGCCTCGTCCGCACCGTACTCCCGCTGGCGGGAGATGGCCGCGCGGATGACCATGGCTCCGATTGGCGCCAGAATGGCGATCGCTATCATCGCCGCCAGGCCGATCATGTTCGCGTACTGGTTGCGCGAACGGCCAAACCCGCCGAAGAACAGGCTCCAGCGGGCCATGAACGCTATGAACATGATAGCGCTAGCGATGGTAGCCACAATGGCGCTGATGAGGATGTCGCGGTTCTTGATGTGTCCCAACTCGTGAGCCAGCACGCCCTTCAGCTCATCCTCGTTCAGTATGCGCATGATGCCCGTGGTCACCGCCACCGCCGAGTGCTTGGGGTTACGGCCGGTGGCAAAGGCGTTGGGCGCATCGTTCTGGACAATGTACACCTTCGGTTTGGGCAGGCCAGCCATGCCCGCCACTTCCTCCACCATGCGATGCAGATGCGGCTCCTGCTCCGGCGCCACCTGATGGGCGCCGGCCATCCTCAGGGCCAGCTTGTCGGAGAACCAGTAGGCCCAGGCGTTCATCAGCAGGGAAAACCCGAAGGCAACAATGAGGCCGGTCACGCCGCCGAAGAGATAGCCCAGGCCAAGGAACAGAGCCGACAGCACCCCCAGAAGGAGAACCGTCTTCGCTTGATTCATCGCCCACCTCCACCAACTTTCAGCTTCAATCTATTATACCCCATCGGCTAATCTTGCTACAGAACATATCTCAACTCGAGCCGCCCAGAAAAGCAAGGATGGCGTCATTGGCCTCCTCCGGCCGCTCCTCCAGCACCATATGGCGCGCCCTGTCGATGACCTGCAGGCGAGCATCGGGAAGCTGATCCGCCAGGCAGCGGGCCAGGCCAGGGTTGGTCCAGCGGTCGCTCTCGCCCCAGAGGAGAAGCACCGGCTGGCTCACCCGTGAGAGATCGATAGGCTCGTCGCCGGCGGCATCGCTCAGGAGGCTGGCGATGGCATTCGTCGAGCCCCGGATGGTGGCGACGCGGCGGATCTCCTCCATCATCTCCGGGCTGAGGGAAGTGGGATCGTAGAAGCCCTGCCGCAGCACCCTTTCCCGCAACCCGGGCTGGTGCAAGACCAGGGCCGCGCCCAGACGGAGGAGAGAGCGCACCGGCGGACCGACAGCCAGCCGTAACACCATCCAGTTCGGAGGTGTGCTGCCCACCAGTATCAGCTTCTCCACCTTCTCCGGAAAGGTGGCTGCCAGTCGCAGGGCGATGGCCCCGCCCATCGAATGGCCCAGGAGAGCCGCCCGCGTGATGCCCAGGCGGTCCATGAGCTCGCCCACTAGCCGAGCTTGGGCCGTCAGCGAGTAGTCGCCGACAGGCGGTCGCTCCGAGTAGCCGAAGCCCTTCAGATCAGGGGCTATGACCCGCAGGCGCTCCGCCAGGACGGGGATGTTGTAGCGAAAGTTGTATGTGGAGCCGCCCAGGCCGTGGATGAGAACAAGGGGCAATCCCTGCCCCTGATCCATGTAGTGGATGGCCACGCCGTCCAGGCTAACTGTGCTGCCGGGCTTGGGGACATCCGCCACGTCCACGATCTCGTAGCGCTCGACCAGCCAGCGGGCATAGGCCCACAGGGCGCCCAGGGTCCCGATTGTGAGACCACCCAGCAGAAGAAGCCTTCGCCCAACCATCGATCTCTCCACGTTTTCTAATTTGTACGATCTCAGCCATTCCCTGGATCGCGAGCGATGTCCAGCAGCCGTTTCACCTCGGCCAGGCTCTGGGCGATGCGCGGTCCATACCAGGTGAGCAGCCATCCGTCGATGAGGAAGATGTGGTCATTCCTGACAGCCGTCACCTGAGCGAAGGCCTTGAAGTCCGACTTGTGTCCCTTGGTGAAACGATAGGGCTCGCTAGGCAGGAGGATCACCTGAGGGTCCAGAGCCGCCATCTCAGCCAGCTCCAGCTGAGGGTAGCTCTCCTGCCGCCCGCCGAAGACATTGCGGCCACCGCAGACGGTGATGACGTCGTCCATGTAGGTGTTACGGCCGCAGGTCATGTAGGGATTGCGCCAGATGGGGCAGAAGACGCGCACCCGCTCACGGTTGGCGGTGTCAGTCGTCACAGAAGCCAGAGTCTCCTTGACCTCCTGGATGATCGGCTTAGCAGCCGCAGTGGTGCCGGTTATGGTCGCCAACTGGCGCAGCAGGTCGATCGCGCTCTGGACATTGGTGGGCAAGGTAACGAATACCGGACAGCCATAGTCGATCAACTGAACCAGGTCCTCGGGGCTATTCTCTTCGGCGCTGGCGATCACCAGGTCGGGCTTGAGTCCTTTGATCTTTGCCACATCCAGCGTTTTGGTGCCGCCTACCTTCGTCTTGCCGGCCACGCCCTCGCGCGGTTCCACACAGAAACGAGTCACCCCCACGACCTCCCGCTCCAGGCCAAAGGCGAACAGGGCCTCGGTGAGACTAGGCACCAGACTGACAATGCGCTTCGGCCGCCCCCTTACGGTCAGCGATCGCCCCAAGGCGTCCACGAAGGTCCGCGGCGGCTTTGGCGATTGCTCGCCGGCAGCTCTGCGACGAAGAGCCTCCTCCACAGCACTCTCCTATAGATAAACTTTCACACGCATATGGTCGCTGATCGACTCCAGCAGTGTGACACGTTCATATCCAAGCACAGTCCTGGGTCAAAGGTCTAGAGGCGGCGTGCTAACCCAGCGTAACTGTGGTTTCCTCTAGCTCGCTGTCACGATAGTACTCAACGAGCACGCTGTCGCCAGCCCGCTGCTCCGTGAGCACGTTCAACAGGTCGCCGCTGTTCCTGATCTCCTCACCGGCCGCCCTAACGATGATGTCGCCAGCCTCGAGACCAGCGCGGTCAGCAGGAGAACCCGCTTGCACAAAGCCGATTCCCACGCCGCTGTCAACCGGCAGATCGAACTCCTCAGCGATGCTTGAGGTTATGTTAATCATGTTTATCCCCAGATAGCCTCGTTCCACCCGTCCCTTGTCAATGAGCTCCACCACTATGGGCTCGATCGTATCGGTGGAGATGGCGAAGCCGATTCCCTCGGCAGTGCCGCGAATCACCTGGGTGGTGATGCCGACCACCTCCCCGTACATGTTCACCAGCGGCCCGCCGCTGTTGCCGGGGTTGATGGGAGCATCGGTCTGGATGGCCCCCGGGATCATGTAGGGGTCCTCCTGAATCAAGCGCCCCTTGGCGCTCACCACTCCACGGGTAACCGTTGGGCCGCCGGGCAAATCAAGGGCATGGCCGATGGCCACCACATCATCTCCCACCTGGAGCTCAGCAGTATCCCCCAACTTGACTGGCACCAGATTGTCGGCATCGATCTCCAGAACCGCCAGGTCGGTGGGGCTATCTCCTCCCACCAGGCGCGCCTCCAGCTTTCGATCGTCACTCAGGGTCACCGTTATCCTTCGAGCGGGACGTTCGCCGTCGATAAACACCACGTGGTTGTTGGTAACGATGTGCCCCTCGTCATCGATGATGACCCCCGTGCCAACCCCCTCGGTGGGGATCGGCTGGCCAAAGACACCGAGAGTTGTCCCCTCGATGAAGATGTGCACCACCGACGGCCGCAGCAGGTCAACGATCTCGGGCGTCGTCAGGGGGGCTCGCTCACTGTCGGGGGTGCTAACTGGCGTGGGGCTGACTGCCGGGGAGGCGGTTGGCGTAGGCTCAGCGCCGTCATCCCCGCAGGCAACAGCTACGAAGGCAACAACGGACAAGATAGCGGGCAATATGATCGATAATCGCATCGAGTCGCTCCTCCCCTCCTAACCAAGAAAGAGTACTATGACTAAAGGCAGACTTCCACCTTTTCTAACGTCGGCGAGAGCAAGAAGGCTTCATTTGAAGCAACGCGCAGCCCACCGGTAGTTCCCCCTCTTGGTTCGTCTCTCTTCAGTCCAGACCGATCTTGACAGATATGCTCTCTGTCTATAGACTAATGATACCAAGTCTCAATTGCCCTTGCTATGTACAACCTGGAATCGATAGAGCAGCGACTGGCAGAGCAGGGATATCGCATTACTCCATCGCGTCTGGCGGTGGTGGAGGCGACGCTTGAGCATAGCGGCCATTTCAGCGTCGACGACATCCTCGGCCGGCTGCCAGGTGTAGGAAGGGCCACCGTCTTCCGCACGATGAAGCTCTTGTCGCAGATGGGCATCCTCTGCCGCGTTCTCCTGGAGAACGGCAGCCTCCGCTATCGGGTCAGCCACCGCCGCGACCACCATCACCACCTTGTATGCGTCTCCTGCGGCAGTGTAGAGGAGCTGGATGCCTGTATCGCCGCCGGAGCGATCGACAACCTTGCACGCAGCACCGGCTACGACATCGAAGGCCACTGGCTCGAGTTCTACGGACGCTGCGGCCCCTGCCGTAGCGGAGAAGCCTAGAAGAGAAGGCCACAACGCAGAGGGCGCAAGCAATGAGAATACTGCGGCCCGGTGCATTGATCGCGGTTCTGCTCATGCTCGCAGCGGGGTTGGCTGTTCCGCTCGGCTGCGGCGATGGTGAGGAAACGGATTCAGCCGGGAAGCTAGGGGTGGTCGTCAGCATAGCGCCGCAGGCAGAGTTTGTGGAGAAAGTGGGCGGGGAAAATGTGGATGTCACCGTGATGGTGCCATCTGGCGCAAGCCCTCATGCCTATGAGGTGACCCCCGGGCAGATGAAGGCGCTGGCTGAGGCCGAGATGTATGCCAAGGTGGGCTCAGGCGTGGATTTCGAAGTGGTCTGGATGGACAGGCTGGAAGCAGCCAACGACGACATGCTGGTCGTCGACTGCTCCGAAGGTGTCCAACTGATACCAATGGCAGGCGAAGACGAGCCGGAGGAGGCCGACCACCAGGGCGCGATGGACCCCCACATATGGCTCTCTCCGCCGAACGCGAAGAGCATGGTGGAGAACATCTACGCCGGGCTGCTGCAGGTTGACCCGGAGAACAAGGCCTACTACGAGAGCAACCGTGACGCCTATCTCCGGGAGCTAACAGAGCTCGACCAGGATATCAAAGATGGCCTGGCGGGGGTGACAAATCGAAGGTTCATGGTCTATCACCCCGCCTTCGGCTATTTTGCCGAAGAGTACGATCTGACCATGCTGCCCATCGAAGAGGAGGGGAAAGAGCCGACGGCAGCAGGTATCGCCCACTTGATAGACGAGGCAAAGGAGCATAACATCAAGGTCATCTTCGTTTCCCCCCAATTCAACCCGCAGAGCGCGAAGGTCATCGCCGGTGAAATAGGTGGAAGCGTTGTCTCTATCGATCCCCTGGCCCGGGACTACGTCGAGAACCTGCGCATCGTCCTGGGCGAGCTGGTTCAGGCGATGGAGTGAACATGGCTCACGATGAAGTCGTAAGGCTGGAAGATGTATGGGCGCACTACGACGGTGTACCCGTATTGGAGGGGGTCAGCCTGTCGGTGGAACGGGATGACTTCCTTGGCATCATAGGCCCCAACGGCGGAGGTAAGACCACCCTCCTCAAGGTCATCCTGGGGCTGATCAAGCCCAGCCGTGGAATGGTCTCGGTTCTGGGGAAAACGCCCGAGAGGAGCCGAAAGAACATCGGCTATGTTCCTCAAGTCAACCTCTTTGACCCCGACTTCCCCATAAGCGTCTGGAACGTGGTGCTGATGGGGCGCTATGGCAGAGTCGGCCCCCTCAGGTGGTACGGCAAGAAAGACAGAGAACGGGCCCAGAGAGCGTTGCAAACGGTGGGCATGCTCGATCACAAGGACCGGCAGATAGGAAAGCTCTCCGGTGGCGAGCAGCAGAGGGTTTTCATAGCCCGAGCGCTGGTATCCGAGCCCAGGCTCCTGCTCCTCGATGAGCCCACAGCCAGCGTCGACCCCGCAATGCAGACCGAGTTCTATGAGCTGTTGGAAGGACTGAAACAGCGAATGGCCATAGTGCTAGTTTCGCACGATATCACCGCCGTTTCCATCTACGTAGACAAGATCGCCTGTCTCAACGGCCAGTTGTTCTATCACGGTTCGAAGGAGATCGGGGTTGAAGTGCTGGAAGCCACCTATAAATGCCCGGTGCAGATGATCGCCCACGGCACCGTTCCTCACCGGGTGTTGATGGAGCACTGAGCGGATGCTGGAAGCGCTACAGTACGAGTTC
Source organism: Dehalococcoidia bacterium SM23_28_2 (assembly GCA_001303545.1). GTDB lineage: Bacteria > Chloroflexota > Dehalococcoidia > SM23-28-2 > SM23-28-2 > SM23-28-2. Next base: position 7,339 of record LJUA01000035.1, read on the forward strand.
ATGAGGAACGCCCAGTTCGCCGGCCTGCTGGCCTCCGTGGCCTGCGGCATTGTGGGGGTCTACGTAGTAGTCAAGCGGATCGTCTTCATCAGCGGCGGCATTGCCCACGCCTCCTTCGGCGGCATCGGCCTGGGATACCTGGCCGGAATAAGCCCCGTTCTGGGTGCGATGTTCTTCACCCTGGCCTCCGCGCTGGGGATGGGCTTGGTCACCAGAAGAACGAAGCTGCCCGAGGATACTGCCATCGGAATACTATGGGCGATGGGCATGGCGATGGGGATAATCTTCATCGGTCTGACCCCGGGCTATGCCCCGGATCTGTTCAGCTACCTCTTCGGTAACATACTGACGGTGCCCCGCTCCGGGCTGATCCTGATGCTGGCCCTGGACGCTATCATAGTCACGATCGTCATAGCGCTGTACAAGGACTTCCTGGCTCTCTCCTTCGACGAAGAGTTCGGCACAACGGTGGGAGTGCCCGTCGAGCGATTGTACCTCCTCCTGCTGTGCATGATCGCTCTGACCGTGGTTGTGCTGATACGGGTGGTTGGCGTCATCCTGGTCATAGCCCTTCTCACCATTCCCGCCGCTCTGGCAAAGCAGTTCACTCATGACCTACGGAACATGATGATCCTTGCCGTCCTCTTCGGCGCGCTCTTCTCCTTCGGCGGGCTGTGGCTGTCCTACGAATTCGACCTGGCCTCCGGGGCCACGATCGTTCTCCTCAGCGGCTCAGTGCTGCTCGCCTCCTTCGGCTTCTCCGAGCTACGCAGCCAGTGGCGAAAGAGACAACAGGCCTCCCCGCAGAACTGAAGAGAGACCCCTCTTGCCCCTACCCTCTGACTATCGTAGGCTGTTCTTGGTGGCGGCCTGGCCTTTGGTAGAGCCCAGGACAGCGTGATTAAGAACACTGCGGGCTGCGGTTCAGGCTAAGCAAGAGCTGCCACTGCCCCGCGGGTTGGCTCCCATCAGGGCCGCAGCCTTTCCCATAAACGATCCCAGATTTAAGATAGTAGAGGGGTAGTTGCTGTGAGTGACAAGAGTCCTTCGACTGAAAAGAAACAAGTTTCTGCCATTGACCGCAAAGAACGACTGAAGATCCCCCCTCTAGTCACCCCCAAACAGGACTCCAAGGAGCGAATCAAGAACTGGGACGAAGTTTACCTTGAGCTGGACATAGAGGCCGCACAGCGCGAGGCTTCTCGCTGCCTCCAGTGCCCTGCTGCCGCCTGCACGCATGCCTGCCCCCTGCAGAACGACATCGTGGGAGCGTTCGCGTTGCTGGAGCAGGGCGACATCATCGGCGCGGCCAACAAGTTCCGCGAGACCAGCCCTATGCCCGAGGTATGCGGCCGCCTCTGTCCCCACGAGCTGCTGTGCGAAGGCCACTGCGTTGTAGGAAAGAAGGGGAAGCCCGGCGCCATCGGCCGGCTGGAGTACTTCCTCGCCGACTATCAGCGAAAGCACGAGGGTTGGCCTCTGCCCAAGGTGGCCCCGCCCACCGGCAGGAAGGTGGCCGTGGTGGGCTCAGGCCCGGCCGGCATGGTGGTCGCCGAGGAGGTCACCAAGAGGGGCCACACCGCGGTGGTCTACGAAGCCTGGCCTCTGGCCGGTGGTCTCCTTCGCTACGGCATCCCCAGCTTCATAATCAAGAAGAGCGTGGTCGACGACAAGGTCCAGATGCTGGAGAAGCTGGGGGTGACCTTCGTCACCAATACCGTTGTCGGCAAGGACATCAGCGTGGACAAGCTGCTCGAGACCGACTTCGACGCGGTGTTCCTGGGCTACGGCGCCAGTCAACCTGTGAAGATGGGTGTCCCGGGGGAGGACCTCGACGGCATTATCACAGCCACCGACTTCCTGGTGCGGGCTGGCGTGCCGACCGAGCATCTACCTCCCGAGTGGCGACAACCCATCGATCCCGGCGACAAGGTCATCGTCATCGGCGGCGGCAACACCGCCATGGACTGCCTGCGTGCGGCCTTGCGGCTGGGCTCCCAAGAAGTGACCTGCGTCTACCGCCGCACCGAGGCGGAAATGCCCGGCAACGCCAAGGAGAGAGAGAACTCCATAGAGGAAGGCTCGGAATTCATGTACCTGGCGGCGCCCATCGAGTTCCTGGGCGGTGAGCGCAATCGCGTGCGGGTGGCGCGTTGCCAGCGTATGCAACTGGGCGAACCCGATTCCAGCGGCCGTCCCCGGCCGGTGCCTATCGAGGGTTCGGAGTTCGAGATCCCGGTGGACACGGTTATCCTCGCCCTTGGCTACCGCGTTGACCGCCTGATCCTGGAGACGACTGCCGGCCTGGAGGCCAACAGGAACGGAACGCTGATCATCGACCCTGAGACGGGCGCCACCAGCCGGCCGGGGCTGTTCTCCGGCGGCGACGCTGTGCGCGGCCCGGACTACGTGGTGGACGCCGTGGCCGATGCCAAGCGGGCAGCCGCAGCCATCGACGAGTACATCCGCAGGAAACAGGCGGGAGAAACCTAGCCCGCTAGACCTGTTCCATAAAGCCGGCGATCTCCTGCACCGCCACCTTCTCCACCGCCATCTCCGGCGCGTAGACGATCTCGTCCGCCGCCCAGGCCAGGGTCGGCCGCCGCTCGACCCCCACGCCGATGATCCCCTGCAGGACACTGTGGATGCTATCGTTGAGGCGGATGGCATTGGCCTTGATCGGCTCAGCCAGACGGCCGTCGCGGATGACGTAGGAATCGCCCACCACCGTGCAGGTGAAGTCGCCCGCCCGCAGGCCATTCACCGGGTAGGTGTACCAGATGCGGCCCAGGTACAGGCCGTCGCCAACCTGCCGCAGCAGCTCCTCGCGGCTGCGGTCGTCCCCTTCGATGATGACGTTGGTGGCGAAGATGCCCGGCTGAGCGTCGAAGTTGCGCCCGCCGCCGCGAGCGAAACGAAAGCCGTTGCGAGGCGCCATCGCCGCCCGGTACTCGCCGGGGTCCACCCCCAGCTTCTCGCGGGCCTTGGCGTCGCTGAGGATGCGCTGGCCCTCGTAGTAGTTGGTCAGCAGGCCGGTGAGCACGCCATCGCGGATGAGCTCGGTGCGGCCGGTGGGCAGCCCCTCGCAGGTGATGCCCTTGCTCCCCGCCAGGCCCGGCGCGGCGCCGTCGTCGTAGATGCTCAGCTTGGGAGAGGCGATCTGCTTGCCCAGCTTGCCCATGAAGGGACTGGCGGCGGCATAGAACGTGCCCAGGCCAACGCTGGGCATCACCAGGTTCACCATCAGGTCCATCACCGCCTGGGGGCCGAAGATCACCCGATACTCGCCGTCCCTGACCCGCACGCCGCCGATGGCCCGAACGGCGTTGCCAGCCGCCTCTCGGCCGGCCTCATCGCCGAAGGCCGCCAGGCGGGTGGCCGCCGACCAGCCGCTGCCCTTGGAGCCCTCCCGCTCGACCATCGAGGTCACAAAGGCGAGGATGGCGCTCGATTCGTCGGTCTGCACCTCGGGCATGGCGTAGGAGGCGACGGCGATGCGCTCCTGGAGGATGGTCACGTCGCCGCCGACGATGAGCCCCAGGGCGCGCAGGTCGCCGCCGGCCAGGTCGATGAGCGCCTCCGACGCCTGGAACGTGCGCAGGGCGCCGCCGACCACCTGCCAGCCGCAGCCCACCAGGTCGGCGTCGGCCAGGCGCATGAGCTGGGAGTCGTGGTAGCGGCGGAGGGCCCGCTTCTCGCCGCCGGGGCGCGGCAGCGACACGAACTCGGGGTCGAGCACGGCCCCCTTGCGGGCCTTGGCCAGGGCCTCCTTCACCCCCTCGATGGAGAGGTCGCTGCTCTCGCTGCCGAAGCCTATCTTGCGCCCCTCCGCGGTGCGGAACACGGCCTGCACGCCGATGCCGTAGGACTCGCTGGACTTGGGCTCCTCGACGCCGTTGCAGGGGATGTGAGAGGTGTAGTTGAGGCGGGTGAGGAGTTGGCCGTTGCTGGCGGCGAACACCTCCGCCTCCTCCACGTCCTCGGCGGCGCGCAGGTAGGCCAGGGCGTCTTCGACGGAGCTGCGGAGACTAGCGAGGGGGATCATTCGCGCACCTCAGTCCTCCTTCACGTACTTGTCGAGGTCGTCGCCAGGTGCCATCCCAGCCAGTATTCGCAGGCACGTGGCGGCTGTTCTTTCTAACCGGTCAAGGCACTCCAAGAACTCCTCTTCCTCCCCAGGATCCACAAACGCCTTCCCCTTGTGGAGGATGTGACCACGCAGGTTCTCAATACGCCCAAGTTTGGTCCTCTCCTTGATCTCTTCGCGGCTCAGGTGCCTGTACAGCCGCTCGCTGAGAAACCTGCTCGTCGTGTTCGACACCTTGCCCTTGCCCATAGCTGGACATATCTCCAACACCATCCAGAAGAACAGAAACCTGTCGACGGGATTGATGGCCTCTTGGCCTCGCCTGAACCAACGCGCGGCCAGTCGAAATCGATCGCGGTCCTGCGCGGACAGCTCCTGAAGAGAAGCCAGATCACTCGCTATTCTGTCCGCGACGTCTTCAGGATCTTCGGCAGGCCGCGCGGTCACCCGCAGAGGGCCCTCCGGCATGAACACGTATTGCCCCGGTTTGTCGACCGTGCCTTCGTGCAACTTCTCGGAGATGAGTCCGGGGCAGCGTAGGTCAAAAATACAGGTCGCCTCGGCCACCCTCAAGGCAGCCACGCTTCGTGCTGTCGGCGCCGATGCGGGGTCCATGGCGCTCAGGCTGATTTGTATCAACACGTACGAGTTGCGGGGCAACTCACGATGCTGCTGCGCCGCGGTCATCCCCGCCGCAGACGGACGGTAGTGCAGCACTGGGACGGTAAAAGAGAACCGTATGGGACCCGGCAACAGCTTGATCTCAAAATCCGACGTGCTCGCGACGCACAGCTCCGACTCGGGCGCAGGCAAGTTCGCCCTGTATATGGCGAGGTATGTGACCGGGGGAAGGCCCATCGTCGGCGGTCGCACGCCTACGCCCCCGTCAGCCTCGCCCGGCCGCGCATGGTGGGGCCGCCGTTGCTCATCCGCTTGCTCCTCATCTGCACTCCAATCCCTGTCATTCCGAGCGGAGCGAGGAATCTGGTGGCGGGGAACTGAACCACCCCTCGCTCAGGTCTCGCCACTCAGGGTTCATCGACTCAATCAGAGCGATTCTCTTCGACCTCCGCCACGCTTTGATCTGCTTTTCCCGGGCTATGGCGGCCTGGATGTCGTCGGTTGCCTCGTAGTA
>LJUA01000036.1 GCA_001303545.1 Dehalococcoidia bacterium SM23_28_2
TCGATCATCGCCGCCGGCGGCTTCAGGAACAGCGCCGACGTGCTGAAGGCGATCGCCCTGGGGGCAGACGCCGTGTACATCGGCACCGCCGCCCTGATAGCCCTGGGCTGCACCGTCTGCCAGCAGTGCCACACCGGCAAGTGCGCCTGGGGGATCTGCACCACCGACCCCACGTTGAGCAGGAGAGTGAACCCGGAGATAGGCGCCCGCCGTCTCGTCAACCTCCTGCGCGGCTGGAGCCTGGAGATCAAGGAGATGCTGGGCGGCATGGGCATCAACGCCCTGGAGAGCCTGCGAGGCAATCGCCTCCACCTGCGAGGCGTCGGCCTCTCGGATGGCGAGCTTGACGTCCTGGGCGTGAGGTTAGCGGGAAGATAGGGCGATGACAGCGTACACGTCGAGCCAGCGAGGTTCCGCCGTGCGCATCGATGCCAACGGCTTCCATTACCGCGAGCTGAACGGCCTGATCCGGCAAGCGGTGGCAAAGGGCGCCCGACGGCTCGACCTGCATGGCGTACATGGGCAGAGATACATCGCCACCAACCTGCGAGGAGGAGCGGAAATACACATCCACGGCACGCCGGGCAACGACCTGGGCGCCTTCCTCGACGGGTCGAGGATCATCGTCCACGGCAACGCCCAGGACGGCTGCGGCAACACCATGAATGAGGGCGAGATCATAGTCCACGGACACGCGGGAGACATCGCCGGCCTGTCCGCCCGCGGGGGCAGTATCTTCATTCGAGAAGACGTCGGCTACCGAGCGGGCATCCACATGAAGGCGTATCAGGGCAGGGGAGCGGCGTTGGTTATCGGCGGCACAGCCCAGGACTTCCTCGGCGAGTACATGGCCGGCGGCATCATGGTCGTCCTTGGCCTGACCCTGAACGGGGGCAACTGCCACAAGGCCAGCTTCGTCGGCACGGGCATGCACGGGGGAGTCATCTACCTGCGAGGCGCCATCAACGAGCACCAATTGGGCAAGGAAGTAGGCATCAGCCGACTGAACCGAAAGGATCGGGCTATTCTGAGGGATCTAGTGGGCCAGTTCGCGGACCATTTCGGCCTGGACGCCGAGGAGATCCTGGCCGCCCGATTCGTCAAGCTGGTTCCCCTTCATCTGCGGCCCTACGGAAGGCTGTACACGCACTAATGGCAGAGTGATCCTATGTGGCGAGTGACGTTTGTGGGGCAAGACCAGGAGAAGCTGCAGCGCCTGGCCCAAGAGCTGGGGGAAGAGGGCTACTGGACCGCCGTCTGCCCGCCGGAGGAGGCGGCCACGGCCCTAGGGGATGAGCCTCGGCCGGACGCAGTGGTGGTGGAGGCGACCTCCGCCAACGGAGCGGCCTGCCTGCCTACCCTACCGCAGGATGCCCGCGAGACTGCAGCCACGCCCACAATAGCCCTCATCGGGAAGGCGCAGCTCCCCACCTACGAACCGCCCCAGGGCATCGACGACTTTCTGGTTCTCCCCGCCAGGGCCGCCGAGCTGGCTGCTCGCATCCGTCAGCTACTACAGCGGCGCCACCCTCACCTGGACGGCAACAACAGGCTTTGCTGCGGCGACCTGGTGATGAACCTGGCCAGCCGTGAAGTGTTCCTGGCAGGTCGGCCGGTGACCCTGGCCTACAAGGAGTACGAGCTTCTGCGCTTCTTCGTCTCCAATCGCGACACGGCGTTCACTCGCGAGGCCCTTCTGAACAGGGTCTGGGGCTACGACTTCTACGGCGGCACACGCACGGTCGACGTCCACATCCGCCGCCTGCGCAGCAAGATCGAGGACGCTCGCCACTCCTTCATCGAGACCGTCCGCAACGTAGGCTATCGCTTTCGCCCGAACCGGTGACCCGCAGAGATCGCCGATCGAACCCGCGGCTTAACAGGGGTTTAACTTCCAGGTAATCAACCGGTAACAACGACTGCCCATAGTGAGAGATGTTAAAGGCAACCATCTCTTCTCAAGAGGCAACAGTCTGGAGGTTTGAGGATGCCCACGGTGGACACGGGCGATACGGCATGGGTGCTGTTTTCAGCCGTCCTGGTCATGATCATGACGCCGGGCCTCGGCTTCTTCTACGGCGGCCTGGTACGCCACAAGAACGTCCTGAGCACTATCATGCACAGTTTCATCACCGTCGCCCTCATCAGCGTTCTCTGGGTGCTCTGGGGCTACAGCCTGGCCTTTGGCCCCGACAAGGGTCACTTTATCGGCGGCCTCGATTGGGTCGGCCTCGCCCACGTGGGGCAGGAGCCCAACGCTGACTACGCGCCCACCATTCCTCATCAGGCCTTCATGGTCTTCCAGCTCATGTTCGCCATCATCACGCCGGCCCTCATCACCGGCGCGTTCGCCGAGAGGGCGAAGTTCAGCACGTTCCTGGTGTTCACCGCCTTGTGGGCTACCTTGGTGTACGCCCCCGTGGCCCACTGGGTCTGGGGGACGGGCGGCTGGCTGAAGGAACTGGGAGCCCTCGACTATGCCGGTGGCACCGTCGTTCACATCAACTCCGGTGCGGCTGCTTTGGCAGCGGCCCTCCTTTTCGGCAAGCGCATCGGCTTCGGCAAGGAGCCAATGGAGCCCCACGATATCACCTACGTCGTCCTAGGCGCGGCCCTGCTCTGGTTCGGCTGGTTCGGCTTCAACGCGGGCAGTGCGGTGACAGCGGGCGGCGCAGCGGCCAACGCCTTCATAGTGACCAACACCGCTGCTGCCGCCGGAGCCCTTACCTGGGTGCTGATGAGCTGGTTGTTCACAAAGAAGCCCAGCGTGGTAGGCACCGCTGCTGGCGCAGTGGCCGGTCTGGTGGCCATCACCCCCGCTTCGGGCTTTGTGGACGCCATGCCCGCCGTCTTCATCGGCATCGGGGCTGGTTTCCTCTGCTTCCTGGCCATCCGCCTGCGGGCCATGCTGGCCCTGGACGACGCCCTGGACGTATGGGGCGTTCACGGCGTCGGCGGTACGTGGGGCGCTCTGGCCACCGGCATCTTCGCCACCGCTGCCGTGGGCGGCGTGGGCGGCGCCATCGACGGCGAATTCGGCCAGTTGGGCAAGCAACTGGCTGGCATCGGCGCCACCTGGGGCTACTCCTTCGTTGCCACAGTCATCATCCTCAAGGTTCTCGACCTGGTAATGGGCCTGCGGGTGTCGGAAGAGGATGAGTTGGCGGGCCTGGACGTCTCCCAGCACGGCGAGCGGGCCTACATCGCCCCTCTCGGAGTGCTGAGCACAGTGGCAGCTCCTGTTACCCCTTCCCTGGAGGCCATCTCGGACTTGGCCCCGCTCAAGACAGGGTGGGAAGACAGGAAAGGCTCGCCCTCATTGCGCCAAGTCGCGCCCAACCCAGAGAGCGCTTAAAGGAGCCCAAGATGCAGAAAGTGGAAGCGATCATCCGGCCCGAGAAACTGGTTGCCGTAAGGGAGGCACTGGCCGAGGTAGGCTTTGTGGGGTTGAACATAGTGCACGTCATAGGACGGGGAGCGCAGAAGGGCATTGTCCACGCTGGCCGCGGCGGCGACGTTCACACCGTCGATATGCTCCCCAAGGTGAAGATGGAAGTGGTGGTGCGGGACGCTGACACGGAGACAGTACTGCATATCATTGCCGAGGCGGCCCGCACCGGCAGCCTCGGCGACGGCAAGATCTTCGTGATACCGGTCGCCGATGCCATCCGTGTGCGCACCGGCGAGCGGGGCGACGTGGCGGTATGAGACAAGCCGCGACGTGGCGGTATGAGACAAGCCCCCCACCTAGTGAGAAGGAGGCAACCACAGTGACACCACAAGAAGCACAGCAAGTCTTCGAGCTGATCAAGGCCAAGCACGTCCAGATCATCGACCTCAAGTTCAACGACCTGCCCGGCCTATGGCAGCACTTCTCCATGCCCGTCACCGAGCTAACGGAGATGGACGACCTGACCAAGAGCATCTGGGAGGAAGGCGTAGGCTTCGACGGCTCCAGCATCCGCGGCTTCCAGAAGATCCAGGAGAGCGACATGATCCTCCTGCCCGACCCGTCCACCGCTCGCCTGGACCCCGCCTGCCAGGTGCCCACCCTCAGCGTCATCTGCGACATCTACGAGCCACTCACCAAGCAGCCCTACAGTCGCGACCCCCGCTACATCGCTAAGAAGGCAGAGCAGTACCTTCGCTCCACCGGCATCGCCGAAACCAGCTTCTGGGGACCGGAGCTGGAGTTCTTCGTCTTCGATGACGTCCGCTTCGACCAGGCCGAACAGTACGGCTTCTACTACGTCGACTCCGTCGAGGGAGGGTGGAACAGCGGCCGCGACGAGAAGCCCAACCTGGGCTACAAGCCCCGCTTCAAGGAGGGCTACTTCCCCGTGCCTCCCCACGACTCGATGCAGGACCTGCGCAGCGAGATGATCCTGACGATGATCAACGTGGGCATCCCCATCGAGGTGCACCACCACGAGGTGGCCACCGCCGGCCAGGGCGAGATCGACATGAAGTTCGACAGCCTGAGCAGCATGGCCGACAAAGTCATGTGGTACAAGTACATCGTCAAGAACATCGCCCGCAAACACGGCAAAGTTGCCACCTTCATGCCCAAGCCCCTCTTCGGCGACAACGGCTCCGGCATGCACACCCACATCAGCCTGTGGAAGAACAGCACCAATGTCTTTTACGACCCCGAGGGCTACGCCCTCATCAGCGAGACGGCCCGCTACTTCATCGGCGGCCTCCTCAAGCACTCGGCCGCTCTTATGGCCTTGTGCGCTCCTACCACTAACTCCTACAAGCGTCTGGTTCCAGGCTACGAGGCACCGGTGAACCTGGTCTACTCCGCCCGCAACCGCAGCGCCTGCGTGCGCATACCGGTGTACACACCCAACCCCCAGACCAAGCGCCTCGAGTATCGTCCGCCCGACGCCTCCTGCAACCCCTATCTGGCCTTCCCTGCCATGCTCATGGCCGGCCTGGACGGCATCGAGAACCAGATCGACCCCGGCCCACCCCTGGACAAGAGTAGCTACGAGCTCACCCCCGAAGAGGAGGCAGCCATCACTACCACGCCCGGCTCGCTGGAAGAAGCCCTGTGCGCCCTGGAGGAGGACCACGAGTTCCTTCTGAAGGATGGTGTGTTCACCAGCGATGTCCTGGAGGTCTGGCTGGAGTACAAGCGACAGCACGAGCTGGACCCCGTGCGGCTGCGCCCCCACCCGTGGGAGTTCTACCTTTACTTCGATGTCTAGGACGCACGCTCCTCGGCGACGGCGCCACGAAGCGCCTTTGGCACAGCAGCGGCCCGCAGGCGGCAGAGCGAGCGGTGGTGCTCGGTTGGCTCGTCGGGGAGCCGATACAGTACACTCTCAAGAGAGGACGGATGTGAAGCTGATCGTCGTCGACTATGGGGCTGGCAATCTGCGCAGCGTAGCCATAGCGCTGAGACGGCTGGGCCTCGACCCCCTGGTGACCTCCGAGCCGAGGGCAGTACACAGCGCCGACGCCCTGGTCCTGCCCGGGGTAGGAGCGGCGGCGGACACCATGAGCAACCTGGCCCAGCGCCGTCTGGTAGAGCCCATCGGTGAGTACATCGCCAGCGGCCGGCCCTTCCTGGGCATCTGCATGGGGCTTCAGGTTCTGTTCTCGGTGAGCGAGGAGGGCGGGGAGCACCACTGCCTGGACATTCTGCCCGGACGGGTAAAGCGGCTACCGGAGGGCCTGAAGGTGCCCCACATGGGCTGGAATCGTGTGTGCCAGCGCTGCCCCCACCCCATCTTCGACGGCATCGGCGACGACGCCTTCTTCTACTTCGTCCACAGCTACTATGCCTACCCTGAGGACTCTTCGGTTGTAGTGGGCGATACCGACTACGGCGTCACCTTCCCCGCCGTTGTGGCCAAGGACAATATCGTGGCCACCCAGTTTCACCCGGAGAAGAGCGCCGAGGCTGGCCTCCGCCTCTATGAGAACTTCCTGCGAATGGCCCAAAGCCGCAGCGCCGGATGAGAGGATAGGCCTCTGAGCGTTCTCTTGATGCCACCGCCGACAGCGTGGTTGAGGGCGCGCTAACCGTACGCTAACGCCTTGCCACAACGCCCTCATCGCAGCCGCTGCATAGCCATGACCACAGCCACGGCCGTCAGGACGTAGCCCCAGAGGTCGTCTTCAGGTATTACAGCGACCCCTTCCAGAACGTTTCGCACGATGTAGCTCGTTATCACGCCGCCGGCAGCGATGGCCTGAAGAGCTAAGCCACGCTTGCGGTTCGTAGCCCAGCTTACGGCCTCCCCGACGCCGTAGCCGATGCCGAAAGCCAACAGAATACCGACAAGCCCCAGTATCCCCAGCCCATATGGCAATAGGAGAAACCAGGCGACGCCGAGTGCCCCTCCTGCGGCCAGAGCAGCACCGGCGCCTCGCAGCAAATAGAGGGGCGGGACGTCATAGGTCGGAAAACGTATTACCCGGACGCACTCCCGGCAGCGCGCTCCCACCGGCGTCTGAACCAGGCAGCGAGGACAAATAGGCTTACCGCAACGACCGCAGGCGAGCTCGGTCTCTACGTCCGGGTGCGTCGCGCAGCGCGTTGGAGCCCTACCTTAGGATGCTTTCTCCACCTGCTATTTGGTGTCCTCGCCCCTGCCTTTGCCCCTCCTTGTATTCGATGAGGGCTTCCAGGACCTCCCTGACCCTCGGCTTCTTACCTAGCACGGGGGCCAGGTTCTCCTTCATCGACGACAACTCTTCGACTGGCAGATCCAATACGTATCGCAGGGGATCGCCCTCACAGAGGGCGGCAACAAGCTCGCCATCTCTCAGGATAACCGTCTCCTCCAACTCTCCCTGAAACGCCGCAGAATCGGTAAGGCGACGGGTCTCCACCCGCACTCTAGCCGCCATATCGCCTGCCTCCTTTGCCATGCTGCCCTTCTTGACGGCCTCTGCTACACGCACTGACAGAACCGGCCGTACGTGCCGCTCTTGTCAGTGCCTCGAAAGGCACAAAACTAGGCCCGAGGCATAGCCTCGGGCCTGTTCAGTCTCAGCCTATGCCTCTTTCAGTGGCCTACGGGGTTAGCTGACGGGTTCGGGTTGAAAGAGCTACTACCCTACTCGCCTACGGCGAGATTCACCCCCGATAGTTGGTTCCCCCGTTCCCCCTAAGGGGATTCAGCCCTATCGGATATTGTTCTATTTCCGACGGGTCGTTAGGATACACCCGCTGGGAAAATTTGTCAAGCCCTGCGAGTCCCTCAACCCGCCTGCCCTCGCGACGGCTGCCCCTTCTCTTTGGAGCGGATGGCCTCCTCCGTCTGCGGGTCGAAGGCGTGCATGTGGCCCATGTCGAATTCGACTCGTATCTCCTGGCCGGGCCGCGCCCTCGTTCGCGGATCGACCCGGGCCATGAACAACTTGCCGCCCGCCACCAGATGGAGGAAGACCTCGCTCCCCATGAGCTCCGTGACGTCCACCTGGGCTGTCACCGGCGCCGCGTCGGCGCTGGCCGGCTGGCACTCCGGGTCGCAGATGTTCTCCGGCCGGATGCCGAAGATGATCTCCTTCCCCAGGTAGGATAGGAGATCGTTCACCCGAGAGGCCGGAACTGGCACCCGAAAGATGCCGGTGTCCAGGTGCATCCCCTCCTGGGAGCCTGCCACTTTGGCCTCGAAGAAGTTCATAGACGGGCTGCCGATGAAGCCGGCGACGAAGACGTTGTCCGGCCAGTCGTACAGCTCCTGAGGCGCCCCCACCTGCTGGAGCAACCCTTCGTTCATCACGGCGATTCGGGTGGCCATGGTCATAGCTTCCACCTGGTCGTGGGTAACGTAGATGAAGGTGGCACCCAGTCGCTGGTGGAGCTTGCTCAGCTCAGCCCGAGTCTGCACCCGCAGCTTGGCGTCCAGGTTGGAAAGGGGCTCGTCCAGGAGGAAGGCGGCCGGGTCGCGGACGATCGCCCGGCCCAGGGCCACCCGCTGGCGCTGGCCGCCCGATAGCTGTCTCGGCTTGCGCTTGAGCAGGTCCTCGATGCCCAGGATCTGGGCGGCCTCATGCACTCGATGGCCGATATCTTCCTTGGGGAGCTTCCGCAACGATAGACCGAAGGCCATGTTGTCATAGACGGACATGTGGGGGTAAAGAGCGTAGGACTGGAAGACCATGGCGATGTCCCTGTCCTTGGCGGCGACATTGTTGACCAGCCGATCGCCGATGTAGATGTCGCCCTCGCTGATCTCCTCCAGGCCGGCCAGCAGACGAAGGGTTGTGGACTTGCCGCAGCCGGAGGGGCCCACCAGGGCCAGGAACTCTCTGTCCGGTATCTCCAGGCTGAAGTCATTGACAGCTACCACATTGTCGAACCGCTTGGTGACGTGGTCGAAGTTAACGCGTGCCATCTCGTCCTCGCTCTGCACAGCCGCTATCTTCGTAGCGCTCGCTGTCTCCCTACTGCTATTCTATCCCTTTACGGCGCCGGCCAGAATCCCCTGGACGAAGTAGCGCTGAAGGGCGAAGAAGATGAACAGAGGCAGCGCCATCGAGATGAAGGCGGCCGCCGTGAGCACCTGGTAGTTGGTCCCGAAGGAGCTGACGAGACTGGTGATCTTCAGGGTCATCGGTGCCAGCGTAGGATCACCCAGGAGGATCAGGGCCACCAAGAGGTCGTTCCAGACCCAGAGGAACTGGAAGATGGCCAGGGCGGAGATGGCAGGCATAGATAAGGGGAGCACAATGCGGAAGAAGACCCCCACGTCCGACGCACCGTCCAGGTAGGCCGATTCGAAGAGGTCCCGCGGCAGCGACCCGAAGAAGTTGCGCAGGAGATAGATGGCAAAGGGGAGGCCATAGGCGGTGTGGGCCACCCAAATGCCCACGTAGCTGCTGGTGCCGAATATCCGCCCGCCCAGGAGCGGCAGCTCGGCGTCAACCGTTACATCCGTGTAGAGCCGTAGCACGGGGATGAGGGTCATCTGCACCGGCACCACCAGGAGAGCGACCATCAACAGGAACAGCAGGTTCCGCGCCGGGAACTTCATCCAGGCGAAGGCGTACGCCGCCAGGGCAGCCACCAGGATCACCAACACGGTGCTCGGCACTGTGATGATGATGCTGTTGACGAACGCGCGGGCCATTCCCTGCTTTTCCAGCACACTCTGGTAGTTGCCCACAGTCAAGTCGAAGGGTTCTTTGATAGCATTCCACCAACCGGAGGAGGCGATGGCCGTAGGCTCCCGGAAGGAACTCACCAGGAGGGCGATGGTGGGGACGCTCCACAGCACCATCAGCCCGATGATCGCCACGTGCAGCGGGAAGCGCGCCACCGTCCGCCTCGCGGCTCCCAGGGCAAGAGCCACCGGCGCCTCCGCCGAACCGCCCGACATGGACGGGTTTCGCCTCGCCATTAGCGGGTCTCCTCCTGGAACTGGAAGCGCCGGATGCTGATGACCATGATAGGGAGCACCCACAGAAGCAGGACAACCGCCAGGGCGGCGCCCACCCCGAAGTCGCCGATGCGGAATGCCTCCTTGTAGAACAGGGTGGCTACCACGTCCGTCTTGAACCGGCCCCCTGTCATCACCCAGACCAGGTCGAACTTCTTGAGGCCCTGAATAACCAGGGTGGTGGCGACCACGACGATAGTGGGGGACATGATGGGGATGATGACCCGCCAGAAGATCTGCCACTCGTTGGCGCCGTCCACGCGGGCCGCTTCCAGGACCTCCGTGGAGATCCCCTTGAGCCCGGCGGAGAGGACGATCATGGCGAAACCGGTCCACATCCAGACGCCCACCATGACGAGGGCAAGGTTGTTGATCTGAATCGGCCGCGGCAACGTATCCGGCCCCGCGTCGGTGAGCCAGGTCTGGGGCGCATTCGTATTCTGAAGCCAGGCGGTGGCGTCGCCGCCGAGAGAGGTGACCGCGGCGTTGGCGGTGCCGATATCGCTGTTGAACTCGTACATGAAGCGCCAGATGACGGAGGCGGCAACGAAGGAGATGGCCATGGGGATGAAGATGGCCGATTTGGCCACCGCCTCGTAGCGCACGCGGCCGGCGAGGACAGCGATGATGAGACCCAGGGAGACAGTGATGGCGGTGAACAGGGTGAGCCACATGACGTTGTTCAGGAGAGCTGAGTGGGTGTCGCTCACCAGAGGCTGGGGGTTATCGATGATGAAGCGGTAATTGTCCAGCCCCACGAAGTTCTTGGACCGCTCGTCCAGGAAGCTCCGCCGGAGGGTATCAACGACGGGATAGACGAGAAATACCCCCAGCAAGGCCAGCGCCGGCGCCAGCCAAAGCCAAGGAGTCCACCACCGCCGTCCGAGCATCTATCGGGCTCTTCGTGTAGGGCGAGGCGAGCCCCCGCCGCACGGGGGCCGCCCCGCCATCTTACTGAGAAAGATAAGCCCTACTCTCTGGAGGCCTCGATGCCCGCCAGGATGTTGTCCAGGTCATCCGGGTTCGCCAGGTACTGGGTGACGCCGTCGAATTCCGCCAGCTGGAGCGCCCCGCCGATGGCGTCGTCCAGGTCGAAGCGGAAGACCTCAGCACCGGCGAGCTGCTCCGCCTGGGCACGAGCCACAGCGTCAGGATAGGAGTCCAGGCTCACCTGGCTATTCACGGAGGTGAAGCCGCCGATATTCACCCAGATCTCCTGGGCCTCGGCGCTGACCAGGTAGTTAAGGAAGGAGCAGGTCGTCGCATCGTCATTGAAGGCGTAGACGATGTTAGCGCCGCCGGTGACCGCACCGCCGGGGAAGGGGAAGAAGTCGAAGTCCTCGCCGGCGACGGCGTCCGGGAACTGATCGGTGATGAAGCCGGAGGCGAAGCCGCCCAGGTAGACCATGGCCGCCGTGGGCGGGCTCTCGAAGGGCGGGTAGCTGGAGTCTACGAAGTTGGCGGCATTGATCCCCACGGCGCCGCCCTGCACCGTGTAGCCCTCAGTGAGAGCGACCTCACCGAACTTCTCCCAGGCATCCTTGACCTGCGCGTCCGTGAAGGGGACGGAGCCGTCGATGACGCCGTCGTAGACCGTGCCGCCGGCCTCGTTCAGAAGGATCTGCTGGATCCAGTCGGTGCCGGGCCAGCCGCTGGCCTCACCGCTCTCGACGCCTATCGACCAGGGCGGAGTGCCGTCGGCCAGGATCTGATCGGAAAGAGCGATGAGGTCATCCCAGGTGCTGTCGGCCGTCAGCGGCTCGTAGCCGTTTTCGTCAAAGAACTTGGGATTGTACCAGATCGTCCCCTTGGTGTCGGCCTTCATGAAGAAGCCGTAGAGAGTGCCGTCAACGGTGCCCAGGTCGATGAAGCCCTGAGGGTAGTTGGCTCGTACCGCATCCTCCAGCCCCTCGCAGGCGGAGAGTGGCGTAAGCTTACCCTCTGTGGCGAACTGCTGAAAGCGTCCTACCTCCGCCGGGATGGCGACGTCCGGTGGGTCGCCGCCCTCAACTCGGGTGGTAATGACGGTTGTAATGTCCCGAGTGCCGGTGAACTCCATACCGCCGCCGGTGTCCTCCTCCCAGGGCGCGACCATCGTCTCGAAGGAGACGAGCTCTTCATCGCCCCAGATGCCCAGGACGTCCACGGTCCCGATCTCCTCCCCCTCCTCCTCATCATCCCCGCAGGCGACAAAGGCCAGCCCCGCGAGGGCAACGATGGCTAACAAGATGAACAACAGACGCGACATCTTGCTGCCGAACATGGCCCCTCCTTTCTGAATCGTACGCGACTCAGACGACTTAACAAGGTACGCCTAACGCAACTCCTTGTCAAGCCTGTCGGGGCCGTTCCCCCGATAGCCAGCAAGCTAGCTGCCGGAATCCTCCGCCGATTCTGCCGTCACGCTGAACAGCGCTCCGTCCGTCCGGCCCCAGACCTCCGGGAAGTACATCTCGTAGGCCTGGGCGGGCATGACCAGATACTGGCCGGCGGTGGTCGCCTGCAGGAAGTACACATACTCGTGCACGCCGCCGGGCAGATAGGTGGCGAACAGGACCACCCGATTGTCCCGCATGTCCACGTGGTTGAAGAATGAACGGTAGTACGGCCACCAACCGTAGCCATAGCCTCGCTGCTCGTCCGCCGACTTGCGTTGCTCCTCCAGCATCATCTCGCGGATCTGGGAGCTGCTCGTCTTCAAGCTGGTATCGATCGGCTCCAGGCCCGCGGGCAGGTAGTCCTCCACGACCACGTAGTGGAGATCGGTGGGCGCCACGATTGTGAGCCGCACCTTGACCACGTCGCCCAGGGCCGCGCCGTCGATCTTGTCCTCGCCCTCCTCCGCCGGCAGGTACTCCCGCGATACGCCAACACCATAGTTGGCGGCCTCCACCTCCTCGGCAGGCGGGAAGTAGCGCAGGTGCATGGTGTAGTAGAGACGACCGTCGCTGTCGGCGGGCGCGCGAACCATGTCTACCTCGTTGTCCTCACCGATCAGAAGGTCGCTCACGGAGACCACCAGCTTCTCCGATTCGCCGAGGTTGGACTCCTCTATCTCCTTCTCGGAGAGGACATCCCCGTTGACCCGTACCTGATAGGAGTAGTCGGCCTTCAGCTCGCCGCTGGCTTCCAGGTAGTCCGTCAGGGCGAGCAGGCTCATGGCCGTCTCCTGGGTCGTTCCCCAATGCCCATCGCGGCGGGCCACCATCAGCCAGCGGACGGTGCTTTCCACCAATGGATGGTCAGGCCTGACCCGCACCAGGGCATCGAGGACGATGGCCGTGGAGCGGTTGGTCGTATTCATCGTACGGTAGTCTTCCTCTTCCTCCTGCCAGTGGGTGCCCGTGTTGCTGACGATGGCCGCGTTGGTCAGGTCGGAGATGAGCGCCTGGATCCTGAAGTTCGATGAGTCGTCGGTGAGGTTCAGGAGGGCCATAGCCGCGAACGCCTTGCCATAGTTGCTGAGCGTTTCGGGCCTCTCGGCAAGGGAGTTGGTCAACCCCAGGTCACCCTCACCGGCCTCCGATAGAGCGAAGAGGACGAAGGCCCTGGTGTCCGGGTTCTGAGGGTCGAGGACATCGGTCGGCTCATTCAGATACTGGTCAAGGAAGCGCGCCGTCCGCTCGACAACCCATTCGTCCACGGCGAATCCTGCCTTCTGCGCCTCGGCCAGGCCGAACAGGACATAGGCGGTGATCTGCGGGCTGCTGGTGTCGCCGAACCACCATCCCCAGCCGCCGTCGCTGTTCTGGCCGCGGTAGATGCGCTGGATCGAGCGGGTGACCAGCCCAGGCAACTCTTCCTCGAGGCCAAAGATGTCTTCCAGCCCCAGCTCGTTGATCGCCCGATAGAGGACTAGCCGGGGCAGGAACCGGCTGATTGTCTGCTCTGTGCACTCATAAGAGTACTCCTCAACGTAGCTGCTACTGTAGCGCATGCTGGCAGCCAGCGTAGGTGAAAGCTCCAGCGTCAGCTCACCCCGGTCGGGATCGACGTAGCTCGGTAGCCGGACAATCTCCCTAACGGAGTCGGTCACCTCACCGGCGTTGCCCACAACCTCCGGCGTGCCATAGGCGTATACCGGCAGCTGCAGCTCGACGGCGTCCGAGAGGCCATCGGCCGCCTGGGCGCTGAAGGTGACGGTGGCCAGGTCGGTCAGGAGCACGCTTGTTTGCCAGGTCACCTCCTGAGATTCATCGGCCGGAATGGCCAGGCTGTGGACCGCCGGATCCTCGATAGTCAGACCGCTAGCACTGAGGCTCACCGCCACCTCGCTCTCCTCGTCTGTGTAGTTGTGTACCACCGCCTCCAGGCGAGCCGTGTCGCCTGAGATGAAGAACCGAGGCGTGACCGGCCGGATGATCAGGTCTTTGGCCACCACGATTTCGTTGGTGGCGTCGCCTACCTGGGTCGCCTCGGTCACTGCTTTGGCCGTGAGGCGCCAGGTGGTCAGGTTGTCCGGCAGTGTGACGCTGACGGTGGCCCGCCCTTCGTCATCGGTGCGGGCAGTAGGATTCCAGTAGGCGGTATCGCGGAAGATGCGTCTTACCTCCCCAGACATACCGCCGCCGCCGCCTTTGCCGCCGGGCTCGGTAGGCGAACCGCCGCCGAGCTGGTTGAGCCGCTCTATCGATCGGGCCTGGGTGGCGCTGGTGTAGACTTCCAGGCTCCGACGCTCGTAGAAGGCCTCCAGGGGCTTGGGAGCGGTTTCGTCCGCCAGGGAGAGGAGGGCGACGTCCACCAGGGCTAGCGATACCTCTGCGGACACAGGCTGCCCCTGGGAGTCAGTCGTCGTTATGGTGTAGGTCACCTTGTCGCGGGGCTCGAAGCGCTCCCCGTCGGGCTCGATGGCTATCTCGATCACCTTCTCGTCGGTGGAGACCTCAAGCTCAACGTAGCCTATCTTGAACGAGGCCACCGGATTGGAGGACGTGGGCGGCTTGAACAGGACCACCGAGACATAGATGTTGGGGATGTGGGCGCTGGTGATCGGGACCTCGATGATCGTGCTGTTGGTGGGGAAATCGGCGACCCAGTGGTCGATGACATGCCCCCGCTCGATGGTGACCAGGCCCTGGCTCTCTTCAAAAGGAGCAGCGACCAGGATCTGGGCCGTCTCCCCGAGGGCGTACTCCTTCTTGTCGGAGACCAGCTCTATGCGGTCGCCGGTGTCCATACGCCAGGGGATGTACTCGGCTCCGCTCACCCAGATGTAGGTAGCGCTGCGAATGGCGTTGCCCGCTGCGTCAACGGCCTCGGCCACTAGGCGGTAGTTGCCGCTCTTGGAGGGGACGAAGGTGGCAGAGCCCTCGCCGTCCTCGTCCGTGGTAGCCGACAGGGTCTCCACGAGGGTGTCTTCGGGCTCACAGCGCCAATAGTACTCGCCCTCCGCATCCCTCTCCTTGACGCTCACCCAATTTCGCTCATAGACGCTAATGCTCATGGGCACGTTGGGGACCACGTTTCTCTCGCTGTCCATGGTGAGTATGTCCACGCTGGCTGGCTCGCCGGCGCGCGACACGTAGCTATCGGGCTTCAAGCCGATGTAGAAAGCGCCCCGGTGGACGATGACCTCTGTCCTGTTGCTCACCTCCTGGTTGTTCTCATCGGTCACCGTTGCTTCGATGGCGAAGAGCTGACTGACAGGATCGGCGCTCACGTCAGCCGGGAAGCTAAGGGTCAGATGACCCTCGTCGTCCGTCGTTCCCTCGCCATCGGCACGGGGTTCGGAGGTGGGAGAGTAGTACGGATCCAGTCTGTATACCATGTCATAGTCGGTGAAGACGAAGCGGGGGTTGTCAGGGTCGCGGAACAGGTAGTCCTGCGATGTGAGCCACCACCTGACCGGCGCTTCCTTCAGAGGAGCACCGAAGAAGTAGCTCGCATCCACATCGACAACGATCTCCTCGCCGTTGTTGTAGGCCTCCTTGTCGGCGGCAATATTCACCTCGAACTCCGGCTTGCGGTACTCGGCGACCAAGAAGGAGGCCGACCCCACCGTGTCGCCATCCTCTCCGTTCGTGGACATCGTAAGGCTGATCCAGTAGTAGCCGGTGGGGGCCTCACTGCTGAGGGTAACCTGTCCGTGGAAGGTGCCAAGGTCGTTGAGGGCCAGCGGCTCGCTGGTTACCTCCCGGCCCATGCTGTCGCGCACAACGATGGTGCCCTCTGTGCCAGCCGGAGGGAGGCTGTAGCTGGCGTCGTCGTCGCTGCGCAGGATGCCCTTGTAGTAGACGGTCTGGCCCGGCCGGTAGACGGGCCGCTCGGTGTAGATGTGGGCCACGAAGTCGCCATAGTACCGGCCCCAACTGAGGCCGAAGTCCCACAGGCTCATCCCCTCGCTCCAGTCGGTGGACGCCAGGCTGGCGTCATCCGACCGGCTGGCGACCACGAACAGCGCATCCCATCGGTCCAGCTCTCCGGGCAGGGAGCCCGCAAAGACCCCATCATCGGACGTGATGCCGCCGGTCAGGCGCTGGCCGCTGCTGCGATAGACCGAGACGGACAGATCGGGCAGCGGCTGACCGGAAGCCATATCCACCGCCCAAACCATGATCTCCTGGCTGGAGCGCTTCACCAGCAGGTGCGTCTTGGTGACGACCAGGAGCATGCTGTCGCAGGGCGAGTCGTAGGACTGGCAATCCGACCCCAGTTCCTTGACCTGCAGCCAGTAGTAGCCCGGCTGGAGAGGACTGCCGTCGTCCATCAGGAGGTCGGCGGTGGTGAACGCCGTCTCGTCCTGGGGAGGGTCAGGGATCTCTACCGACCAGGCCCTAA
>LJUA01000037.1 GCA_001303545.1 Dehalococcoidia bacterium SM23_28_2
GACGCCGTCGGTCATGGCCATGTCGATGTACTGACCGTTACCCGTTCGCTCACGGGCGACGATGGCCGCCAGGATGGCGAAGGCAGCGTAGAGGCCGCCGCCGGCAAAGTCGGCGATGATGTTCATGGGGATGGCCGGCGGCGTATCCGGCCAGCCGATCATCCCCAGCGCGCCGCCGATGGCGATGTAGTTGATGTCGTGGCCCACCAGACCGGCGTAGGGCCCATCCTGGCCGTAGCCCGAAAGCGAACAATAGACGATGCGATGGTTGATGCCGCTCAACGTGTCGTAGTCGACCCCCAGGCGCTTCATCACGCCAGGACGGAAGCCTTCCAGCACCACATCCGCCGTCTCAGCCAGCCTGTAGAAGACCTGACGAGCAGCCTCATTCTTGAGGTCGAGGGCGATGCTGCGCTTGTTGCGCCTCAGGGCATCGAAGGCCATGGCCCGCTCGCTGACGTCGCGCTCCAGCAGGCGGCGAGCGGCCTGCTCGGCCGAGCGGCCGCCAGCGCCCGCTGGCTCCTCCACAAGCACGACATCAGCGCCCAGGTCGGCCAAGAGCATCGAGCAGTAAGGGCCGGGAGCCAGGCGAGACAGATCGAGGACGCGGATTCCCTCCAGGGCCAGCATGAGCAGCGCCTCCTGGTCAGACAAGAAAGATGGCCAAGATTCAGCCGCATGATGGCCCAGCCCCAGGACTGTGTCAAGCTCGCCGGCGGAGCCAGTCGGCCTTGCCTCCGGCGACGGTTTCCTGCTACCATATGGGCACGAATTGGGGCTGTAGTTCAGAGGGAGAACGTTTGTCTGGCAGACAAAAGGTCGGGGGTTCGAGTCCCCCCAGCTCCACCAAGCCGCGAATATGAAATCGGCCCCAGCGGGGCCGATTCCGTTTACAGGCCCTGGCATCTACTAACCGTCTGCCAGCCGACTCCTAAGACGGTTCGTAGTGACCTGCTAACGAGAGAAGCCCAGCACTAGTGAGTGAGAGCTTGATCTGCCTGCCGCACCCGCTCGCAGAGGGTTACCAACAGCTTCCGTTGCAGGCCGGGCACCGTCTCCAGCAAGAACACGAAATCTCGGCGATGAAGGACCAGCAGGTTCATGGGCGTCTCAGCGATGACCGTTGCGCTGCGGGGCTTGCCATCGATGACCGACATCTCCCCTACAACATCGCCGGGGCCGAGTTCAGCGATCGCCCTTCCATCCCCTTCCACTCGCGCCTTACCGTCGACTATGACAATCGCCTCCAGGCCCTGCGCTCCTTGCTTGGCCAAAACCGCCCCTTTGCGGAGGCGGACGCCGTCGGCGTGCCTGGCAACGGCGTTCAGCTGGCGCTGGCTAAGGCGACTAAACAGCGGTATCTTTCGCAGCAAGTCGAGCTTGTCCGAACGACGGCAATGAAACATCGCCCCCCCTATCTACCTCATACGAAAGTATGAAGAGTCTACAGCCG
Source organism: Dehalococcoidia bacterium SM23_28_2 (assembly GCA_001303545.1). GTDB lineage: Bacteria > Chloroflexota > Dehalococcoidia > SM23-28-2 > SM23-28-2 > SM23-28-2. Next base: position 1,454 of record LJUA01000037.1, read on the forward strand.
CTCAAGCTTTCTGTCAACATCTGCCGGCCCTGCCCGTGCGGGTGGTAGCGGACGCCACCGTGTGGCTTGTAGATGACCCGAAAACGCGGTATCGTATAGCAAGTACCGTAACTGGCGGACAAGAGGCCGGGAGCTCGAGTCTTCCAGCCTCGCCAATTCCTGGCTTACAGGGCAAAAGCGAAGAGCAGGAGCAGTAGGCGCCCCTTCCTCGCCAGAGAGCTGACGGAGGGTGCGAGTCAGCAACGGGGAACGCGCCGAACTCGCCTGGGAGCAGCGCCGGCGAAGGGTCAGTAGCCGGCGACGGGCAGCGCCCGTTACAGCGCGCCCGAGCGCCCCGACCTGTCGGGGAAGCAGGGTGGTACCGCGGAGAGGCCCTCCGTCCCTGTGGGCGGAGGGTTTTGGCTGTGCACAGACAATGCCTATCGACGATCAGTTAGCCATCGTCGGACGATTGGCCTTTGCCGCCGCTCTGGGGGCCTTCATCGGCCTGGAGCGAGAGCTGCGGGGCTATCCCGCCGGCGTGCGCACGGTAGCCCTGGTAGCCCTGGGCGCAGCCCTGTTCACCGACGTGGGCCAGCTTCTGAGCGAAGAAAACCGGGTGGCCGCCGGCATCGTCACCGGCATCGGCTTCCTGGGCGCCGGCGTCATCTTCCGCGAAGGCTACACAGTGAAGGGCATCACCACCGCGGCGACCATCTGGAGCGCCGCCGCCATCGGCATGGCCGTCGGCCGTGAGCTCTACCTGGTGGCCGGCCTGGGCGCAGTGCTGGTGTTCATCCTGCTGGAGGCCCGGCCGGTGGTGCGCAGGCTGGACCAACTAGCCAGAGGGCGCTTGCGTGAATTCATACCGCACGAGGACCCCGACCAGGAGAGGACAGACGATGACCGATAGCTACAACCCGTCGGAGATCGATAAGAAGTGGCAGAGGAAATGGGAAGAGGACGGCCTCTACGAGTCGCCGGACGACGACCCTCGCCCCAAGTGGTACTTCCTCACCATGCTCCCCTACACCTCCGGCGACCTGCACATCGGCCACTGGTACCCTATGGCCCCTTCCGATGTGGCCGCTCGCTACAAGCGAATGCAGGGCTACAACGTCCTTTTCCCCATGGGCTTCGACGCCTTCGGCCTGCCCGCCGAGAACGCCGCCATCAAGCAGCAGATCCACCCCTACAAGTGGACGATGGACAACATCCAGCGCATGCGCCAGCAACTGAAGTCGATGGGAGCGATGTTCGACTGGCGCCGCGAGGCGAGTAGCTGCGACCCCGAGTACTACCGCTGGACTCAATGGTGGTTCCTCAAGTTCTACGAGAAGGGGCTGGCCTATCGAGCCAAGGCCCCCGCCAACTGGTGCCCCTCTTGCCAGACGGTGCTGGCCAACGAGCAGGTGCTCCCCAGCGGCGACTGCGAGCGCTGCGGCACGCCTGTCAGCCGCCGCGACCTGGAGCAGTGGTTCTTCCGCATCACCAACTACGCCGACGAGCTCCTCGACCATAGCCAGATCCAGTGGCCGGAGCGAGTGGTTACCATGCAGAAGAACTGGATCGGCCGCAGCGAGGGGGTGGAGATCGCCTTTGGTCTGGACGTGCCCGGCGTGGAGGAGAAGGACATACGCGTCTTCACCACCCGCCCAGACACCGTCTACGGCGTTACCTTCATGGTTCTGGCTCCCGAACACCCCCTGGTGGAGAAGCTCACCACCCCCGACCGGCGGGCGGAGGTAGAGGCCTACGTCGAGCAGGCCCGCCGCCTCAGCGAGATCCAGCGCCTGTCCACCGAGAAGGAGAAGACAGGCGTCTTCACCGGCTCCTACTGCAAGAATCTCCTATCCGGCCAGGAAGTCGCCCTCTGGGTCGCCGACTACGCGCTGCTGACCTACGGCACCGGCATCGTCATGGGCGTGCCCGCCCACGACCACCGCGACCTCGACTTCGCCAAGAAGTACGGCCTGCCCATTATCACCGTCATCGCCCCGCCCGGCTGGCAGGGCGAGGAGCTCACGGAGGCCTACGTCGAGCAGGGCACGATGGTCAACTCCGGCCCCTTCGACGGTACCCCCAGCGATCAGGGCTACCACGCGGTTGCTGATTATGTCGAGTCCAAGGGCTGGGGCGGCCGCAAAGTGGGCTACCGCCTGCGCGACTGGCTGATCTCCCGCCAGCGCTACTGGGGCTGCCCCATACCCATCGTCTACTGCGATCGCTGTGGCACCGTCCCCGTGCCGGAAGAGGATCTGCCCGTCCTCCTGCCCGAGGACGCCGAGTTCAAGCCCACCGGCGAGTCCCCTCTCGCCAGCCATCAGGGGTTCGTGAACACTACCTGCCCCCGCTGCCAGGGGCCCGCCCGGCGGGAGACGGACACCATGGACACCTTCATGGACTCCAACTGGTACTTCATCCGCTACCTCAGCCCCCACTACGATGAGGGACCGGTGGACCCCGCCCTGGCCAAGAAGTGGCTACCCGTCGACCAGTACACCGGCGGCGCCGAGCACGCCGTCATGCACCTGCTGTACGCCCGCTTCTTCTGGAAGGTTGCCCGCGACCTGGGGATGCTGCCGGGAGACGAGCCCTTCCTGCGGCTGTTCAACCAGGGGCACATCGCCGTCGAGCGGGCCAAGATGAGCAAATCGCGGGGCAATGTCATCACCCCCGACGAGTACGTAGATCGCCTAGGGGCCGATACGGTGCGCTGCTACCTGATGTTCATGGGCCCCTGGGAGCACGGCGGCGAGTGGGACGATTCGGGCATCTTCGGCATCCACCGCTGGCTGAACCGCGTCTGGGGCCTGATCCTGGGCGGCGCCCCCACTGACGGCGCCGACGCCGAAGCCGCCCACCAGCTTCGCCACGTCACCCACAAGACCATCCGGCGGGTGACCGAGGACATGGAGCGCTTCCGCTTCAACACCATGCTCGCCGCCCTCATGGAGTTCTCCAACTCTCTGGCCAAGGCCAGGGAGTCGGGCGCGGTGGACGCCGGCGCCTGGCAGGAGGCCGTGGAGACGCTCCTGCTCCTGATGGCACCCTCAGCGCCCCATCTCAGCGAGGAGCTGTGGGCCCGCCTGGGCAAGCCCTATAGCATCCACCAGCAGCCCTGGCCGAAGTGGGACGAGGAGCTGGCCAAAGAGGAAGAGATAACCCTGGTGGTGCAGGTAAACGGCAAGGTGCGCGACCGCCTGCAGGTACCGGCGGACATCGACGAGGAGCGGGCCAAAGAGCTGGCCCTGGCCAGCCAGCGCGTCCAGGCTCACATCGAAGGCAAGCAGATCCAGCGGGTCATCTACGTGCCAGGCAAGCTGGTGAACGTGGTGGTGCGCTAGGACGCAGTGGAAGCCCCTGCAAGGCTTACCTCAGCGCGAGGTCCCAGAGGGCGCCGCCGCCCAGCCCGTAGAACGGCACCCAAATGATGCCGAAGAGGGCGGCCGACAGCACTACACAAACGTAGCCGCTGGCCCCGCGAAAGCCCAGCAGCCGCCACACCGGGGCGCCAGCACCGCCGATGAGGGCTGCTGCCGCCAGCACCCCCAGAGGGCGAGACGCCCTAGCCGCTCTCATGACAAGTCGCGCGAGCAGCGAAGGTTCCGCACGACTCGAGGTTGCAGCCTCGCTCCCTTCAGCCCTGCGCCTCGGCCAAATCTGCCTCCACCACCGGATGACAAACGGGTGAACAATGGGCAATGCCAGGTCATAGATCGCTAGACTGGCCAGACCCACCGCGGCCCAGCCCAGGCAAAAGACCATATAGCCTGGCCACAGGCCGAGTGTATCGACGACGAACACAATGGAAGCAACGAGAAGGGCTTCCCCCCACACCAGCATGACCACGCCCATGGCGCCCACGCCGACCGCGCCCAAGCCGCCCACGGCGGCCAGCCGCAACCTGTCGGCCCGCGCGGACTCCGTATCGGCGGCTACCTCCTTCAGTGGCCCCGCCCTTCCATGGTCTCGATGCCCTTGCGGACGGCGTTGAGGAAATTGTTGAGCTGCGTCTCTAGTCGACGCATCGTCTGCAACGTGTAGAGGTCGGCCTCCTCCATCTGCTGCTCAGCGCTCTTCTGGGCCTCATCCAGGCGCTCCCTGGCCTGCATTTCCGCTTCCTGCACCAGGGCCTGAGCCCTGTCCTCCCCCTCGCGGACGATCTGCTGCGCCCGCTCCTCGGCCGCCTTCACCACCGCCTCGTCCTTCAAGCGCTCCTCCAGCTCTGCCTGCGCCCTGGCGATAATGCGGCCAGCTTCCTCCTGAGCCTCGGCCAGCACTTCCTCCTGCTTCTGGAGGACCTCCCGCGCCTCGCGGATGCTGGCGGGCATCGCCACCCGCATGCGGTCGATAAGGTCGAGCAGGCGCTGGCGATGCACCACTACGCCGCTGCCCATAGGCACCTGCAGGCCTCGGGCTACCAGTTCCTCCAGGCGGTCGATGAGATAGAGGATATCCAGGGACTCGTCAGCCAAAGGATCCCCCTAGCAGTTAAACTTGCGACGAAGGGCTTCAGCCACGTGTGGCGGCACCAGATCGCTCGCGTCGTAGCCCAGGTTGGCCACCTCCCGAATCCGGCGACCGCTGACGAACAGGTGCTCCAGGCTGGCCATCAGGTAGACCGACTCGATCTCCGGCGCCATCTTCTTGTTCATCAGGGCCATGTCGAACTCCGCCTCGAAATCGGTAAAGGCGCGGATGCCCCGCACCAGCACGTTGGCCTTCTCCTCGCGGGCAAAGGCCACCACCAGGCCGCTAAACGACTTGACGATCACGTTAGGCAGGTTCTTCACCGCCTCCTCGAACATCATTACCCGTTCTTCGATGGGGAAAACAGCATCGGGCATATCATACACTGCTACCACCAACTGCTCGAACATGGCGGCGGCCCGCTGGGTGATGTCCAGATGCCCGTTAGTGACAGGATCGAAGCGACCGGGATACACAGCGACAGCCAACTGCTCCTCCTATCGGTAAATAGACACGCCAGTATCTCCGTGGCGCTTGCGGCTTACCAGCACAAAGGGCCCCCACTGGTCAGCAGGCAGGCGACGCCAGGAGTGCTCTAAGACCAGCGTGCTCCCCCGCCCGACCAGGGATGATTCCGCCAGGCGGGCGACCACCGGCGCAGCACCCCCCTCCTCATAGGGCGGATCCACAAGCACCAGGTCGTAGGGGCCTTCCAGACGATCCAGAGCCTTCTCCACAGACATGCACTGCACTCGCGCCCGTTCCTGGAAGCCAGTCAGGGTCAGGTTCTCCCGTATTATGGCACAGGCGGCGCGATCTTGCTCGACGAAGTCGCACCAGTGGGCGCCACGACTGAGCGCCTCGATGCCCAGAGCACCGCTCCCCGCGTAAAGATCGAGAACACGGGTGCAATCGGCGCCTGCCGATGCCAGTATGTCGAAGATGGCCCCCCGCACCAGGTCGGAGGTCGGGCGGAGATGACGCGCGGCTGGCCTCCTGAGTCGCAACCCTTTGGCCTCGCCAGCGATTACACGCATGATTCCTCTCCGCTATCAACCGCCGGTGATAGGCGTTCCCCCTTCAGGCGCGGGCGTTTCCGTCTCCCCAGCCGTGGGTGTCTCCGTCTCCTCAGCTGTGGGCGTCTCCGTCTCCTCAGCCGTGGGCGTCTCCGTTTCCTCGACCGTGGGCGTCTCCGTCTCTTCAGCTACGGGCGTCTCCGTCTCTTCAGCTACGGGCGTCTCCGTCTCCTCAGCCACGGGCGTCTCCGTTTCCTCGACCGTGGGCGTCTCCGTCTCCTCAGCCGTGGGCGTCTCCGTCTCCTCAGCTACGGGTGTCTCCGTTTCCTCTGGCACAGGCGTGATCTCCTCCGGCGTCGGGGTCGGCGTGGCACTGGCCTGCACCTCCAGGGTGAGGCGGCGGCCTATGCGGGCAACGCCATCGCTGACGATGAGGGAGATCTCGTACGTTCCTCCTTCGTCCGGCGGTATCCAGGTAGCAGCGCCACCAGTGCCAGGAGCCTCTATCGTGCCACCACTGGCCGTCCACTCCGGCCGCAGATTCTCGTCATTGGGCCTCTCCAGGTATGCGAGGCCACCCTTAACCAGCGAGTCCACAGCGGCCCAGATGTCAGCCCCGCCAGACCCCTCCGACACATCCTCGATGGCGATGCCGCCCAGACGGAAGGCCTGGACCAGCTCCAGCTTGAACCCGACGCTGAAGACGTTCTCCACCCACACAGTGCGTGTCTCCTCCTCCGTGCGATAGGAGAAAGTGACGGTGGCGCTATCATCATCCCACTTGATACCCGAGCCGCCCGTTGTGCGGTGAATGTTGTCGCCGTTAATGACCACCTGGCGCCCGCCCACAATTTCCTGCGAATCATCCGGGCCTGGCACCACCGTCATCACATTGGCGATACCCATCGCCTGGAAAAAGGTCAACGCCTGCACCCCCTCCGTGCTCTTCTCGTGGCTGAAGGGGCTGATCACCAGAAAGACTTTGCCCGGCTCGATGATGCTGGTGGCGTAGCGCAGGACCTGGAACATGCGGTTGCGGTACAGCGACTGATCGTCCTCGGGGAGGATCTTGACGTAGTCGGCCGCCTTGCCCAACTGCTCCCAGTCGTAGGCGCCGGTGGCAACGTTGCCGTCGCTCACGCTCGGCATAGGGAGCGTGACACTCAGCTTGCGACCCGTCTTGTGCAACTCCTGAGCCAGATTGGCGATGAACTGGCTGAACTCGCTGCTCACCGAGGCATCCACCTGCCGATAGTCGATATCGATCCCCGGAAAGTCGCCGTTATCGGCCAGAGAGACGATGCCCTCGATGTGGCTGGCGGTGAGGCTAGAGTCGTCCAGGATGGTATTGACCGCACTGGCGGCGTCGCCGTCCAGGGCAGCGATGGTCGGGTAGACGTCGAACGCTTGATCGGTGGCCAGGCTGGTAGCCGTGCCGACGATGGACCCGTCGGAGGTAGGGGCGTAATCCGCGGGACTGACAATGCTCAGCAAGCCCTCCGCCGCTGGGTCAATGTTGCTGCCGCTGGGCAGAGAGCCCAGGGCCAAATAGGTGGCCGCTGCCAGCCGCAGCACCGTCAGATTATCGGGGATCTCCTCAAGTTCGGCCTCAGCGGCCCCGCCGTCGTTGGCAAGAGTGGCCGCTGCCAGCCGCACCCAAGTGTCATCGCGATGGGTGTAGAAGGCAAGGTTGGAGGGGTCCTGGGTAGGCCTGTCAAGGCTGATAGTGGTCAGACGGCAGCCCTGCTCCTCAGCGCCTGCAGGAACATTCAACTCATACAGGGGGCTAAGGGCTACCAGTCCCTCCGGCAGATCTGGCACCTGGTCGGCGCGCTTGGCGGTGATGCCGCAGCCGACATCGCTGATCTGGCCAGGGCCCTCATCGCCATCTCCCCCCAGAAGGGACACAGGCGGCAGAAAGAGGATGAGAATGAGGATGGCCAGAAAGATAATGGTCCCGCCAATGATCAGGGGCGCCGGGTCCCGCTCGAAGCGAGAACCGAAGAGGCGATCGAAGGGCCCCTCTCCCCTGGGGAACTCTCTTCCTCTGCCAGGCGGTGGACGACGATTCATGGCCAACTACTGCCTTTCTTCACCCTCCATCTCGGCGACCGCCAGCCCAACCTAGAGCCGCTGCGGCCGCTGGATGGGGGTCACGTCCAGGGTCAACTCCTCTCCATCTCGGCTGACGACGACGAGAACAGTTTCATCGGGCTGCAAGCGCATCAGCACGTTCAGGAAGGGGACATCGGTCGTGATTTCATGTTCTCCCATGACCAGGATTATGTCGCCTACCTCAATGCCGGCCTTATCCGCCGGCGTATCATCTCCCACACTAGAGATCCAGGCCCCTCGCTGCTCTGTCAAGCCCCGAGCGGCGGCTACCTCCGGGCTCAGGTCTATGTGAGACACCCCCAGGTAAGCACGAGTCACCCTCCCCTCCTCGATGATCTCTCCCGCCACCTGCTGTATGGTCTTGCTGGAGATGGCGAAGGCGACACCTTCTACTTCCCGCCCATTGTCAAAGCGCACCACCGAGGTGGGCATTCCCACCATCTGGCCGAGAACGTTGATGAGCGCTCCGCCGCTGTTGCCAGGGTTGACAGCAGCGTCGGTCTGGATCAGGTCCTCCATAAAGATACCATCCCGCTGCCAACGGCGCCCCACCCCGCTCGCCACGCCCACAGTGACGCTGCTGCGGAAGTCATGCAGGGAGTTACCCAGAGCAATAACCCTCTGGCCAGGCACCACAGCCTCGGAATTCCCCAAAGGCAGAGGTACAAGCCCCCCTTCGGGGATTTTGAGCACCGCCACGTCGGTAAAAGGCCAATCGTGGCCCAAAAGAGTGGCCTCACGCTCCTCGCCATCGTAGAGAGTGACCGTGATCCTGACGGCGTCGCCGACTACGTGCTCGTTAGTGACGATGTAGCCTCGCTCGTCGATAATGACGCCCGAGCCCAGGGAGGTCGGTTGCCCATCCTCCCCCGGCAGCAGCACCCCTTCCTCACTGACGATGGCCACTACGCTGGGCAACGCCTTCTCCACCGCCTCAGTGATGGCTGACTCCTCGCTGAGGGTAACCACGCCGGTGTCTCCAACGGGCGTAGCGACGGGAGCAGTCACCTCCTCTTCGTCCTCGGATACCAAACGGGCGGTCAGGGCTCCGGCCACGCCACCGGCTATGCCGCCCACTATCAGCGACAAAACCAGAAGCGGGATCACCCAACGCCATGGTGACCGCCTCACTTCCGCACCCGGCCCTGATTCGGCAGAGAGCGACACGTCAAAGGAATTCTATCACAGCCCCTCAAACAAGCAAAATGGGAAACCCGCTGCCGGTCCTTTGATTCATCCAAGCAGGATGAGGCGATGGATACAATGCGTCCTAGCTGCGCTCTTGAACGAGTACACTCGTCTTTACAAGATATCGATCAGGTCTTATAATAGCAATGCTGGCCAGAGTGGCTGAGGGTGTCGAAAGCTCTCAGTCTCTTTTTTCATGGTTATCCGAGGTGAAAGGCTATGACGGAAAAGCCTGTTCCCCTAACCAAAGAAGGCATGGCCAAGCTCCAGGAGGAACTGGACTTCTTGGTTACCGTCCGGCGACCTCAAATAGCTCGCCGCATCCAGGAAGCCAAGGAGCTTACCAGTGCCCAAAACAACGCCGAGTTCGACGATGCCAAGAATGAGCAAGCCTTTGTGGAAGGCCGCATTCTCACCCTGGAGCGAATCATCCAGAACGCCGCCCTCATCGATGAAGAGGAAGCCCATCACTCCAGCCGAGTGCGGCTTGGCTCGAACGTGACCGTGGTCACCCAGGATGGCCGCGAGAAGCAGTACACCATCGTTGGCAGCGCCGAGGCCAGCCCCGCTCAGGGTCGTATCAGCAACGAGTCTCCGGTGGGCAAGGCCCTCCTGAACAAGCGGGTGGGCGACGAAGTCAAGGCAACCGTACCGGCAGGCACCATTCGTCTCACGATCATCGCCATCAACTAGAGACCACAGTGATAGCAACGCCAGGCGGGAGGCCAGTCAACAGATGGGCCGCCCGCCTAGTTTGTACCAGGGGTACACCAGCCTCTGGCCGATATCTTTCGACTCAATCGGGAAAGAAGCGTTGAGCGAACGAGGCCAGGAACTTATCAAGCAGCGGCAGGCCAAGCTGGAGCGCCTGCGCGCCGGCGGCTTCGACCCCTATCCCGCCCGCTATCAGCGCACCCACACAGCCGAGGAGGCAGCGCAGGCGCTTCAGGCGCTGGAAAAGCGAGGCGCCAGCCCCGAGGAAGCGGACGAGGTCAGCCTGGCGGGGCGGGTCACCGCCATTCGCCTCATGGGCAAGCGCGCCTTCATCGACCTGCGCGATGGCACAGGCAAGATCCAGGCCGACCTCCGCCAGGACACCCTGGGCGACGAAAGCTACGAGATGTTCGTGGATCTGGTAGACATCGGCGATTTCGTGGGCGTGAGCGGCACACTCTTCCGCACTCGCAGCGGCGAGATCACCGTCCAAGTCCACCAGTACGCCTTCCTGGCCAAGGCCCTGCGTCCGCTTCCCGAGAAGTGGCACGGCGTCCAAGACGTGGAGGTGCGCTATCGCCAGCGCTACCTTGACCTCATTGCCAACGCCCCTGTGCGCGACATTTTCCGCCTGCGCAGCCGCGTCGTCGCCGCCATCCGCCGCTTCCTGGACGAGCGCGGCTTCCTGGAGGTGGAGACGCCTGTGCTCCAGCCCTCGGCCGGAGGCGCCGCCGCCAAGCCCTTCGTCACCCATCACCACGCCCTCGACCGCGACCTCTACCTGCGCATTGCCACCGAGCTGCACCTCAAGCGCCTGATCATCGGCGGCCTCGACAGGGTATATGAGATCGGGCCTGTCTTCCGCAACGAAGGCGTCTCCACCAAGCACAACCCGGAGTACACCCTCCTGGAGTGCTATCAGGCCTATGCCGACTATCAGGACATCATGAAGCTGGTGGAGGAGATGGTGGCCTACGCGGCCCAGCAGGCCCTGGGCAGCCTGAAGGTGCCCTACGGCGACACGGTGCTGGACCTCACGCCTCCCTGGCGACGCCTCACCCTCCGACAGGCCATCGAAGAGCGCACGGGCATCGACTTCCAGGCCCACGCCGACGCCGACTCGCTCCGGCAGGCGATGGCCGGGCTGGGGCAGCGGGGTCTGCCGTTCGAAGCGCTAGTGCGGGGCCTCGAGGTTCCTACCACCGCCGGCCGTGGCAAGCTAATCGATGAGCTGCTATCGACCTTTGTCGAGCCGCAGCTCATGCAGCCCACTTTTCTCCTCGACTACCCGCTGGAGCTATCGCCTCTGGCCAAGCGCAAGCCCGACGATCCGAACCTGGTGGAGCGCTTCGAGGGCTTCCTGGCCGGCCGCGAGATCGCCAACGCCTTCAGCGAGCTCAACGACCCCCA
>LJUA01000038.1 GCA_001303545.1 Dehalococcoidia bacterium SM23_28_2
AAGCCCTTCTCGAAGTCGGTGGTTCTGGCCACCTGGCCGGTCACCAGCACCCGTTCGTTCAGCAGCAGCGATGGCCCCTTGCTCTCCACAAGCTGTACGCCCTCCTGGAGCAGCGCCCCACGGTCAACCGGCGGCAACTTCACCTCCCGGCCGTTGGGAAGGACGATCTTGCGCTCAAGGAATGCGTCCGGATGAACGACAAATGGCAGGTCTCGCTTGCCTAGCCGCTGTAGGAGGCCAACCAAGGCCCCTGTATGGTCGGCGTGGCCGTGGCTGAGAACGATGGCTCGCACGTCGGCCAGAGAGGTCTCCAGCACGTCTATATTGCGAAGCACTCCATCAGGGCTGAGGCCAGCGTCGAACAGTATCGATTCCTGCTGGCCGTCGGCTATCACTGTTGCTAGCGCACAGAAACCGTGCTCGGCGATGATCCTGCTTTGCCTGCCGCCGACGGTATCGCCCAGCCTCGGCTGCTTGGACACCTCGCTACTGGTCATCAGCAGATCGACGTAGTTGTCCATGAGGATGGTGATCTCTACGCTGTCCACTTGCTTGAGCCTTATGTTTTTGGGCTGCATGCTCGATTCCTCACTAAGCCTATTTGGCCGCGCTCTTCAGCACCTCTTCCGGCCCCGCGAGCCTTCCGGCGACGGCGCTCGCCGCCGCCACCGCCGGATTAGCCAGGTAGACCTCCGACTTGGGATGGCCCATGCGGCCGGGGAAGTTGCGATTGCTGGTGGCCACGCAGCGCTCGCCCTCGGCCAGGATGCCCATGTGGCCGCCCAGGCAGGGCCCGCAGGTGGGGGTGGAGACGGCGCAGCCCGCCTCGGCGAAGGTGGCCAGCAGCCCTTCCTTGAGGGCGGCCATGTACACATCGTGCGAGCAGGGGATAACGATGCACCGCACGCGAGGGTGAACCTGGCGGCCGGCCATGACCTGGGCGGCCAGGCGCAGGTCGGATAGCCTGCCGTTGGTGCAGGAGCCGATGAAGGCCTGATCGATCTCCACCCTTGGCGCCTGGCTCAGGGGCACAGCGTTGCCCGGCGAATGGGGCAGGGCGATCGTCGGCTCCAGTTTGCCCACGTCGTACTCATGCACTCCGGTGTACTCGGCGTTTGGGTCCGGCTCGTAGACCTGCCAGTCACGGCGAGCGCGCGCCTTCACGTAGCCGATGGTCGTGGCATCGGGTACCATCAGGCCCACCTTGGCGCCAGCCTCGATGGCCATGTTAGCCATGGTGAACCGGCCCTCCATCGGGAGCTGGGCGATGGCCTCGCCCTGGATCTCCAGGGCTGAGTACAACGCGCCGTCGGTGCCGATGTCCCCGATGGTGTGGAGGATGATGTCCTTGCCTCCCACCCAGGGCTTGAGCTGGCCGTGGTAGATGAGCTTGAGCGAAGGCGGCACCCGCATCCAGATGTCGCCGGTGGCCATGGCGCAGCCGATATCGGTGGAGCCCATGCCGGTGGCGAAGCAACCGAGAGCGCCGTAGGTACAGGTGTGGGAGTCGGCGCCCACCACCACATCGCCGGGCAAGACCCAGCCGTCGTCTGGCAGGAGAGCGTGCTCGATGCCCACTCGCCCCTGCTCGTAGTACACGAGCCCCTGCTCGAGGGCGAACTCCTTCATCAGCCTGGCGTTCTCAGCGCTCTTGATGTCCTTGTTGGGCGTGAAGTGGTCTGGGATCATCGCTACTCGTTGGGGGTCGAAGACCTTCGACACGCCCAGTTTGCGGAACTGCTCGATGGCCAGAGGGGCGGTGACGTCGTTGGACAGCACGAAGTCCACCCGGCAGTTGATCAGCTCGCCGGGCCGCACCTCCTTCCGGTCGCAGTGAGCGGCTAGGATCTTCTCAGCGAGGGTCATACCCATGTCCAAATCCTTCCTGTCGAGAGGGAGAGTTGCGCTCTAAGACGGCGTCTTCACCGTCTCGTCTCGCCCCTGGGTCGAGAGCAAGCGGTTGAGGGCGTTCAGCAGCGCCTTGGCCGAGGCGACCACGATGTCGGTGTCGCCGCCGCGGCCCGTGTAGGTGTACTCGCCGCTCTCGATGCGCACCGTCACCTCGCCGATGGCGTCAATGCCCTCGGTCACGCTCTTCACCGCGAATTCGGTCAGGGTGTTGGGCACCCCCACCAGGCGGTTGATGGCCTTATAGGTGGCGTCGACGGGGCCGGTGCCGGTGGTCGTGTCCACCAGCGTCTGGCCGTCGGGGCCGATCAGGCGGACGGTGGCCGTGGGCATCAGGTGGTTGCCGCAGGAGACCTGGAGCAGGTCGAGATGGTACAGCTCCTCGAAGGTGCGCCGCTCGTCGGCCACCAGGGCCTCTAGGTCGCGGTCGTCGATCTCGCCCTTCTTGTCGGCCAGCTCCTTAAAGGCCTCGAACACGCGGTTGAGCTCCTCATTGCTGAGCTCGAACCCTAGCTCCTCCAGGCGGGCCTTGACGCCGTGGCGACCGGAGTTCTTGTTGAGCACCAGGATGCCGCCGCGGGCCAGGCCGACGTCGCGCGCGTCTATGATCTCGTAGGTCTCCAGCAGCTTGAGGATGCCATGCTGGTGAACGCCCGACTGGTGGCGGAAGGCATTGGCGCCCACGATTGCCTTGTTGGGCTGCACATCCAGGCCTGTGAGGTCGGACACCAGGCGGCTCGTGCGCATGAGTTGGGTGGTATCGATGTTGGTGGACAGGCCGATCAGGTCCTTGCGGGTCCTGATGGCCATCACGATCTCCTCCAGAGAGGCGTTGCCGGCCCTCTCGCCGATGCCGTTGATGGTGCACTCCACCTGGCGAGCCCCGGCCCTTACGGCCGCCAGGCTGTTGGCCACGGCCAGGCCCAGGTCGTTGTGGCAGTGCACAGAGATCACCGCCTTGTGGATGTTGGAGACCTCCTCGAAGATGCTGCGGATGAAGGTCTCGAACTCGTAGGGGATGGCGTAGCCCACGGTATCGGGGATGTTGACGGTGGTAGCGCCGGCGTCTATGCACTCCTCCACCAGCTGGTAGACGTACTCGGGGTCGGAGCGGGTGGCGTCCATGGGAGAGAACTCCACATCGGGGCAGTACTTCGCTGCCCTGGCCACCATGGTGCGGGCCATCTCCCGCACCTCGTCCTTGTCCTTCACCAGTTGGTGCATGAGGTGGATGTCCGAGGAGGAGAGGAAGACGTGAATGCGCGGCTGGGCGGCGTGGCGAACCGCCTCCCAGCAGGCGTCCACGTCGCCGGGCACGGCTCGGCCCAGGCCGGCGATGATCGAGCCGCGCACCTCCTTGGCGATGCTGGAGACTGCCTCCAGGTCGCCCTGTGAGGAGGCAGGGAAGCCTGCCTCGATGATGTCCACCCGCAGGCGCTCCAGGGCGCGGGCGATCTCCAGCTTGTCCTTGGTGTTCAGGGCCACCCCCGGCGACTGCTCGCCGTCGCGGAGGGTGGTATCGAAAATCAGTACCTTCTCTTTGGCCATTTTGCTGTTCCTCCTCATCCTTGATAACGTTCCCCCCCAGGCCCTCTCTCGCTGCCTACAGCGAGGAGGGCCGGCTAAGGATGAGGGCTCTTCTCTCTGCAACTCGGCCCGGAGGTCGGGGGATGGATTCGTCCTTCGACATCGGCTAGGAAGCCTCCTGTCCCTTCAGCCCCTTCATCATCGCCCGCAGCTCCTTGCCCACCTGTTCGACCTGGTGCTCGGCGTTCTGCTTGCGCAGGGCCAGGAAGCTGGGGCGTCCTGCCTTATTCTCCAGGATCCACTCACGGGCAAAAGTGCCGTCCTGAACCTCCTTGAGGATCTGGCGCATGGTCTGGCGGGCGTGCTCGTCGATGACTCGCGGCCCGCGCGTGTAGTCGCCGTACTCGGCGGTGTCGCTCACCGAGTAGCGCATGTAGTTCATGCCTCCCTCGTAGATCAGATCAACGATGAGCTTCAGCTCATGCATGCACTCGAAATAGGCGCTCTCCGGCTGATAGCCCGCCTCCACCAGGGTCTCGAAGGCGGCCTTCATAAGCGCTGTCACCCCTCCGCAGAGGATCACCTGCTCGCCGAAGAGGTCGGTCTCCGTCTCCTCGGCGAAGGTGGTCTCCAGCACGCCGACGCGAGTGCAGCCTATGCCCTTGGCGTAGGCCAGGGCTATCTGCTTGGCCTTCCGGCTGGCGTCCTGATGGATGGCCACCAGGCCGGGCACACCGCTGCCCTCGGTGAACAGCTCGCGCACGCGATGCCCCGGGCCCTTGGGGGCGACCATGGTCACGTCTACGTCCGATGGTGGCAGGATCTGGTTGAAGTGAATGTTGAAGCCGTGGGCAAACATGAGCATCTTTCCCGCCGTCAGCCCCTGCTCGACGCCTGAGTGGTAGACGGCGGGCTGCACCACATCGGGCACCAGCATGACGATGATGTCCGCTTTCTTGGCCACATCGTCCGCGCTGGATACCGAGAAGCCGGCCTTCTCAGCCTGCTCCCCCATGGGCGTGCCGGGCAGTTCGGCGACCAGCACCTTGCAGCCGCTGTCTTTGAGGTTCTGGGCGTGAGCGTGCCCCTGGCTGCCGAAGCCGATAATGCCGATGGTACGGTCCTTCAGCAGCGATAGATCGGCGTCCCGGTCGTAGTAGATTGTGGCCATGCCATAGCTCCTTCGTTCGGTCTACTCAGACGAATATGGCCCCTCGCCCTCCGGATAGCGCTCGTACGGCTCCTCGGTAAGCTCGTGAAGGCCGGGGGTGGAACTGGCGGCGCCGCGTACAAGGGCCACCCGACCGGTGCGCACCATCTCCACCACGCCGTAGTTCTTGAGCAGGTCGAACATGGCGTCGATCTTGTCGTCAGGCCCGGTGACCTCGATGATCAGCGACTCCGGCCCGACATCGACGATTTCGGCCCGGAAGATGTGCACGATCTCGATGATCAGGCTGCGGCTCTCGGCGGTGGCCTTAACCTTGACTAGAGCCATCTCCCGGGAGACGATGCTTTCGTCGGAGATGTCCCGGATGTCCACTATGTCCACCAGCTTGTCCAGCTGCCTGACCACCTGGTCGGCGTCGGTGTTGGCGTCGACCACGAAGGTCATGCGGGACAGGCCTGGCGTCTCCGCGTGGCCTACCGCCAGGCTCTCGATGTTGAACCCCCGCTGTCGCCACTTGCTGGCGATGCGGTTGAGCACGCCCGGCTTGTCCTCCACCAGGGCGATGATAACGTGCTTTCGTAGCTCTCTCATGCCGGCGTCACCACCCTTTCTTCCACAGATTTGGGCAGGTCGATCGTCTCTTGCAGGGCTGCCCCTGGGGGCACCATGGGGAAGATGTTCTCTTGTTCCTCTACCTGGAAGTCAATCACCACCGGCCCGGGGTGCTCCATGGCCCTGTAAACGGCCGATTCCACCATGTACTTGTCAGTGACCCTTATCCCCAGAATATCGTAGGCCTCGGCGATCTTCACGAAGTCGGGGTTCGTCAGGGGCGTGGCCACCAGGTTGTCCTGGTAGAAGAGGGTCTGCCACTGGCGCACCATCCCCAGATGAGAGTTGTTGATGATGGCGTACTTGATGGGCAGATTGTTGACGGAGACGGTGATCAGGTCCTGCAGGGTCATCTGGAAGCCGCCGTCGCCGCAGATCGACCACACCAGCTCACCCGGCCGGGCTATCTGCACGCCGATGGCCGCCGGCACCTCGAATCCCATGGGGCCCAGCCCGCCGGCGGTGAATAGCGAGTTGGGCTTGTCGAACCAGAGGAACTGGGCCGCCCACATCTGGTGCTGGCCCACGCCGGTCACCACCGTGCAGTCGCCCTTGGAGGCGTCGTATATCGTCTTGATGACGTACTGGGGCAACAGCTTGTCCGTATCGCGGATGGTGATCGACGGATGCTCTCGCTTGAGGTCCTCGAGGCGGGCCAACCACTCGTCCCGGTGGCGGCTCTCCACCTTGCGGTTCAGCTTCTTGAGGATGCTCTTGGCGTCGCCCTGGAGGGGCACTGTTGGCCGCACATTCTTGCCGATCTCCGCCGGGTCGATGTCGATGTGGATCACCTTGGCGTTCGGCGCGAAGTCACGCAGGCGGCCGGTCACCCGGTCGTCGAAGCGCATGCCGATGGCTATCAGCAGGTCGGCTTCGCCGATGGCCACGTTGTTCCAGTACATGCCGTGCATACCGGGCATCCCCAAGCACAGGGGATGAGAGCCGGGGAAGCTGCTGATGCCCAGAAGGGTGGTGATGACGGGGATGTTCCCCTTCTCGGCCAGCTCCCGAAGCTCCTTGTAGGCCTGGGAGATGATCACCCCGTGGCCGGCGAGGATCAGTGGCTGTTTCGACTCGTTGATCAGCTCCGCCGCCTTGTCGATATGCTCCCGGTCAGGCTCAGCCAGGGGCCGAAAACCGCGCATCTCCACTTTCTCCGGGTAGACGAACTCCGCCTTTTGCTGGAAGACATCGCGGGGGATATCGATGAGCACCGGCCCCGGTCGCCCGGTGGCGGCGATGTAGAACGCCTCGCGGATGATCTGCGGCAGGTCCTTCGCATCCAGAACGAGGTAGTTGTGCTTGGTGATCGGCAGGGTGATGCCGGTGATATCAGCCTCTTGGAAGCCGTCGCGGCCGATGAGCCCTCTTACTACCTCGCCGGTGAGCGCCACGATGGGTACGGAGTCCAGCCAGGCGTTGGCAATGCCGGTGACCAGGTTCGTCGCCCCCGGCCCGGAGGTGGCGCAGCATACGCCCACCCTGCCCGAGGCCCTGGCATAGCCGTCGGCGGCATGAGCAGCCACCTGCTCGTGCCGTACCAGGATGTGCTTGAGCTGCGGATATTGGGGCAGGATGTCGTAGAAAGGTATGGTCGCCCCGCCAGGAATGCCGAAGAAGTACTCCACTCCCTCCCGCGTCAAACACTCGCAGATCATCTGCGCTCCCGTCAGTTCCATATCTGCTCCTCCCTCTAGTGGCGGGCTTGTCCTTCAACCATGGCCGATTGTCCTTCCAATTGCAAGCTCATCTCTTTATCAATCTTTAAAGACGGCACCCCTGCTGGCGCTTGTTACAGACTGGGCGTAGCGTTTTAGATATCCGCTATCGATCTTGGGCTCGAAGGGGGGCAGAGCGGCCAGGCGCGCCTCGATCTCCCCCTGGCTGAGGGCGGTATCCAGGCGCTGGTCGGCGATGTCGATGATCACCTCATCGCCGTCCTGGAGGGCGGCGATCGGGCCGCCATCTGCTGCCTCCGGCGACACGTGACCGATGGCAGCGCCGCGCGTGGCGCCCGAGAAGCGGCCGTCGGTGATCAGGGCCACCTTGTCGTCCGCCCCCATGCCCGAGATGATGGAGGTAGGTGAGAGCATCTCCGGCATGCCCGGGCCGCCCATGGGCCCCTCGTAGCGCAGGACGATCACGTCTCCCTCGTGGAAGTGGCCATCGAGCAGGGCCTGGACACATTCCTCCTCGGAGTCAAAGCAACGGGCCGGCCCGCGATGGCGCATCATCTGGGGGGCCACCGCCGACGACTTGACTACCGCCCCCTCCGGCGCCAGGTTGCCGAAGAGGACAGTCAGGCCGCCCCGGGGCGAGTGGGGCTCGGCGAACGGGCGGATCACTTCCCGGTCGGCCACCTCAGCATCGGCGATGTTCTCAGCCACCGTCTCGCCGGTGACCGTGGGCACCTTCGTGTGCAGCACCGACTTCAGCTCTTTCATGACGGCCGCGATGCCGCCAGCCCGATGAAGGTCCTCTACGTGGTGGGGCCCCGCCGGGCTCAGGCGACACAACTGGGGTGTGCCGGCGCTGATCTCGTTCACCATGTTCAGGGGGAAGTCCGCCTTCGCCTCGTGAGCGATGGCCATGAGGTGCAGTATGGAGTTGGTGCTCCCTCCCAGAGCCGTATCCACCGCCAGCGCGTTCCAGATGCCATCGGGGGTCACCATTCGCCGCGGCCTCAGGTCATCCTCAAGGACCTGCATCACCTGGGCGCCGGCCTCCTTGGCCAGGCGGATGCGGCCAGAGTCCACAGCGGGGATGGTGCCGTTGCCGGGCAGGGCCAGCCCTAGAACCTCGGTGACGCAGTTCATGGTGTTGGCGGTGAACATGCCGGCGCAGGAGCCGCAGGTGGGACAGGCCGCCTCCTCCAGCCGACTCAGCTCCTCCTCGGACAGATTTCCCTTGCTCACCATGCCCACTGCCTCGAAGACGGTGTTCAGGTCCACAGCCTTGTCCTGCCACCGGCCGGCCAGCATCGGCCCGCCGGAGACGAAGATGCAGGGCAGGTTCAGTCGCACCGCCGCCATAAGCATTCCCGGCACGATCTTGTCGCAGTTGGTGACGAACACCAGGGCGTCGAAGGCGTGGGCGATCGCCATGCACTCCACGCCATCGGCGATGACCTCCCGGCTGGCCAGGCTGTAACGCATGCCGATGTGGCCCATGGCGATGCCGTCGCCCACGGCGGGGACGTTCACCTCGAAGGGAGTGCCGCCAGCGCTGCGCACGCCGGCCTTGACTGCCTCGGCGACCTGGCGCAGGTGGATGTGGCCGGGGATGATCTCGTTGTAGCTGTTGACGATGCCGATAAAGGGCTGGTTAATCTCCTTGTCGGTGAGGCCCAGAGAGCGCAACAGCGACCTTTGGGGCGCCCGTTCCATGCCCTTCTTTACCTTGTCGCTTGTCAAGACAGGCCTAGCAGTCGCTGTCATGGCTCATATTCTCCTCCAGAGCGGCGACCCGCCCCGGCCAAAACGACCGATCCCGTCCCCTGAAGGGACGGGATCATACAGGAATCCTCGCGGTACCACCCTTCTTCGTCCGCCAGGTTAGCTCTGGCAGCACCCTAAATTACAAATCCCGCCCCAAAAGGGATCCCGCTGGGGCGGGGACGGTGCCACCCTTCTTCTCCAACCTACCGGAGCTCTCTAAGCGCTGTAACGGGCGCCCCCGACCAGACCTACCGAGATACGCAAGAAGCTCGGCCTGACGGCTCTGGGGCGAGTTCGAGGCTCCTTTGCTACCGGGCTCTCACCTTGTCCCCGGTTCTCTTGAGCAGGGAGAAGCCTCTACTACTCCCCTTCCTCGCCTTTTCAACTTTGGTTGTGAGCGCCATTCTAGCAACCAAAATTCACAGTGTCAAGCAACATTGCTCAGTTTCTTTGCCGGTCTCCTTCATTGCCGAGATTTTCCGGGCGAGCGAATATCGGCTTCTGCGGGCGACGATGCCCCAGGCGTCCACCAGCCAGGCCAGCGGCCCCATCGCGTGCAGGAGGCCGGTGTAGGTGGCCTCGCCGCGGATGATGTGGCAGGCGAGGCGCCAGAGGCGGTCGCTATGCTGGACTGCGAGCGTGTAGGGGTATGGCGCGTGGTGGGGGCCGGCCCCCACCACGATGGCGTCGTAGTCCATGAAGAACCAGGCTAGGTGACGGCGATGGCCGCCGCAACCCAGAAGAGGCTCTGGATCAGGATCGCTCCCGCAAACAGCAGGTAGGAGGCCGCTCGCTCCCACTTGTGGACGGCCAGGCCGGCCGCCAGGCTGACCGCCAGCAGCGCGAGGGCGGTGACAGGGATCTGCAGCACTTCTCTCTTGGGTTGGAGGTCGGTCTGGCCCAGGGGTGGGAAGGCCAGGTTTAGCTGGTCGGCGAGACCGGGATATATGGCGAAGACGAACCCGAACAGGGCAACGTTGGCCAGCACGGCGATGACGGCCAGCGCCTGCCCGCATCGGTCCAGCCAGAAGGGGTGTGTCGCCACCAGGGGATGCTCAGCCCTTTGCCTTGGCGCTTCCTCCTCTGCCTCCGCTGGTTGAGGGCGCTGGAGGCGTTGCATCTCCATCGTGAAGCGGACGCTGTTCTCGGGCGAGATGGCGTAGGAGCCGGACGGCGTGACGATGTAGATCACCTCCCAGGCCAACTGATGGGTGGAGTAGAACAGAACCTCGCCGATGCCCACCACGCTGGCTTTCCCCACGTGGTAGCCCCACCAGTTGACCCCTCGGATCTCCAGAAAGCGCGCCTCCCGACCGGGGACACACCGCTCGATCTGGCTCAGAGGGATGACCTGGCGGACAAGCCCCCAGCGTATCGATAGGCCCTTTTCATCGAGCGCGTAGCTCATGGTGAAGCAGGCATATGTCCAGTAGGCGAAGATGGCTGCCAGGGCGAGGAGGAAGAAGGCGACCGCGAAGGCCAGGAACTTCGCCGCCGAGATTGCCCAATCGCTGGCGAAGGCCATCAGCAGGGCTGCCAGGATAAGGGCCAGGGCAACTATCACGGCGCCGGTGGCCGTGCCGATCAGACGAGAAGGACGGTAGATCACCGGGGCGACAACGCCTCCATCTTCTATCTAGCGATGTGACAGGGTGTGCACCAGTGAGCGTACTTGCCGTTCTTGCCGCGCATCACGTCGAAGTAGAGGCGCTGGAGCTCGGCGGTGATCGGCCCCCGTTTGCCATCGCCGACGGGCCGATGGTCGATCTCGATCACCGGCGTCACGTGGGCGGCCGTGCCCGTCATGAAGCACTCGTCGGCCAGGTAGAGCTCGCTGCGGTCGATCGGCCGCTCGATGGTCTCGATAGCCAGTTCCTCGCGGCCCAGGGTGATGACAGTGTCGCGGGTTATGCCCATCAGGATGTTGGACCAGGAGGGAGGAGTGATGAGGCGGCCTCCCTGGACGATGAAGATGTTCTCGCCGCTGCCCTCCGACACGTGGCCGTCCTCGTTGAGCATGATCGCCTCGTCGTAGCCGTGCTCTATCGCCTCCGTCTTGGCCAGCGCTGAGTTCACGTAGATGCCGTTGACCTTGGCCCGGGCTGGGATGCTCGTATCCTCTATCCGCCGCCAGGAAGAGGTGCCGCAGCGGGCCCCCTTCTCGATGTCCAGATAGGGCCCGAAGGGGATAATGAAGATCAGGAAATCGTCTTCCAGATCGTGGAGGCGCACGCCCAGCGCCTTGGCGCTCTTGTAGGCGACAGGGCGAATGTACACGTCCTCCTGGTAGCCGCACATCTCCACCAGCCGCACGGTGATGTCGCACAGCTCTTCGATGCTGTAGGGGAGCTCGATCTTGAGGACGCGGCAGCTCTGGTGCAGGCGCCGGTAGTGGTCGGCCAGGCGGAATATGTAGGCCTGCTTTTCCTCCTCGTTCCAGTTGCCACGGATCCCCTCGAACACAGCGGTTCCGTAGTTGAAGGCGTGGGTCATTACGCTGATGTTGGCCTCAGCCAGGGGAACGAATTCCTTCTGGAAGTAGGCATACGGCGTAACCATAGCGAAAACGCTCCTTTCGAGGGGAGTTGCGCCTATTATAGCAGCCTGGGTAATGAACACAAGTGGCGAGAGGGTGTCCCCTCCTCGCCTCCATTGACCCTGACTGGCTGCGGGCGCTATCTTGGAGAGAGGCGGTTTGCCACCACTATGTAAAGCGCTTGCCATGAAGAACTGGTTTCCCCTCGGTGAGTTCGAGCTTCTGGTCGTGAGCGATGGCGTCCTCGATCTGGATGCCGGTTCCGTCTTCGGCGTCACCCCCCGCGTGATGTGGGAGCCCCTTGTCGGGCCCCTCGATGAGGAGTACCGCCTGCCCGTAGGCCTCAACTGCCTTCTGGTGCGAGCCCAGGGCAAGCTGATCCTCATCGAGACGGGCGTGGGCAACAAGGACACGCGCATCCCCGCCGGCACCGGCGTCGACCAGGCGGGTACGCTGGTGGAGGACATGGCCCGCCACGGCATTCGGCCCGAAGAGGTGGACATCGTCATCAACACCCACCTCCACTTCGACCACTGCGGCTACAACACCACCTACCGCGATGGCAAGCTGGCCCTCACCTTTCCCCGCGCGCGATACGTCCTCCAGAAGGGCGAATGGGAGGAGGCCAACCACCCCAACGAGCGCACGCGCGCCAGCTACCTTCGCGAGAACCTGGAGCCCCTGGACGGCAGCGGCCAGCTAGAGCTGGTGGAGGGCGAGGCGGAGGTGGTCAAGGGCGTGCGCATCCTGCCTGCCCCCGGCCACACTGCCCATCATGCCATCGTGGAGGTGGCCTCCGCTGGCCAGACGGCCCTGTACATCGGCGACGCGTATCCTGGAGCGAGCGCTAGCCGAGGATCTGTTGCTTGTCGGTGTGCACTGCCCGCCGCCGGGCCTCGGGCGCATGCGGATGGTGGACGGCAAGCGGAAGTGGGAGGCGCTATGAGCACCGGTCATGCCTCCAGCCTGCGCCGCACTGCCTTGTACGCCCAGCACGTCGCTCTGGG
>LJUA01000039.1 GCA_001303545.1 Dehalococcoidia bacterium SM23_28_2
TTCAGCGCTTCCCGCCTGCGCCTGATTCAGTCGGGGCAGTTGCAGCTTTATGGGGCTGCCATTTTTCTGGGGATTGTGGCTATTGTGGCCGGTATTCTGATCGCGAATCCGTAGGGGAGAGCGACTGTGCTATCGTTCATCGTTTTCTTCCCGCTGCTAGGGGTCGCTATCATCGCCCTCCTTCCGAGGGAGCGAGAGCGCGACTCCCGCTGGGTGGCGGCCGGCGCAGCGTTCGTCGTGCTTGTTGCCTCCCTGGCCCTCTTCGCTGCCTTCGATCGCGATGAGGCCGGCTTCCAGTTCGTGCAGAGCCACACCTGGATCAGCGGCGACATCGCCCACTTCGACGTGCAGTACCTGCTTGGCGTCGACGGCCTGGGCATAGCCATGGTGGTGCTCACCGCCCTTTTGGGCCTGGTGGCCGTGCTCATCTCCTGGCGGATCGAGCTGCGGCCCAAGGAGTACTTCGCCTGGCTGCTGCTGCTGGAGACGAGCCTTTTGGGCGTATTCACCTCCTTGGACTTACTGCTCTTCTTCATCTTCTGGGAGATCGAGCTGATCCCCATGTACTTCCTGATCTCCGTCTGGGGGACCGGCCGTAAGGTCTACTCGGCCTGGAAGTACGTGTTCTTCACCTTCTTCGGCAGCGCCTTCATGCTGGTGGGCCTGCTGGTGCTGGGCTCCGCCGCCGACACCTTTGACATCAGACTCCTGAGCGAAATGGAGATCCGCGATGCCCTTGTGCCCACTCAGGTGCTTTTCTTCCTGCTGATCTTCGGGTTCGCCATCAAGCTGCCGGTGTTCCCCTTCCATACCTGGCTCCCGGACGCCCATACGGACGCTCCGACGGCGGTGAGCGTGATGCTGGCGGGGGTGCTCCTGAAGATGGGCGGCTACGGCATGCTGCGCATCTGCCTGAGCATCCTCCCCGACGTGGCCCGCGATGCCAGCGTTTGGCTGGCCGCCTTCGGGGTGGTGAACATCCTCTACGGCGCGCTGGTCACCATGATGCAGACCGATCTTAAGCGGCTGATCGCTTACAGCAGCATCAGCCACATGGGCTATGTGCTGGTGGGGATCTCTGCCCTGGGGCAGGTGGGCCTGACAGGGGCGGGCATGCAGATGTTCACTCACGGCCTGATCACCGGACTCCTCTTCGTCGTGGTGGGGTTGGTCTACGACCGCGCCCACACTCGCCAGATCGGCGAGCTGTCCGGCCTGGCTCACCAGATGCCGATGATCGCTGTGGTCATGGTCATCGCTGGCCTGGCGTCGCTGGGCCTGCCGAGCATGGCTGGCTTCGTGTCGGAGGCGATGGTCTTCCTGGGCACCTTTGGCAAGCACGGCGGGCTGACCGTCCTGGCGGTTATCGGCATCCTGCTGACGGCGGGCTACATCCTGTGGATGATCCAGCGGGTGTTCCTGGGCGAGCGCTCGCCTCGCTGGGATGGTCTGGGCGACGCCACCGCCTGGTGGGAGCGAACAGCCCTGGTGGCGATGGTGGCCGTCATCTTTCTCATCGGTATCTATCCGGCGGTGCTGGCCGATGTCATCGAGACCGGCGTGCAGCCGATCGTAGGAAGGCTGGCCTGAGATGGACCAACTGGCTAGCGTCGACCGCCTGGGGCCAGAGCTGATCCTGCTGGCCTTCGCGGGCATCATCGTGCTCACCGACCTGGTGGTGCAGCGCCGATGGCTGGTGGTGGGCAGCAGCCTGCTGGCGGTGGCCGGCTCGCTCATCTGGGCGGGAACGCTGGTGGCCCGCGACATGGAGGGCAGCGCCTTCAACGGGCTGCTGGTGGTGGACAACTTCTCACTCTTCTTCAATTTCCTCTTCGCCGGCATCGCCGCTGTGGTCATCCTGGCTTCCATCGACTACAGCGAGCGGTTTAGCCGCTACCAGGCCGAGTACTATGCGCTCATCCTGGTCTCGGCGGCGGGAATGATGCTCCTGGCCTCCACCGTCGACCTCATCGCTATATTCGTTGTCCTGGAGCTGACCAGCATCTCGCTGTACGTCCTGGTGGCCTTCCTCAAGGACGTGCGCTCCAGCGAGGCCGGTCTGAAGTATCTCCTGCTGGGTGCCCTGAGCGCCGCTGTCACCCTCTACGGCATGGCCATTCTCTTCGGCCTGTCAGGAAGCACCAGCCTGGCCGACATAGGGGACGTGGTGGCGGCGGCCAACGACGACACACGGGCAGCGCTGGTGATGGCGACGGTCTTCCTGGCAGCCGGTCTGGGGTTCAAGATGGCTGCGGTGCCCTTCCAGATGTGGGTGCCCGACGTCTACGAGGGCGCTCCCACGCCGGTCACCGCCTACCTGTCGGTGGGCAGCAAGGCGGCGGGCTTCGCGGTGGTCATGCGCATCTTCTTTGAGGCCCTGGGCGACCACTCGATCAGCGGCGACTGGTCGAACATGTTTGCCGCCATCGCCGCCATCTCCATGAGTTTGGGCAATCTGGTAGCCATCAGCCAGAGCAACATCAAGCGAATGCTGGGGTACAGCTCCATCGCCCAGGCGGGCTACCTGCTGGTGGGCTTGGCGGCCATCTCCGCTGCCGAAGGCGAGCTCAGCCTGGGAGGCAGCGGCGTCATCTTCTTCCTGGCCGCCTACGCCTTCACCAACCTGGGAGCGTTCGTCGCCGTCATCGCCATCTCCAACCGGATCAACAGCGACGATATAGGCGACTACGCGGGCATGTTTCGCAGAGCGCCTCTCCTCGCGCTGTGCCTTACCCTCTGCCTGGTGTCCCTGACCGGCATCCCCCCGACGGCGGGCTTCGTAGCCAAGGTATACATCTTCAACGCCGCCGTTCAGAGCGACCTGGTCTGGCTGGTCATCGTGGGTGTGCTCAACAGCGTGGTGTCCGCCTACTACTACCTGCGGGTGGTCCTCCAGATGTACCTGGAGGCTCCGCCCAGCGAGGAGCGCGTCTCCGCCGGGCCCTCTCTCGGCCTGGCGATGGCCATTGCCAGCGGCGGCGTCCTGTTCATCGGCATCCTTCCCTTCCCCCTGCTGGAGGTCTCGGAGACGGCGGCCAGGGTGTTCGGCAGCTAGAAGCTCTCTCCTCTTGAACGGCTCTGTAGCGGGTGCTAGCATGCCAGCATGGCTGACCGCCGGTCCTCTCGTCTCGCTCACCGCATAGACGTCCAGGTCGCTCGGCCCTTCCGCTCGGCGCTGCGGGCGCCCTGGCTGAGGCGGATCGCTCGCCAGGTGTTGGCGGCCGAGGGCGTAGGCGCCTGCGAGCTGGGCGTGGTCATCAGCGACGAGGCCACCGTCCGCGAGCTGAACAGCCGCTATCGCGGCCTCGATGAGCCGACGGACGTTCTCTCCTTCGACCTTGGCGAGGAAGGTGACACGCCCTTCGCCCTGCCGCCGGGCGAGGCCGCTCCTCTGGGTGAGGTGATCATCTCCTATCCGACGGCGCTGCGGCAGGCCGAGGAGCAGGGCCACAGCGTGGAGGCCGAGGTGGCCCACCTGCTGGTGCACGGCATCCTTCACCTGCTGGGCTACGACCATCTGGAGGCAAAGGACGAGCGGGCCATGCGCCAACGGGAGGAAGAGATCTTAGGGGCCTTGGATCTAGAATGAATTTCTTTTGACAATGCTCGGCGCTAGTCTATAATGGCCTCGAGAGCTAGAGTTTCGCGGTGGTTTCTTGAGCAGCAGTAGTAACAGCGAAGTCCTTTATCGTAAGTGGCGTCCCCAGTCTTTCTCTGAGTTGGTGGGCCAGGACCCCATCACCCAGACGGTGCGCAACTCGCTGTCCAGCGGCCGGGTGGCCCACGCCTATCTCTTCTGCGGCCCTCGTGGCACAGGCAAGACCAGCATGGGCCGTCTTCTGGCCAAGGCGGCGAACTGCCTCCAGCCAGCCGACGGCGAGCCCTGCAACACCTGCGATTCCTGCCAATCCTACCTCGAAGGGCGGGCGATGGACCTAGTGGAGATGGATGCCGCCAGCAATCGGGGCATCGAGGAGATCCGCAAGCTGCGCGATCGGGTGGGCCTGGCGCCCATGGCTGGTCGCTACAAAGTGTACCTGGTGGACGAGGTGCATATGCTCACCGCCGAGGCCTACAATGCCCTCCTCAAGACGCTGGAGGAGCCGCCGCCTCACATCATCTTCATCCTGGCCACCACCGAATCCCACAAGGTGCCTGCCACCATCATCTCGCGCTGTCAGCGGTTCGACTTCCACCGCCTGCCGCTGGCGGCGGTGGTCTCTCGCCTGGAGTACATCTGCCGTCAGGAGAGCATCCAGATAGAGGAGGTTGCTCTCCAGGAGATCGCTCGCAGCGCCAGCGGCAGCCTGCGCGATGCCATCAACTTGGTGGAGCAGCTCAGCAACTACTACGGCTCGTCGCCCAGCCTGGAGCAGGTGCGCGATTCGTTGGGCCTGACCGCCGATGCCCGCGCGCGTCAGCTAGTGCGCGATCTTCTGGAAAAGGACTTATCGGCTGGACTGAAGCTCGTCGCTGCCGTGCGGGACGACGGCGTTGACATGCGCCAGTTCCAGCGAGAGGTGGTGAACTATCTGCGCTCTCTGCTGGTGGTGAAGGCAGGGGCCGAGGACACTCTGGACCTGGCGGCGGAGGAAGTGGAGGAGATGCGTTCCCTCTCGTCTGCTGCCGCCAGTGAGGACATCCTGCGAGCGCTGCGCGGCTTCGGGCAGGCCGACTTCCGCGACGATCCTCAGTCGTCGCTACCCCTGGAGTTGGCTCTGGCCGAGCATGTGCTGGGGCCGGCCGCTCCTGCTCAAGTAGCAGCCGGCGAGGTGGAGCCCGGCACGCGACCGCCCTTCCCTTCGGGTCGCCAGGCGGCGCCGAAGCAGCCATCGAGCCTGCGGACGCGTCTCCAGGAGAAGGAGGAGCAGGCGGCCCCGCAGCCGCCGAAGACTCCTGAGCCGCCAAGCGCTGGCGAGAGTCAGCCGCCGAAGACTGCCGAGCCGCCAAGCGCGGGCGAGAGCAAGGAGACGGAGGCCGCTCCTGCGGCAGCGACGGCGGCAGGCGACGACGTTCTGCAGCGCGTTCGCCTGGCCTGCAAGGAGGCGGACAGGCGAGTGGCTGCCTATCTCAACGGTTCCTGCGAGGTGCAGTCGTTGGAGAATGGCGTTCTCGTGCTGGCATTCTATAAGCAGTTCGCCTTTCACCGAGAGAAGATCGAGGCGCCGGCCAACCGCCGTATGGTGGAAGAGGCGGCATCCCGTGTTCTGGGCCAGACCATTACCTTGGAGTGCACGGTCTGCGAGCGCCAGAGGCCGGAGGGGAAGCCAGCGATGCGCGGCGGGCATCTGGTGCAGGCGGCCCGTCAGATGGGAGCACGACCAGTTGTAGGTGGGAAGGGAGGTTCCAGTGGGGAGTCGCGGGATGAATCCTAATATGCTTCGTCAGCTCCAGCGGATGCAGGCCGAGATCTCCAAGGCTCAGCAGGAGATCGAGGAGTCCACGGTGGAAGCCAGCGCTGGCGGCGGTGTGGTCAGCGTGGTGGTCAGCGGCCAGCCCAAGGTGTGCTCGGTCAAAATCGATCCCGAGGCGGTGGATCCCGAGGACGTAGAGATGCTGGAGGACTTGATCGTCGCTGCCCTCAACGAGGCCCTGGATAAAGTGCGCGCCATGCAGGCCGAGCGGCTGGGCTCTGTGGCCGGCGGCCTGGACGTGCCAGGCCTAACCTAATCTGCCATGGACGTCACCCCTTCGGCCGCCGGGCCGGTGGTGAGGCTCATCGAGGAGTTCCACAAACTCCCGGGCATCGGCCCCAAGAGCGCTCAGCGCCTCACCTACTATCTCCTGCGCGCTCCTGAAGAGGAGGCCAGAGCCCTGGCTGAGGCCATCCTGGAGGTGAAGGAGAAGATCACGTTCTGTTCCGTTTGCCAGAACGTGACCGACCGCGACCCCTGCCTCATCTGCGCCAGCTCGGAGCGCGATTCCTCCATCGTCTGCGTGGTGGAGGAGCCCCTGGACATTCTCGCTCTGGAGCGAACCCACTGCTACAAAGGGTTCTATCATGTCCTGCACGGCGTGATCTCGCCCATGGACGGCGTGGGGCCAGAGCACCTGAAGGTGGGTGAGCTCCTGGAGCGCCTGAAGGATGGCTCGGTTCAGGAGGTGATCCTGGCCACCAACCCCAACCTGGAGGGGGAGGCCACCGCCATGTACCTCGGCCGCCTCTTGCGCCCTCTGGGGGTGCGGGTGACTCGCCTTGCGCGCGGCCTGCCCAGCGGCGCCGACCTGGAGTACGCCGACGACCTTACCCTCACCCGCGCGCTGGAGGGTCGGCAGGAGATGAGCTGAGCCTGGCGGGGGCTACTGGATGACCACGCCGCGCATCTACAAGACGGAAGCCATCGTCCTGCGCCAGCGCAAGCTGGGGGAGGCGGGCAAGATCGTCACCCTCTATACTCCCAACTACGGCAAGCTGGACGCTGTGGCCAAAGGGGTGCGCCGACCCAAGAGTCGCCTGGCCGGCCACCTGGAGGTGCTGACCCACACGATGGTCATGCTCGCCCAGGGGCGCAATCTGGACGTCGTCAGCCAGGCCCAGGCGATGGAGAGCTTCGCCTCTCTGCGCGCCGACCTCCACCGGCTCAGCCGCGCCCTGTACGCTGTCGAGCTGGTGGACCGCTTCTCGCCGGAGGGGGCCGAGAGCTATCACGTTTTCCAGTTGCTGCTGGCGACTCTTCGGCGGTTGGCAGCGGCGAGGAATGTGGATACCGTTCTGCGCTATCTGGAGATGGGCCTCTTGAGCCTGGCGGGCTTTCAGCCGCAGCTCGCTCACTGCGTGCGCTGCGAACGGTCTCTGCCAGCCGCGCCTAACCACTTCGGCCCTGCCGCTGGCGGTGTACTCTGTCCTTCATGCGAGCCAAAGGTTGCTGGGTCGAGGCCGCTGTCGCTGAATGCCCTGAAAGTGATGCGACTGCTTCAAAGCGGAAGCTTCGGCGAAGTCTCACGGGTAAGGATAGACCCTGGCCTCGGTCAGGAGATCGAGATGCATCTGCGGGCCTACCTGGTCCACGTGCTGGAGCGCGATGTGCGCTCGGCTGCCTTTATCGACCGCCTGCGGCGGGAGGACTTCTGGCAGCCAGCGGGGGTATCCAGCTAGAAGGACAGGCCTCTATGCCCCTTTACGAATACTACTGCCAGCGCTGCAACAGTGTGTTCGAGGCGCTGCGGCCCATCGAGGAGGCTGCCCTTCCTGTGCCCTGTCCGGCCTGCGGCCGTCAGGCGCAGCGTATGATGTCCTCCTTCATGGCCCTCACCTATCGCGATGGCTATGCCCGACGCATCCCTGACAAGGGTACCTACTGGCATCTGGGGAAGGAAGTGAAGGCCCGGCCCAAGCGGATGCGCCACCACGAGCATCCCGAGCTGGCCGAGCCCAGGCCTGTGAAGCGGCCGGCGAAGGGCGAGAGAGCGGAGCAAAAAGAGCGGGCGGTGGAGGAAGGCGAGGAGAGAAACTACCGCAAGAAGTGGAGCGCAAGGGGGCGCAGCTAGCCCATCGAGGTTTAGCTGCAGCTACGTTGGTTTAGCTTCGGCGCTCCAGGACGTAGGTCACGATGTCCCGCAGAATACGGCGGGCAGCGTTCCTCGGCAGGGTGGTCAGCGCCTGCTCGGCTTCGCTGGCGAAGCTCTTCGCCATCTGGTACGACTCTTGGGGAATATCCGACTGGCGGATCATCTCCACTGCCTGGGCGAGATACTCGTCGCGTCGGCGGCGGGCGAACAGCTTTCGTATGGGGTTGTTCTTGGGGTAGCGCTCGAGCAGGAGCAGCGATGGTAGGGTCAGGGTGCCCTGGATAAGATCGCTGCCCACCGGCTTGCCCATCTCCTCCTCGTCGCCCACGAAGTCGAGGATGTCGTCGACGATCTGGAAGGCCATGCCCAGGTTATGGCCGTAGTCCCTGAGAGCTGCCACTCGACTCTTGGCGGCTTCGCCCAGGAGGGCGCCGCCCTGGCAGGCAGTGGCGAACAGGGAGGCCGTCTTGCCGCCGATCCGCTGGAGGTACTCGCGCACCGTCTGGCGGGTGTCATAGGCGGTCATGTCCTGGCCGATCTCGCCCCTGGCGATGGTCATGACCGTTTGGCTGAACAGCCGGACAACGTCGATGTTGCCGGTGCTGGCGACGAAATCGGCGGCGTGGGCGAACATGTAGTCGCCCAGCATCACGGTCGTGGTGTTCCGGAGTACGCTGTTGGCCGTCGGGCGGCCACGACGGGTGGTGGAGTTGTCGATGACGTCGTCGTGCACCAGGGTAGCTGTGTGCAGCAGCTCGATGGCGGCGGCCAGATAGATCAGAAGGTTGGGCCTGTACCGCCCGAACTTGCCGGCCAGCAGGGAAAGAGCCGGACGCAGTCGCTTGCCTCTGGCGGCTAGCACCAGGTCCAGCATCTCGGCCATAGGCTCATAGTCCAGGTCTCTCAGGGCGTCGATAGCTCTGTCGACCAGGTCCAGGTCTTGCTGAACGGGGCCGTAGAGGGTATCCGGCTTCACGGCGTCTCTTTCTCCTCCGCCGGCGCGGAGTCGACGGCCTGGGCGATGCCGTAGACAGCGGCGGCGTTGGCACTGGTCTGTTCTGCCACCTCTTGAACGGTCTGGGCTCGTATTTCGGCTATCTTGCCTACCGTCTCCACCAGGAAGGAGGGCTCGTTGCGCTGCCCTCGCATCGACTGGGGCGTCAGATAGGGGGCGTCCGTTTCCACCAGCAGGCGCTCCAGGGGGAGGCCGGCCACCACCGATGTCAGGCGGCGGGCGTTGGGATAGGTGACGCTGCCTGGTATAGAGATGAGGAAGCCCAGCTGGATGTAGCGCAGGGCCAGGGCCAGGTCGCCGCCGAAGCAATGGACGACCCCCAGGGGCCGATCCTGGGGCCATTGACTCTTAACCTGTGCTGCCCAGCCGGAGATGATGGCGAAAGTCTCCTTCTCGGCGGAGCGGGAGTGGATGACCACTGGCAGTTGCCGCTCAGCGGCGATGTCCAGCATCTGCTGGAAGACGGCTCGCTGTGCCTCCGGCGGCGAGAGGTTGCGGTAGAAGTCCAGGCCGGTCTCTCCTATGGCCACCGTCTTGGGCGATTCGGCCAGACGGCTCAGGGCCAGGCGCGCCTCGTCATCGAATTGAGCCGCCTGGTGGGGATGCCAGCCCGCCGTGGCGAAGACGTTCGGATGGCCCTCGGCCAGGGCGAGGGCCTGCCGGCTGGAGTCCGCATCTATCCCGACGATGACAATGGCCGATAGACCGGCCTGCCAGGCTCGTTCCAGAACTTGAGCGCGGTCATCCTGAAACTGGGAGAACTGGAGATGACAGTGGGAATCGATGAGCATATTCATTGCCCCAGGCGGGCCTCTTCTTCCTCCACGATCTGTGGCTCCAGCTTCTTGAACAGAGGCTCCGGCTGGGCGATGGGCTGGCCGGGCGGTGGTAGCGCAAACTGCCAGCCGCTATCCTCGATTGCCCCATCGTAGCCCAGGTAGCCGTGCAGCCGCTGGCAGGTGAAAGGCATGTAGGGGTAGAAAGCGGTCTTCAGGCTGTTGATGGCGCCGATGGCTGCATAGAGAGCAGTGGCCGCCTTCCCACGGTCATCGCGGATGATCTTCCAGGGCGATTTCTCTTCCAGGTAGCGGTTGGCCTCTTGGGCCATGGCCATGGCTGCGCCGATGCCTGCGCGGAAGTGGCAGAGGCCGATCTCTTCCCCCACCTGGGCCATGCTCTCCTCGGCGCGCTCCAGCAGGCGGCGGTCGGCCTGATCGAGCTCGCCGGGCTGGGGAACGGCGCCATCGAAGTTGCGGTAGGTGAAGGTGAGCACGCGATGCGCCAGGTTGCCCCAGGTAGCCACCAGTTCATCGTTGTTGCGGCGAACGAAGTCCGCCCAGGTGAAGTCGGTGTCCGACGTCTCGGGCATGGTCGCCGATAGGCAGTAGCGCAGGGGGTCGGGATCGTAGCGCGAGAGGTAGTCGGGCAGCCAGACGGCCCAGCCGCGGCTGGTGGATACCTTGCTGCCGCGCATGGTCAGGTACTGACTGGCGGGGACGTCGTAGGGCAGGTTGAGGCCGCCGTAGCCCATGAGCATCGATGGCCAGATAATGGTATGGAAGGGGATGTTGTCCTTGCCCAGGAAGTAGTAGCCCCTGCACTCCGGGTCTTCCCAGAACTCTCGCCAGGCCTCCGGGTCGCCGCTCTTCTGGGCCCACTCCTTGGCCGCCGACAGGTAGCCGATGACCGCCTCGAACCAGACGTAGATGCGCTTGTTCTCGTAGCCCTCGAGAGGAATGGCTACGCCCCACTCGATGTCGCGGGTGACCGCTCGATCCTGAAGGCCTTCGTTGAGCAGGCCGAGCGTCCAGTTGAGCACGGCCTTGCGCCAATGGGCCTTGTCGTTCAGCCACTCTTTAAGGCGCTCGTTGAAGGCGCTCAGGCGGAGGAAGAAGTGCTCCGATTGGCGGATCTCCGGCGTGGTTCCGCAGAAGCGGCAGCGCATCCCCAGAAGCTCGGTAGCGTTGAGCGTCTTGCCGCACTGCTCGCACTGGTCGCCGCGAGCGCCGTCGTAGCCGCAGTGAGGACAGGTTCCTTCCACGTAGCGATCGGGCAGGAAACGGCGATCGTTGGGGCAGTAGGGCAGGGGCATACTCTCCTTATAGATATGGCTCTTGTTCAGGAGGGTCAGGAAGATATCCTGAGTGACGCGGGTGTGGTTCTCGGTGCCGGTGGTCGTGTACAGGTCGAAGGTTATGCCCAGGCGCTGCCAGCAGTCGAGGAACTCCTGGTGAAACTGGGAGGCCACTTCCTGGGGCGATCGCCCCTCTTGTTCGGCGCGGACGGTGATAGGGGTGCCGTGCTGGTCGCTGCCGGAGACCATGAGAACACGGTTGCCCTTGATGCGGTGGTATCGGGCGAGGATGTCGGCCGGAAGCTGAGAGCTGACGATCTGTCCCAGATGCAGAGAGCCGTTGGCATACGGCCAAGCTATACCGATGAAGATCTTCTCAGCCAAGCATCCTCCTTCCGCCTATCGGCGGACAACCGCGATTGCGCCGCAATTTTAGCATAGCTGGGGGTCAGTGCCCAGGCTCTCACTATAGCTGGAGCCAGAGGCGGTACACCTGTCGTCGTGGCAGGCCGAGCCGCTGGGCTACCTGGGTCACCGCCTGGCGGGGAGCCACGCCCTGCTCGCGTAGCTGCCGGAGCTCTGCCAGGACATCCTCGGTGGGCGCGGCGGCCTCGGTGGCCTCGGCGGGCTGGGGTGCTCCTGCCACTACCAGGGTGAACTCGCCTCGAGGCTCCGGGAAGTGGGCGATGGCCTCGCTGATGCGGCCGCGGAAGACCTCCTCGTGCAGCTTGGTGAGTTCGCGACAGACAGCGATCCGACGGTCGCCGAGGACGGCCAGGAGGTCGGATAGGGCGGCCTGCAGGCGGTGGGGCGATTCGAAGGCGACGATGGTCTGAGGCTGGGCGACCAACGCAGAGAGGAGTCGATGGCGCTCACCGCGCCGTCGCGGCAGGAAGCCGACGTAGGTGAACTGGCGGGTGGGCAGGCCGGAGACGGCCAGGGCGGCCACCACCGCCGAGGGGCCGGGCACCGGGACCACTGGTACGCCGGCCTCCGCGGCTGCTGCCACCAGGTCGTAGCCTGGGTCGCTTACCGCCGGCATCCCTGACTCGGAGACCAAGGCCACGTCAGCCTCTCGGAGGGCTTTCAGAATGTGGGGGATCTTGATTGCCTTGTTGTGCTCATGGTAGCTGGTCAGACGGGCCTTAATCTCATAGTGGCTGAGGAGCTTGCGCGTGGTGCGGGTGTCCTCGGCGGCGATGAGAGAGACCTCTCGCAGGACACGCAGGGCTCGCAGGGTGATGTCCTCGAGATTGCCTATGGGCGTGGCCACCAGGTACAGAGTAGACACAGCGTTCCTCGGATAGTAGCTAACCTTAACAACTAAACCTAAGACTTACCTGCTTACTTCTTTTTACAATTTTGACCCTTTTGGGCACGATTTCTTATTGACTGGGCCCAGGGCCTCTGG
>LJUA01000040.1 GCA_001303545.1 Dehalococcoidia bacterium SM23_28_2
CAGCACAGATCATCGACGGCAAGGCGATAGCAGCTGAAATCCGCGCGGAGGTGGCCGAGCGCGTCCGCAGGCTCAAGGAGGAGCGAGGCGTTATGCCCGCCCAGGCCTTCATCCTGGTGGGCGATAACCCCGCCTCCATCTCCTACGTGCGGGGCAAGGGCAACGCCTGCGAGGAGGTCGGCATCCAGTCGCAGACCATCCACCTGCCGGAGTCCACCTCCGAGGCCGAGCTGCTGGAGCTTATCGCCAAAGCGAACGCCGACCCCAAGGTACACGGCATGCTCGTCCAGCTTCCCCTGCCGCCGCAGATCGACGAGCAGCGGGCCACCGCCGCTATCTCCCCCGAGAAGGACGTCGACGGCCTCCACCCGATGAACGTGGGTCGCCTGTTCAAGGGCGAGCCGTATCTGCTGCCCTGCACACCCGCGGGCGTCGTCGAGATGCTCATCCGCTCCGGCCACCCGCCGGACGGCAGGCACGTGGTCGTCGAGATGCTCATCCGCTCCGGCCACCCGCCGGACGGCAGGCACGTGGTCATCTGCGGTCGCTCCAACCTTGTCGGCCGGCCGCTGGCGGCCATACTTATCCAGAAGCGCAAGGGGGCCAACGCCACGGTCACCATCTGCCACACGGGGACGAAGGACCTGGCTTACCACAGCCGCCAAGCGGACATCGTGGTGGCGGCCATGGGCAGAGCGAAGGCGATAACCGCCGACATGGTGCGCGAGGGCACGGTGGTCATCGACGTGGGGATCAACCGCGTGGAGGACGCCACTCGCAAGAGCGGCTATCGGCTGGTGGGCGACGTCGACTTCGAGGCGGTGGCCGAGAAGGCGGCGGCGATCACCCCCGTGCCCGGCGGCGTCGGCCCGATGACGGTGGCCATGCTCCTGACGAACACGGTGAGGGCGGCGGAAGCCCTGACGGCGGGAGAAGCGAACCGCAAGTGACGGGCGTTCTGCACTGTTTGGGCCGAGGCGAGCCTCTAACTGCACCGCTACTGATCTGGCTCCGAGCGCGAACACGGCAACGAACTTGACCTCAACGGCCACCGCAACCGACGAAAGCCCAACGCTTAGCAGAACGACCACCGGTGGATGCACGATGTAGGCCGCGAACGAGGATCGTCCGAGTGCTCGTGTGAATCGTGTGGCGTAATCCCAGCGTCTTCGGAACCATTCGAGCACCCAAAGCGACATCCCGATAGCAATCACGCCTTCAACCAATGGGAGGATGGCTGCCTGCGGATGGAGGCCGCCAAGGAAGGGGTTATCATCGCCGCCCAGGCCGATCGCGCCCAGGACAAAGAGCATTGCCACGCCTGTCACCGCCGCAAGTCCGCAGTTCCGCCACAACGGCCCCGGCAAGGCATTGTCGAGCCAGCCTCGCTCCGCCGCTACCACGCCGAGCCCGAACATCGCAATCATTTGTGGAAACTCCCACAGGTTCAGGCCGAACAAACTGTTTGATCCGAACGGCCAGATAAGCCGAACAAGGAACGATCCGACAGCGATGAACGCTCCCAAGCTCAGCAATTGAGCCGAGCCCAGCGTTCCACCCCGCCCCTTTCCCGGCGGCCCGACCGAACGCCAGCCCGCGTACGCGAGCGAGAAAGCGAGGAGCGCCGCCACGAACCACATGATGCTGAGATCCCAGTCTTCTCGCCACCATCGACTCAGATAATCGATTGGTCCAAGCCCTCCACCCATTCCGCGGTAGCCGATGAAGTCCGTGAGCGGGTCGAAGACGAGAAGGAACACCAGCAAGGGGAGTCCGAGGCGCATCAGGCGGCTAACCGCAAAACTGCGCGGGCCTTTCCGACCTAACGACGGCGGCGTGTAGAGGCCTGCGACGAGGAAAAGGAGACCCATTCCAAACAAAAGGCCTGTTCCGATAATCACTCCGAACAGCGCCTCGCTTGCTGCCGTGGGCGTCCGTTCCTCGTAGTACCAGTCGACATCAAGGATGTAGGCGGTACTGACATGGGCCGCGATCACGCCTACAATCACGGCCACGCGCAGATTGTCGACCCACGCCTGGCGTGGCACGGCGACGGCAGGCAGACACCCCTCGCCATCGAGGCGACTCGCAACGCGAGGCACTCGACCGCCGTCAGCGGCATTCCACGCGCTCATCGTCAGGCATCATACCATTTTCAACCGCCGACGACGGTGCGGTGGCACGCCCGACTCATCCCGCTTCACTTCTGATCGACCGTCTGATACCCTTGCCTGTGGAGGATCAGGCATGTCCACCGGCGCTCGCACGGGCGGGGGCCAGGTGCCGCTGAGCTCCAGCCCCTCTTAATTGTCGCGTCCGACAACATTCGGTGCACGCAATGTGATTCACCCGAAGTTGTGCGCCTCTGAAGCTAGCGCATCTCCGATCCTCAGCGCAGTGAACTGCTCCGCCATCACGCTCACAGTCCCGTCCCGCTGCTGCCTCCCCACGGACGGGCGGCGTGATCATATCCTCGAAGCCGCTAGTCGGGCTCGTCCCCTTGGAGCAACCAGCCAGGGTGTACGATGCCATCTGCAGCCTTGGCAGACAGACTCATAGCGGAGTGAATTGAGCTGCTCAGCGCGCAGACGGTCTTCCAAGCGAGCCGGACGGGTGTGGGTCGTCAGCAACTTTCGGACTTTTCTGTCCCGTTCGCGCAGGGCATCGTGGTCGAGTACCGAATATGGCTCGAGGACGAAGCTTGCAGCTGGATCTGGCAGTCTTGACTTTTTCAGGGACCTGTCCTAGTCTTGCAGTGCGACGCATGTCTCGTCTGGCCAGTCGGGCGGAGGATGTGTCCTTACATGGGGTGCGCAGGGTAGGCCAACGTTCGTCGGGCAACCGGCGAGGGTGAGCCATCGTTCACCGGGTAACCGGTGGGGGATTCCCAAGCGCGCCCCTTCATGTGCTGTGAGAGGCTGACGCGTCCGAAATAGCGTTCAGCTTTTCACTGACGGCAGCTGTGAAGTGGGCATTCCGCCAGTTTTTCGCTCCCTTAGCTATGCTCTTCAACGCGGCGCTGTCGAACATGGCGTCGGCGAAGAAAGCATCGTTGATGTCAGCATTCCAGAATCTCGCCCCTTGAAGTGCGGCGCGCTGCAGGTGAGCGCCTTGGAGCCGCGCATCCTCGAATTGCGCTTCGATCAACTGAGCTTCCTCTAGACGCGCTGACACGAGATTTGCGCGATGAAACAGCGCTCCCCGGCAGCGCGCTTCTCGTAGCCGCGCCTCCTCCAGGTTGGCGTCTGTTAGACGAGCCCTTTCAAGATTGATGGCTATGCCGCCACATCTGAAGAGGTTCGTGCCAGTCAGATTGGCCCCGCGCATTCGAGCATAGCCTAGGTCGGCCTCCTGCAGGTCGAGTCCGGAAAGGTCCACACGATCCAGCGATGCCCGGGAAAGGTCGAGCAGATACCGCCTGGCCGCCTGACTGGCAGACGGGAGTCGCAGACGGATGGACTGTTCAAAGACATTGACAAGGAGATCGTTGACTGGCTGCTCATGCTCGATCTTCAGGTTGGCGAGAACGACCATGTACACCTGATCGTGAAACCTGGAGTACTCTGGTCTGAGGAAAGTCGCAAGGGAAACAGCAGCGCTGGCCTGAAGGGCGGGGCTTGCGGAGCCTAGGTTTTCCACAACCTTCGTGAAGTTCTGGTCGAACCGACGCTGATTCTCGAGCGCTTGCTCATGCCTATCCTTAATGCGCTGGTCGAACCGACGCTGATTCTCGAGCGCTTGCTCATGCCTATCCTGGATGCGCTGCTGGGCACTCGTGGAGATCTGCTTCCATACTGTGGCGAAGAGCCCCGCGACAGCCACGATTGCAGTCAGGAAGGGCGCATAGGAAAGCAGGAGGCCCCACCCGCTGCCGGCAGACCTGTTTTCAAGCTCAAGCTTGACGGTCTCCTGTCGAAGCTTCTCGACCTCAAGGTCTGACTTACTCAAGGCGCTGAGCCTATCCTGGATGTCGGGGACCGGGGTATCCTCCCATGGTGGATTCAGAAGAAGCAGCGTCAGGAGAGTAAGAATAGCTACCAGCAGTAATGCCAACCCTACGGGCAGTATCCATCCAAGCCTGAACTGCTCGTCGGACGCTTGCGTTCGCGAAGTGCTGGCCGCATCTTGTGGCGGCACGTCCTGTAGACCTGTCACTCCAGTCGCCTTACGGCCTGCCCCAGGGCGAAACCAGAGGAATGAAGAACAGGCTCAGCGAACGTGGGACATGATAGACCATATGGAACTGCACGCTGTTACAGACCGCACAGGGTGGGTGCCACTCACCGCACAGCATGAGCTCCCTGCGCCAGCCCAAGAAGATAAACATGGTCTATCTCTCAGCCTTCAGTTCCAGATTGTGGACGCACCTATTCTATTCGCAGTCGCGACGCTTGGCAAGGGAAGAAGCTCCCTTCATCACCACCACGAACCATACGACGACATTAGCCAGCAGGAGCGTCCCGCTATCTAAGCTCGGGTGCCGAGCGAGATGCGGGCCTGAGTGTCCATTAGAAAAGGGGCGCAAAAGTGCGAAAGTTGCTGAAGACACGCAGGCGCGTCTCTATAGCAATGAGTCTAATCGTCGGGTAGGCCGAACAGGGGCAAGCGCCCCCTATCTAGAAGGCCATGATCTTTGCTAGGGGCAATCTGAGGACATGTCGGAAAGAGCATCTGGTTTCCCGCGATCGAGACGCTGGCGAACGCTTTCGCCGGTTCGCGTTAGCGATGGGCTGGGAAGCGGCGCTCCTAACCTCAGGGAACGCGCGGGACTGCGCCTGACTCATCCCATTTCACTTCCTATCGGCCGTCTGATACCCTTGCCTGTGGACTTAATCCATCTCGCCGAATGAGGCGTGACTACGTGCTGTCCTGCAAGACGGGCCAGGTGCCTCGCATCGAAGCCAAATACCGATGGGGTAGGCGGGCCTGCAACGTAGAAGCGCTCCTCCCTTTCTGCATCGGCGAGCACAGGTTGATCTAGCCGCTCTGGGCGCTAGAATACACACTGATAACTCACGTTCAGCAAGGCTAGGTTAAATCCCAGAGGTTGGCCGATGAAAGTCGCCATCGTGCATTATAGCTGTCCCCCGGTCATAGGCGGGGTAGAGATCGTGATCGACCTGCAGGCCCGGTTCCTGGCGCGGCAGGGATTCGAGGTGACCATCGTGGCCGGTCGGGGGAACCAGATGGGCGGTATCAGGGCCGCTATTCTTCCCGAGCTCTCCTCCGAGTACCCACCCTATGCCAAGATGGAACCGCAGCTCAGAGAGGGCCAGGTACCGGACGAGTTCTCCGCTCTCAAGGACAAGATCAGAGAGAAGCTGCGACCCCTTCTTGCGGATGCTCAATGTTGCATCATCCACAACCTTCTCACTATGCACCTCAATCTTGCCGCCACCGCCGCCCTGGCCGAGCTGGCCGCCGAGAAGACGAGCCGCTACCTGGCCTGGACTCACGACGCCACCTATCTCGACCCCGACTGCGCTATCCCTCACTACGGCTACCCCTGGGATATCCTTCGAAGGCCCGTGCCCGGCGTGACCTATGTGGCCATCAGCGATTTCCGACGCAAGAACCTGGCCAAGCTCTTTGGTGTTCCCGCATCTCGCATCACGGTGGTTCCCAATCCGGTGGACCTTGCGTTCTGGCTCGGCCTGTCGGAGACTGGTCGCTGGCTGCACCAGGAGCTACGTTTGTGGGACCAGGATCTCGTCCTCTTCACCCCAACCCGCGTGTCGCGCACCAAGAACATCGACCTAGGCATCGACATTCTTCCCGAACTCAAGAAGCTGGTGGGAAAGGTCAAGCTGCTGGTCACGGGTGCTCCCGACCCCCATGCCCCCGAGGCTATCGCCCAGCTTGAGGGCCTGCGGCGAAGGGCCAAAGAGCAGGGTGTTGCCAGAGACGTTATCTTTCTGAGCACGATGACCTCTCCCGATGGTACGCCCCTGACTCGCCCGCGAGAGGTGGTACGAGACGTGTACACCCTGGTGGACGCCGTCTTCCTTCCCAGCCGTTACGAAGGCGCCTCGCTCCCCCTACTGGAGGCTGGGCTCCTGAGGCTGCCGGCTATCTGCTCGGATATCGAGGTCTTTCAGGAGGTAGCTGGGAAGGGCAACGCACTCTTTGTGTCCCTCAAAGAGCGGCCGGAGGTCATCGCAGCCAAGATCGTGGAGTTCGTCCGCTCCATTCCCACGGCGGGCCTCTATCGCCGCGTCCTCAGGGACTCCGTTTGGGAGACGACCGCTAACAGGCGCTTTCTCCTCCGTCTGCTGCGCGGGCGAAGGTGAGGCCTGGGTCGGGTTCGGCCCGTCTGACCCAATGCGCTGGCAAAGGAGAGCCAGCTCACAGGGGCCACGCAGGCACGACGGATACCCTGAGGCGACCGCGAACGGCTAGAACCTCCAACCGCGTACGAACGCCGCGACGGGAAAACAGGAGATCAGCGCTGCCTTGGCCCACTTGCAGGTTCCTCACCTGAACGCTGTCCAGCCAGTAGGGCAAGCGCGGCCGCACAATGAGCAGTTCGCCCTCGGGAGCATTAGGAGCAAGCCCGAGGATCGCCTGAAGGATGAGGGGGAAAGAGCCAGCGGCCCAGGCCTGGGGTCGACAAGCGACGGGATATGGCACGGGCGTGTATTGGATAGAGCGAGCGCTGCCGGCGTACAGCTCCGGCAGGCGGTAGAGAGAGAAGGAGCGGGCAGCGTCGAAGAGGGCGGTGGCCACCTCGTTCAGCTCATCCTCGAACCGGTATTTCTTGAAGCCCATGGCGGCAAGGGAGTTGTCGTGGGGCCAGACGGTCCCCAGATGGTAGCCCAATGGGTTGAAGCGGTTGGAGGCGGCACTGAGGGTGCGGATGCCCCAGCCGCTGAACATGTCGTTGCGCATAAGGACGTCGACAATCGATTCCGCCAGGCGCTGGCGGACGATACCTGTCCAGAGGGCTTGGCCCGGATTGGAGGTAATGGAGGCCACCTTATGGTTTTCGCCGTCCAGGGCTAGGGCGAGAAACCCGCTGTCCTCCAGCCAGAAGTCGCGGTTGAACCGCTGCCTAAGCTGAGTCGCCTCCCGGCTCAGTCTCTCGGCTAGCTCCTGGTCTCCCAGGGCGGCGAAGATGGGGGCCAGTTTCTTCTTGGCTGCGTAGACATAGCCCTGCACTTCTACCAGGGCGATGGGCGGCTTGGCGAGGGTGCCATCGGCATTGATGATCGCTTCGGGCGAGTCCTTCCAGCCCTGGTTGACCAGGCCGGCAGCCGAGCGTGCTTCGTACTCTATGTAGCCGTCGCCATCGATGTCAGCCAGGGCGTCGATCCAGTGGAGAGCTGCCCGCAGATTGGGCTCCAGCTCCCGCAGCAGCTTCAAGTCGGCCGTCCAGGCGTAGTACTCGCCGGCGAGCAGGAGGAAGAGGGGGGTGGAGTCGACGCTGCCATAGTAGGGGCAGAAGGGCAGCTCGCCGGTGGCCGTCATCTCATTCTGACGCCACTCGTGGAGGATCTTGCCCGGCTCCTCATCTCGCCAGGCGTCGATTTTGTCGCCTTGGTAGCGGGCGAGCATTCTCAGAGAGTGGCGGGCGATCTCCGGCTTGTATGCCAGTGTTTGCATGGCCACGATGGCGCTGTCTCGGCCGAAGAAGGTATCGTACCAGGGCGTCCCCGCTGCCAGGTAGCTGCTGCCATCACGGGTGCGGTTCCAGAGCATGCGCAGGTCGGTGAAGGAGCGCTCCAGGACGGCGTTGAAGAACTCGTTGCTAGTGATCACCTGGGCACCGCTCTCCATCCACCGCCGGTAGCGAGAACACATAGTCACCAGACGCTCCGCGCGGCGAGAGGCCTTCGGTCGTTTATCAGTGGCCACCAGTAAGCGGATAGTTGCGCTCTCTCGATGGCCCAGGGAGAGACGGAAGGTCACCTGCCCCTCTTTGATGGAGAAGGGTGGCTGGGAGAAGCTGACCCTGGTTTCTCTTCTGCGGTCGTCGAGACCATCATAGGCGAAGACCATCGTGCCGTCCTCGACGCGGGACGGCAGGATCTGGCCTCGCTTCTCTCTCTCGCTCCCGCGAATCTCGAAGATATCGGCGAAGTCGGCATCCAGCGTATAGACTACATCGATCTCGATGGGGAAGACGTTGTAGTTGGTGACACGCAGGGTCTCCTCCAGCACGTCACCCACCACTCGTTGCCGCCGCGCTTCTATGCTGCCGCGGGGGAGGATTCGGCTCTCCAGGCAGGGCATGGTGGGGTTGGTGAGCACCTGTTCCTCACTAAAGCCCAGTTCAGCGGTGGAAAGCAGAACCACCGGCCGGACGTCGGCGAAGGAGAAGTCGTAGACAGACAGGTAGCGGGTGTCCAGATGGTAGAGGCCGAAGCCACTGGGATTGTCGGGCGGGACGTTGCCGGAGGGATCGGTGAGGAGGAAGATGCCCTGTTCCCTGATGACCAGGGCATCGCGTATGTCTCGAATAAGCATGGGCTCGCTCTCGGGGAGGAGCCCTTTTTCCCCCGCCCTGCTATCGGGAGGGGTTGGAGAGGTGGTCATGAGCGAAAGGCTAGCATCGCTGACCTGGGAATGCAAGCAGCGGCTGGCACGGAAACCTCACGACGCGATAGCGTGATGGTTGTGGGGCGAGGCTTCTTCGGCGATGAGGTGATTGACAACATCTTGTATGTGCGGATGCAAGCGCACTTGGTCCTCGGCGAGATGTCGAAGGGATTGGGAGGGTACCTTGCCGCGTAGATGAGCTGTCCCTCTTTCCACCTCAACGCTGATCTGCCAGGGCTTCACGCCAAGGCAACACTGGAGGTGCTGCTCGAGATGCTGGCCTATCTCCCGTTCCTCAGGGACGCTGGCACGGGACACCTTCATGCTGTTGACCACCTGGCAGACGCCGCTGACAGACCAAGCGACGTA
The DNA here is from genome assembly GCA_001303545.1 of Dehalococcoidia bacterium SM23_28_2. Lineage (GTDB taxonomy): Bacteria > Chloroflexota > Dehalococcoidia > SM23-28-2 > SM23-28-2 > SM23-28-2. The sequence goes on from LJUA01000040.1 coordinate 8,908, forward strand.
TTCAGCGCACAAGCACAGGGAAGTGAGCTCTACCGTGCCCGACAGCTCGATGATGCCCTCCCTGCAGCGTACGGAGATGAAGACACTCCTGAGCTGAGGATGGAGTTGGATGGCCCGGCGCACCCTCTCGGCTAGCGCTTCATCGTGGACAAGGGCGTCCGGTATCACCCGCAAGCGATTGACCACCTTGCTCAGGCCGGGCGCAGAAGCAGCCAGGCGGGTGATGGTTTTCTTGGCCTGGTAGTTGCCGACGTGACCATCGATATAGGCGGCGCCTTCAACTACCAGCACCCTTAGCGCCTCGACATCTGGCAGGTCGGCCTTGTTGAAGGTGCTGAGGATCGCCTCCTCCGATTGCCGGTCATGGCAAGTGGCGATCATCACAGACCACCCCACTTACATAAACGGCTCCACAGGCCGATTGTCTCTAAGCTACCCTCATACCTGGCGGGGAGGGGAGGGGCACGGGCTTAGCCTCAACCTGGGAAGTCTCCGGGGCAAGGATACGCTCGTAGATTTCGAGGTAGCGCTGAACCATGCTCGGCGCGTCGAAGTGCTCCTCCACGTGCTGTCGGCAGCGGTAAGGGTCGACGCGGTCGAGGCGGCCGATGGCCTCGGCCATCTCGTCTACATCGCGAACTATGTAGCCGGTCTCCCCATCGACCACTAGTTCAGGCGCGGCGCCACGATCGAAGGCGATGACAGGCGTGCCGCAGGCCATTGCCTCGGCCATGACCAGGCCGAAGGGCTCCTCCCAGCAGATGGGCACAAGCAGGCAACGGGCACTTGCGTACAGAGTACGCTTCTCGTAGCCAACCTCGCCAACAAACTGAATCTGCTGGCGGTCGATATACGGTTCGATGGTCTCTGCGAAGTACTGTCTGTTAGGGGGATCGATCTTGCCGGCGATGATCAGCCGCATGCCAAGCCTTCTGGCCACTTGGACGACCAGATGCGGCCCCTTTGCCGGTGCTATCTGGCCGATGAACAACAAGTAGTCTTCCTTGCTGGCGCGAAAAGGAAAGCTTGCCACATCCACAGCGTTGTAGACGACACCGACGAATCGGGGGCCTTCCAGGGGAGGGATGGTCGCCCGCTCCGCCTGGCTGATGGTGTTGAAGAAGCCGCGGTAGCGCTCCCAGACGAATTTCGTGTCCGGTTCGATAAGGCAGTGCATGGTGGTCAGCATGGGGACGTCAAGCAGACTGGCCAGGGCCATCACCCACTCGCCGTGATGGTTATGGATGATATCGAACTCCTCGACCGCCTTGATTGCCTCAACGGCATGCATCCACTCGTAGGGATGGGGGTTGGTTACGGTGGGATCCAGGCGCAGGCCGTGGGGGTAGACCGATCGCAACTCGGCCAGAGCAAGGGAGTCGCCGGAAGCCCACAGGACAACCTCGTGGCCCGCCCGCACCAGGCCGTCAGCGAGCAAGCCTACCACCGCCTCAGTGCCGCCGTAGCGGATCGGCGGCACCCTCTCCGCCAGCGGTGCGATCTGCAGAATCCTCATTGCTCCACCTTTACGGACGGTCGACGACAACCGCATTCCTCGTCAGGAGCGAAGCTACTAGTGAATCGTGCCACCGCCAGAGAGGTAGCCTCAGTCCACGAACTAGCTAGGACATTTGTCTCCGGGGTCACCAAGCAGGAAGCCAAACTGTTGCGAGACCCCGGCGGTGAGGGCCTAGCAGAAGAGGGCCAAGAGTTGGTTGACTTGAGTCACAACTAGTTTACACCAAAAGGGTGTCGATTTCAATATCTCAATCAGGCAAATTTGCAATAACTATCGCGGTGGAGAGCATAGCCTGGCGGATTAATTAGGCGGGGCTGACCGCAGCCCGGAGCAGATGCACGGGCAGGGCAATCCGTTAACGGAACCGTCCTGCCGTTGGCCAACACCGTCATGTGGTTTGTCCGCCTGCCGTCGCGCGAAGCGGCTCTTGTTGCTGGCTCTTGCTGGAAACTGGTAGCTGTGCTCTCCTAGGCTCCAGAAGCGTACCATTCGCGCCGCGTGGCCTGACAAAGGCTGGACTGGGTCTGCAGTGGCGAAGTGTACTCTAACATTCCGTGGTGCCGCAGAAATCATTCATCTTCGTTCCCTTCCCGTGGCTTGTCTGCTATTCTTGCCTTTGGAGAATCAGGCATGTCCACCGGCGCTCGCACGGGTGTAGCACAGCTGCCCCTGCACTACGGGGCGGCCCCCAAGTGGCTGTTCGAGCGGATGACCAAGCTGGCCCGCCAGGTCACGCTGGTCATCGTCGAGGAGTTCGGGCCGCAGGAGGTGCTGGCCAAGCTATCGGATCCCCTCTGGTTCCAGGCCTTCGGCTGCGTCCTGGGCTTCGACTGGCATTCCAGCGGCGTCACCACCACCGTCTGCGGCGCCCTCAAGGAGGGCCTGCGAGGGCTGGAGAGGGACACGGGGCTGTTCGTGGCCGGTGGCAAGGGCAGGACGTCGCGCAAGACGCCCGGCGAGATCGAGTTTTTCGGCGACCGCTTTGGCTTCCAGCCCTCCGGCCTGGTCTACGCCTCTCGCATGGCGGCCAAGGTGGACTCGTCCGCTCTCCAGGACGGCTATCAGCTCTACCATCACACCTTCGTGTTCGGCGGCGACGGCGCGTGGGCGGTCATCCAGCAGGGGATGAACGAGGCCACCCGCTGGGCTCGTCGCTACCACTGGCTGTCATCGGAGGTGGAAGACTTCGTCTGCGAGCCCCACAAGGCGATCTGCTCCGACGAGCGAGGGGTAGTGCTGAACATGGTGGCCGAGGAGAGCGACCAGTGCCGCGACCTGAGCACCGAGCTGGCCGGCCAGAACCCCGACAGGCTGGTGGGGGAGCTGAAGCGGCTGCAAGCGCTGGAGATGCCCGAACACCACGATGTCCGGCTCAGCGACATCCATCCCGATAAGCTGGCCAGGATCTTCCTGAAGACCTACGAGCGTCAGCCCGAGGACTTCGAGCGCCTCTTGGGCATGGAGGGGGTGGGCGCCAAGACCATCCGCGCCCTGGCTCTCGTCTCCGAGCTGGTATACGGGGCGAAGGCCAGCGTGCGCGACCCCGCTCGCTTCTCCTTCGCCCACGGCGGCAAGGACGGCCATCCCTACCCGGTCGATCGCCGCACCTACGACCGCTCGATCGAGGCCCTGCGGGCGGCGGTTGAGCGGGCCAAGCTCGGCCAGCGGGAGAAGCTGGAGGCGCTGCGGCGGTTGGCGGCGGTATAATAGAGTCGGCATGGAGATACAGCAGCTTCACCCCTGGGACCTGGAGCCCCGGGACGCGATAGCCCTCCAGAAGCAACTCGCCTCTCAGGTCATCCTGGAGGGAGTGCCTCAGGACGTGCGCACGGTGGCCGGCGCGGACATCTCCACCGGCGGCGGCAAGGGCCGCGGCGCCGTGGTCGTGCTCAGTTACCCCGACCTGCGGGTGCTGGAGAGCCAGGTGGTGGAATCGGAGCTAACGTTTCCCTACATACCGGGGCTGCTCGCCTTCCGCGAGGTGCCGGTGCTGGCCGAGGCCTTCCAGCGCCTTTCGCAGCGGCCTGACCTCCTGCTGGTGGACGGCCAGGGTTTGGCCCACCAGCGCCGCTTCGGCATCGCCTGCCACCTCGGCCTGCTGCTCGACCTGCCGACCATCGGCTGCGCCAAGTCGCGCCTGGTGGGCGAGCACGGGCCTGTCGACGAGGAGGCGGGCAGCCGGGTGGAGCTGCGCGATGGGCCGGAGGTAATCGGCCTGGTGGTGCGCACGCGGGCAGGGGTGACGCCCGTCTATGTGTCCGTCCGTGGGCCATCGCATCGGCCTGGCGGAGGCGGCGGAGTGGGTTCTTCGCCTCTGCCGGGGCTATCGCCTGCCGGAGCCCGCTCGCTTGGCCCATCAGGCGGCCGGCGGCCAGGCGATGGCAGTAACGCCCCAGCCCGCCGGCGAGCAGATGTCCCTGTTCTAGCAATCGAAGCGCAAGGTGGTCGATACTGTCATGCAGGAAGTGAGAGAAGTCCTCAAGCAGCTCTCCGAGCGCATCTTCCGCATAACGGAGAGTCTTTGACATCGCCGGCCAGGAACGGGAGATAGCCGACCTCGAGAAGCGCTCTTCCCAGCCTGGCTTCTGGGACGACCCGCAGCGAGCGCAGAGCGTGATGCGTCGCCTGGCCGAGGCGCGGGAGCAGGTGGACACATGGCGAGGGCTGGGTGTCGAGGTGGGCGAGCTGTCCGACCTGCTGGAGCTGGCAGAAGCGGAGCAGGACGAGGCGACGGCGGCTGACGTGGCCGCCGACATTGAAGCGCTGTCGGCCCGAGTGGACAAGCTGGAGCTGTCCCTGGCGCTATCCGGCGAGTATGACCGCCGCAGCGCGATCATGGCCGTCCACGCTGGCGCCGGCGGCACCGACTCCCAGGACTGGGCGGATATGCTGCTGCGCATGTACCTCCGCTGGGCGGAGGGCCGTGGCTACCAGGCGCACGTGCTGGACATGACGGTGGGGGAGGAGGCGGGGATCAAGAGCGCGATGGTGGAGGTGACCGGCCGCAATGCCTACGGCTATCTGCGGGCCGAGCGGGGCGTCCATCGCCTGGTGCGCCTGTCGCCCTTTGACTTCGCCCACGCCCGCCATACGTCCTTCGCTCTGGTGGAGGTGATGCCGGAGGTGGAAGACGTGGCGGAGGTGACCATCGACCCCGATGACCTGCGCATCGATGTCTTCCGGGCCAGTAGCCACGGCGGCCAGCACGTCCAGAAGAACGCGACCGCCGTGCGTATCACCCACATCCCCAGTGGCATCGTCGTCTCCTGTCAGAACGAGCGGTCGCAGTATCGCAACAAGGAGATCGCTATGAAGGTGCTCCAGGCGCGCCTGCTGGAGCGGGAGCTGGAGCGCCAGGCCGAGGAGAAGACTCGCCTCAAAGGGGAGCACGTGTCCGCTGCCTGGGGCAACCAGATCCGCAGCTACGTGCTTCATCCGTACAAGATGGTGAAGGATCACCGCACAGGCTACGAGACCAGCGATGCCGAGGCCGTCCTGGACGGCGAACTCGATGAGTTTCTGCGGGCCTATCAGAAGGCCACGCTGGGCAAGGATGGGGAATGAGTCGACTCCTAGCTCTCCTGAGTACGGTTCTTGTTCTCCTGGGGACGATTGCTCTTCCTACTGCCTCTGCCCAGGATGGCATAGAGGTCACGGCCACCGATGTGGTGAACAACTTCCCGGAGGAGGTGGTGTTCCGCCTCTCGGCTCACAGCGAGGCCGTCATCGAGGAAGTGACTCTCCACTACCAGATCCTGCCGGACGGCGTCGCCGCCTACAGCCGGCTCGATTTCACCCCCGGCGAGCGCGTCCAGGTGGACTATCAACTGAAGGCCAACAACCCGCCCCGAAGCTACCTGGCGCCCGGCGCCCAGATCGACTACTACTGGGAGGTCGAGGACGGCGCCGGCAACAAGCTGACCACCGATGCGTCCACTTTCGTCTATGAGGACATCCGCTTCTCCTGGGAGAGCGTCAGCGAGGGCGATGTCAGCGTCTACTGGTACTCCGGCAGCAGCTCCTCCGCCGAATCGGCGCTGGTGGTTGCCAGCGACACGCTGGACGAGATGTCGACGCTGCTGGGCGCGACTGTCGACTATCCGGTGAAGGTCTGGTTCTACGATAGCTACGAGGACATGCTGCCCGTCCTGGTGAAGCGCAGCGAGGCCCACGAACAGCGGGTGATCGTGCTCGGCGAGCGAGTCGCTTCGGACACCATTCTCATGCTCACGGACGAAGGCGGCGATGTCCTTCGCCACGAGCTGGCTCACGTTGTGACCCACGTGGCTGGCGAGGGCCCCTACGGCAGTCTTCCCACCTGGCTGGACGAGGGGACGGCCATGTACGCCCAGTCGGAGCCCGGCGATAGCTATACGTCGGCTCTGGAGAGCGCTGTGAAGCGCGATAGCCTCCTCTCCGTCCGCTCGATGACCTCTCCTACCGGCGACGCCAGCAAGGTGAGCCTCTTCTACGGCCAGGCCTGGAGCCTGGTGGACTTTCTGGTCGAGACCTACGGGCCGGCGAAGTTCGCTGAGCTATTCGCCACCTTCAAGGAGGGGAGCACCGTCGACAACGCTCTCCTGGAGGACGGCCTGGAGGACGCCTGGCGGGCCAGCCTCGATCTGTCGCCGCGCGAGCGTCCGACCCCCGCCGAGGATCAGGTATCGGAGGCATCACCCACACCCGCCGGGCAGACGGACACGGCGGGGGATGCTGACGAGGACGAGTTTCCCTGGGGCACGGCCATAGGCCTGGTAGCCGCCGGAGGGGCCCTCGTGGGCGTGATCCTTCTGGG
>LJUA01000041.1 GCA_001303545.1 Dehalococcoidia bacterium SM23_28_2
CTGGAGCCTGGTGGACTTTCTGGTCGAGACCTACGGGCCGGCGAAGTTCGCTGAGCTATTCGCCACCTTCAAGGAGGGGAGCACCGTCGACAACGCTCTCCTGGGAGTCTACAGCTTCGATCAGGACGGCCTGGAGGACGCCTGGCGGGCCAGCCTCGACCTGCCGCCGCGCGAGCGTCCGACCCCCGCCGAGGATCAGGTATCGGAGGCATCGCCCACGCCCGCCGGGCAGGCGGACACGGCGGGGGAGGCTGACGAGGACGAGTTTCCCTGGGGCACGGCCATAGGCCTGGTAGCCGCCGGAGGGGCCCTCGTGGGCGTGACTCTCCTGGGGGTGGGCGTGCTGTCCGCCCGCCTGCGCAGGCGCTAAGGCAGGATGATCTTGCCGCCAGCGGCCGTGTCGCTGCCCTGAGACGTTGGAGTGACTGGCCCCGTCTCTGGAACCGCTGTGGCTTGTGTGAGGAGCGAAGGGTGTATAGCCCGCTCGATCACATCCACTAGGACTTCCTCGGGCACAGTGCCGGGGAAGGCCATCCTGTCGTTGACGACAGTAGTGGGGACCGCGCGCACCCGGTAGCGTTGGCTCAGCTCAGGGAATTCGTTTGCCTCAATGACCTCGGCCGCGATGTGGGGGCTCTCCAGGGCTACCTGATACGCCAGGCGGGCCATCTGAGGGCAGTGGGGACAGGTGGGGGTCACGAATACCCGGATGCTCACTTCGTCCTTTAGTTTGCGCAGCCTCTTGCGTGTCTTGTTGGCCAGGTAATTGGTGCCGCGCGAGATGTCTACAATGGTCTCCACTAGGGGGACGAACTCGTAGCCGCCGGGGGAGCCGTAGTACTTTAGCCAGCGGCCGTCGCCGGCGTGGAGGATGATGGCCGGTATCCTCTCCACGCCGTACTGTGCGACCGCCTCTTTGTCCTCTTCGAAGATGTGCTGGCGCAGGCTGATCCTGTCGGTGAGGGCAGCCAGCTCCTCCAGCATCTGGCCGGTTGGCCTGCAATATTGGCATGGCTGGCGGCGGGGGGAGAAAAGGGAAGTCTTCTTCTGGGTGAAGAAATCGATCCTGATGCGCCTGATCAGCTCGCGGCTGAACTTCGCTCGCAGAAACTCCTGCTCCTTAAGGGGTATCAACAGGCTCCTCCTTGCCCGCCCCCTGGCGCGTCTTGCGCCAGACCAGGTAGAGACGCTGAAGGGCGGTGAGGTTGGCCAGGACAGCGAGGATCCAGAGGGCAATCCTCACCTGGTCTATTATAGAGCCGACGCCGATGACGATCACCCTCTCGGCGCGGGTGAAAAGCCCTTCCTTTATCTGCAGCCCCAGGATCTCGCCGCGAGCCCTGATGTAGCTCACCAGCATGGAGCCGGCCAGGGCGGCGAAGGCCAGCAGCGATTCCTCACGGGCGTCGCGGCCGGCGTAGTAGTAGAGCAGACCGAAAAGGACGGCCGCCTCCGAGGCGCGATCCATTACGGAGTCGAACACGGCCCCGAAGCGGGTGACCTGGCCGGTGGCTCGGGCCAGGGCACCATCGAGGACGTCCAGTGCTCCTGCTGCCAGGACGACGATGCCGCCCGCCAGGAACTGGCCGCGGGCCAGCAGTACGGCCGCTCCGGCGCTTCCCAGAACGCCCACCAGGGTGAGGGCGTTGGGGGTGATGTGGGCCTTGGCCAGCAGGAAGACGATGGGATCGGTGATGCGGCGAGGGACGGAGTGGGGCAGGAGAGAGAACTTCACTAACCTTACCTGCCCTCGGGGGCCTGCGCGCTCTCCTTTGCCACCCGCTGGTAGAAGGAGAGGATCTGCTGAGAAACAGGGAACCAATCGAAGGCTTGGGCCTTGATCTGGCCCATGCGGCCCATCTCCTGGCGGCGGTCGGGGTCGCTCAGGAGCTGGAGAAGGGCGTCGGCCAGGGCAATCGTATCGCGGCGAGGCACCAGCAGCCCGTCGGCCTGGTGACCGACCACGTAGGAGAATCCCTCGATGTCGGAGGCAATCACGGGCATGCCAGCGGCCATAGCCTCCAGGAGGATGATGCCGAAGCTCTCGTTGCCGGTGTTGGGAGCGCAGAAGACATCGGCCGTCTTGTGGTAGCGGGGCAAGTCCTCTTCGGACACGTAGCCGGCGAACACGACGTCCTTCAGCCTCTCCCTCTGCACGAAGCTTTCGCAGGCCTGCCTCATGCCTCCATCGGGCCCGACGATGAGCAGACGCGTATCGGGCATCCTGGCCTTGACCTGAGCGTAGGCCTGTAGCAGGTAGGGGAGCCCTTTGCGCTTCTCCAGGCGGCCCAGGAAGAGGATGTTCAGTTTGCCGTCCTTGTACTCGGGGAAGGGGGGGAGGGGGGAGGCGAAGCGGTCGTATTTGACGCCGTTGGGGATGATCTCGTAGTGGTCGGGGAAGTAGCGGCTGACCAAGCGCTGGGCGGCGAGCGACACGGCGATCTTGCCCTGGATCTTGTGCCACCAGACGCTTATCGCCGGGCGAAAGTAGGCGTACCAGCGGCGGCCTTCGTCCTTGGCGGCGTGGAAGGTGGCGACGGTTGTCGTCTGAGAGCGGCGGATGAACTGGAAGGGCAGGAGCGGCACGAAGGGCTCGTGCACGTGGACGACGTCGAAGCCCTCGCTGGCCAGCACTTGCTCCACCTTGGGCCCCAGGGTCAGGGAGAGGGTGATGCGAGCCACCGAGCCGCCGGCGGGAAGGCCGATGGGGCGCTCGCCGATGACGATTAGGTTGTTGCGGCCTGTGTTTTGCTTGCGAGAGGCAGGGGCAATGATTCGGACGTCGTGGCCCAGACGCACGTAGTGGTCGGCCAGGTGGCAGATGTGGTTGTTCACCCCGCCGGGGACGGCGAAATCATACGGCGACACTAGCCCTATCTTCATGGCAGGAACGGAAAGATGCGCTTCACAAAGCTCTTGGCCGTGGGCCCCCAACCAAGGGTGCGAGGGGTAACGGTGAGGCCCCGCCACGCCTGGCGCGCTATCTGGCCTGGGCCGATCTCCCGAAGGCTGGGGTGGCGGCCGCTGGCGGCTTTGCTTTGCCTGTCCAGAATGGCGCGGCGCAGGTCCTCGGCGGTGGAGCCGGGGAAGAGGGTGTAGGCGCTGCCCACCGCCGGCAGGAAATGCGCGTCGCTGCCCCCCACCTCCGCCAGGTGGTAGCGCTCCCGGTTGAGCCTGATGGCCTTCTTTGCAGTCATGCGAGCGGCAAACGTCTCGTTGGTCACCTCTATGCCATCGAAGTATACGCCATCGCCGCCCGTTTTCATAACGCGCTCGATGGCTCGCCTACCGAGGCTGCGAGTCAGCCAGGCCAGAGGGTGAGGGATGATACAGAGGCCGCCCTGCTTGTGCACGGCCTCCAGCACCTCCACCGCCGGTCGGAGGGCGGGCAGGGGCTCCTCTACGTACAGAGCGAGGATGTGGCCCTCGATGGCTGTCACCTCCACTCCCATCACCACCTGGAAGCTGTACTGCCCCTTGGCCCAGAGTTCGCGCGCGGCGTGGGCCCCCCTGATGTTGTCGTGATCGGTGACGGCGATGGCATCGAGATCGGTACTGGCCTCCACGTAGTCCAGGAGCTCCGGGATATCGGCCATGCCGTCGCCTACGGCGGTGTGGATGTGGAGGTCGGCCTTGCCCAGGTCACCACTGCGGCTCACGGCTTCTCGTCCTCCTGGGCATCCCACACCGCCTCCAGGACAGTCCATTGGCCGGGGTCGCGACGGAGGTGGGCCTCGAACCGCTCCAGAAGGCTTCGCACGTTCGTCTCCAGGTCGGCCTGAGGGTCGCCGCTGTTGGTCAGCTCCAGAGGCGGCTCTATGAAAGCCTCACAGGCGCTGCCGTTCTTGCGATGTATGAAGATGGGGACGATGGTGGCGTCGGTGCGGTTGGCTAGCTCCACTACCCCCACCGGCATGCTGGTCGGTGTGCCGCAGAAGGGCACGCGGATGCTCCTTCCCTCGATGTCGCGGTCACACATCAGGCCCACCACGCCTCCCGCCTTGATCGTGCGCAGGAGGGTCTTGATGCTGCCGATGCCTACCGGCAGGAAGGCGTGGCCCTTGCTGCTCCGTAGGCCGTCGATCAGGCGGGAGAGACGGGGTGGCTGGATGGGCTCAGTGAGCACTGTCATCTTGATTCCTTTGCCCAGGAAGGCCTGGATGCCCATCTCGACGTTGCCGAAGTGGGCGCTGGTGATGATGACTCCCCTGCCGTCGGTGAGCGCCGGCAACAGGTTTTCCTCGAGTCCGTGGTAGGCCAGCTTCTGGTCGAAGAACTTGCTCACATCCATACGGGGCATGTGGACGAGATCGGCGTAGGCCTTGGCCCAGTTGACAAAGACCTGGCGGGCTGCCTTCCGCACCTCCTTCTTGGGCGTACTCGGCCCCATGACGTGGCGCATATTGTCCAACACGTTCCGGCGGAGGCGCCAGGCAAAGAGATAGGTCAAGACCGCTGCCACTGCGGCCAGGAAATACAGGACGCGAGTGGGGAGCCGCCCCAGTAGACGGACGCATGACCAGATCAGAAGATACTTCCACATCAGGACGGGTGAGCGTGGCCGGCACTGCCGGGGGCTACTCTTCGGCCTCCGGCTTCGGTTGGGGCTCCGCTACCCCTTTCTTCGGCTGGTCTTGGATGAACTTTTCCACCATCCGACGGGCTTCGTCATCGGTGAACTGCTTGGGAGGCGACTTCATGAAGTAGGCGGACGGCCCTTCCAGGGCGCCGGCGATGCCCCTGTCGAGGGCCAGCTTGCAGCAGCGGATGGCATCGATGACCACCCCCGCCGAGTTGGGGCTGTCCCAGACCTCCAGCTTCACCTCCATGTTCAAGGGCACGTTCCCGAAGGTTGTCCCCTCCATACGAATGTGACAGAACTTGCGGTCGAGCAGCCAGGGCACGTAATCGCTGGGGCCCACGTGGATGTCGGCCTCGGGCAGTTCGTAGTCCAGCTGGGAGGCGACGGCGCCGGTCTTGGAGATCTTCTTGGACATCAGCCTTTCGCGCTCCAGCATATTCAGGAAATCGGTATTGCCGCCGAAGTTGAGCTGGTAGGTGCGGTCCAGGTGCACGCCGCGGTCGCGGAAGACGCGGGTGAGGATGCGATGGATGATGGTGGCCCCTACCTGGGACTTGATATCGTCGCCGATGAGAGGAATGCCGTGCTCCTCGAATCGCCGTCGCCAGTAGGCCTCGCGGGCGATGAACACAGGGATGCAGTTGACGAAGGCGCAGCCCGCCGTTAGCACCTGCTCCACGTACCACTTGGTGGCCTCCTCGGAGCCGACGGGAAGGTAGTTCAATACCACATGGGTCTCTGTGTCCTTCAGGATCTTGACGATGTCGTCGGTGGAGCCGGGGGCCTTTTGGATTATCTGGGAGAGGTATTTGCCCAGGCCATCGTGGGTCATGCCTCGATGGACAGGCACCCCCAGGCGAGGCACCTCGCAGAACTGGTAGGTATTGTTGGGGGGAGTGAAAATGGCCTCGCTGAGGTCTTTGCGCACCTTGTTGACATCGATATCGAAGGCGGCAACGAATTCGATGTCGCCCACGTGATAGCCGCCCAGGTTGACGTGCATCAGCCCCGGGATGAACTGGTTGTCCTCGGCGGTGCGGTAGTAATGGACACCCTGGACCAGGGATGAGGCGCAGTTACCTACGCCGATGATGGCAACATTGATCTTATCCAAGGCCCCTGAGGCCTCCTTTCTACGACGTTGTTGGTTCCTTTTAGCCATGGCTCATTGGCGAATGCATTGTAGCGCTTCTGCCTTGGGGCGACAAGGCCTGGCCTCCGTCGGATAGGGCGTCCCTTGCTTGTGCTTGGCCCCTTTGCTATGCTCCTACCACTAGGTGGAACTGGCTAGCATGGTATACGACTTTCATACCCATACGACTCTCAGCGACGGCTCCCTGTCGCCTATGGAGCTTATTCGGCGGGCCTGCGTGGCCGGCTATCGGGCGGTGGGCCTCGCTGACCACGGCGCTCTGGGAAGCCTTTCTCGCTTCGCCCAGGAGCTCTGTCAGGACTGCGCCCTGGCTCGCGACCGCTGGGGGATCACGGCCCTTCCAGGGGTGGAGCTGACCCACGTGCCAGCGGCGGCAGTGGCCGAAGTGGCTCGAGCCGCCAAAGAGGCTGGACTGTGGCTGGTGATCGTCCACGGGGAGACGATTTCGGAGCCCGTGGAGGAGGGGACAAACCTGGCCGCTGTGAGCTGCGGCGACGTGGATATCCTGGCCCATCCGGGCCTGATCAGCCTGGAGGAGGCGGAACTGGCCGCTCGCAATGGCGTCTTTCTGGAGCTATCGGCTAGGCCTTCTCATGCGATGGCCAACGGTCACGTGGCGAAAATGGCCCGCCTGGCCGGCGCAAAACTCATCGTGAACTCCGATAGCCACGGCCTCGATTTCCTCAGCGAAGAGCAGGCACGGCGGATAGCGCTGGCTGCCTGTCTAGACGAGAAGGATCTGGAGGAAGTACTGCAAACGAATCCCCAGCTCCTTCTGGATAGAATCCTCGCGGGGAGGAACCAACCTCCTCGCTAGAGCTGGGGATACTCCCCCTCGCCGGGGCGAGAGTTGCTGCCTTCGCCCCGCTCTTGTTCTTGCGAAGCCCTTTGTATCTGGGGAGGTGGAGGCTAAGGCCCTAGGCCTTGCCTATGCGATACATCTTGGTGCCGCAGTTGGGGCAGACGCCCTGGGTAGCTGGTCGTCCGTTCTTCAGGGTTACCCGCTGAGGGTTGCGCATCTCCCTCTTCGTCCGGCACTTGAGGCAGTAAGCAGTCGCCATGTCTTCTACCTCCCTCTGGAGGCGCCGTTCTAAGCACCTCCGTATCTGTTCTTTTCGCCAAGCATACCTGTTTTCCTACGGATGTCAAGAGGAAGAAGCCAAAAAGTGGGAACTTCACGCTTCTTGCGCTCTTTCTGCTGACGTAAGCACCTTCGTAGGCCGCCATACAAGGACGGCGTCATCATAGCGCAGGATGGCCACAAGCTGCCCCCGAGGCGAGTAGGCGCGGCATAGCTGGTCGTTCTCCACCGCTTGCTCCAACTCGAGGGAGCCGGCGTCCAGGTATTGGCCAAAGCGCACAGCCTTTTCCTGGGCCTCGCTCAGAGTCACGGCTGGCCAGGAGAGGAGGGCCGCGTCGGCGGGATGAAGCAGGCCCTGCCAGCGATCCTCCTGAAAGGCTGCTTCCAGCTCTGGCAGGCTGCAAGCTTCCTCCAAGGTGAAAGGACCCACCCGCAGGCGGGTCAGGGCCGCCAGGTGAGCGCCGCAGCCCAATTCCTGCCCCAGATCGTCGGCCAGGGCGCGAATATACGTCCCCTTGCTGCATTCCACTTCTATGGTGACCAGCGGTAGCTGGAAGGCCAGGAGCTGGAGGCGATGGATGGTCACCCGCCTGGGTTGGCGTTCCACCTCCCTTTGGGCGCGGGCGTGGCGGTACAGGGGCTGGCCGTCGTGTTTGAGGGCGCTAAACATAGGGGGCACCTGCTCGATCTCACCCGTGAAGGCGGTCAGGGCCTCCTCCACCTGCCGGCGGCTGACGCTCGAGGGGTCGGTCTCGCTTACGGGGGTGCCCGTAGCGTCGAGGGTATCGGTGGCGATGCCCAGGTGCACTTCGGCGCGATAGGCTTTGGTGGCCTCCATCATGTACTGGACAAGGCGAGTGGCCTGGCCCAGGCAGACCACGAGGACGCCGGTGGCAGCGGGGTCCAGGGTGCCTGTGTGGCCGACCCGGCGCACACCCGATAGGCGTCGCACCAGGGAGACGACCTGAAAGGATGTCCAGCCGGAGGGCTTGTCGATGTTGAAGATGCCGGAGATGTCCAAGGCTTAGGGATTGTCCGTATCGTCGGATATCTGCTTCAGAAGGTCAAGGACGCGCGACCCTTTCTCCAGGGAATCGTCGCGCCGGAAGGATAGCTCGGGGATACGCCGAAGGGTGAGGCGACTGGTCAGCTGCCGCCGCAGAAAAGGCGCTGCTGCTGTCAATCCCTCCAATGTGGAGACCTTCTCTTCCTCGCTGCCCATGACGCTCACGTAGACGCGAGCATGTCGCAGATCGGGGCTGATCACTACGCGCGTGATGCTGACGAATTGAGCCAGTCGAGGGTCTTTGACCTGTCGCAGCAGTAGTTCGCTCAACTCCTCCTGGAAGAGACCGCTCAGGCGTTCTAGACGTCGGCTCATGGCCATCACCCCCGGTCTGCTGCCACCAGCGGCAGACTGGTCCGCCTGTGTCAGAGGCGGGCTGTGTAGAAGGGGCTGGGGGCTAACTCTTGCGCTGGCGACTGTATAGCTCGATGACGTCGCCTTCCTGGAAATCCTGGAAGTCCTCGATGCCCACGCCACACTCGTAGCCAGCCTGTACCTCCTTTGCGTCATCTTGGAAGCGACGCAGGGTGGCCACGCGGGATGTGTGGATCACCTCGTCCTCGCGAAGCAGGCGAGCGGAGGCGCCTCTGGTAACGACGCCGTCGCGCACGTAGCAGCCAGCAACCCTGCCGCCGCGCACTCGGAATACCTGGCGCACCTCGGCGTGGCCTTCGACTACATCTTCGTAGACCGGCTCCAGCAAGCCCTTGACGGCCTTAGTTACGTCCTCGATGAGGTCGTAGATGACCTCATAGTAGCGGATGTCCACCCCCTCGGTTTCGGCCAGGCGGCGGCCGCCGGTGTCGGGGCGAGAGTTGAAGCCGATGACGATGCCTTTGGAGGCCAGAGCGAGCATGACGTCCGATTCGATGATGATGCCTGTGGCGGCGTGGATAATGTTCACCTGCACCTGCTTCTCGCTCAACCGTTCCAGGGCAGTGCGCACGGCGTCTAGAGTTCCCTGAACGTCGGCCTTGAGGACGATGTTCAGTTCCTTGACCTTGCCGGTGCTGATCTCGCCGTAGAGGGTTTCCAGGGTAACGCCCCGAGTAGGGCGGACGGAGGCTGCCTCTCTCTTTCGCTGGCGCTCGGTCACCAGGGAGCGGGCTATCTGCTCGTTCTTGACCACTGTGAAGGCATCGCCGGCGTGAGGAACGGCGCTCAGGCCCATTACTTTCGCCGGCGTGGAGGGGCTCGCTGTCTTTACTCGCTGGCCCCGCTCATTGAACATGGCCTTCACCTTGCCCCAGGTTTCGTCGGCCACTACCACGTCGCCCCCATGGAGAGTGCCGGCCTGTACCAACATGGTGGCCATGGGGCCGCGAGAGCTATCCATCTCGGCCTCGATGACGGTGCCCACGGCTGGCCGCTGGGGGTTGGCCTTCAGCTCCTGCACCTCGGCCACAAGGACGATGTTCTCCAGCAGATCCCCGAGGCCGTCCTGAGTCTTGGCGGAGACAGGGACGCAGATGACATCGCCGCCCCACTCCTCGATGATCAGGCCGTGCTCGGAGAGTTGCTGCTTAACCCTATCGGGATTGGCATCCTCCAGGTCCATCTTGTTGATGGCAACGACGATGGGCACACCAGCCGCCTTGGCGTGATCGATGGCCTCCACTGTCTGGGGCATCACGCCATCGTTGGCGGCGATCACCAGGACGGCGATGTCCGTGACCCGGGCACCTCGTGCCCGCATGGCGGTGAACGCCTCGTGTCCGGGGGTGTCTACGAAGGTGATGCGCTGACCGTGCAACTCCACCTGGTAGGCGCCGATGTGCTGGGTGATGCCGCCCACCTCTCCGGCGGCGACATTGGTGTTGCGGATGGCGTCTAGGAGTTTGGTCTTGCCGTGGTCGACGTGGCCCATGATGGTGACTACTGCCGGACGGGTCTGGAGGAGGCTGGCGTCCTCCTCCTCGATGACTGCTCGTTCCGCTGATTCCTCGGGGGGTGGTGCCTCCTTGGTCTGGAAGCCCATGTTTCGGGCCACGATAGCGGCCGTCTCGTAGTCGATAACCTGATTGATGGCGGCCATGACGCCATTCTTCATGAGGTCTTTGATGACCTCCACGGGGGAGGCGCCCACCAGTTCGGCCAACTGGCGCACGGTGAGGGTAGACGGGATGGTCAGCGGACGATCGCTCTCTTGCTTCGCTGCCGCCTTTGCCTCCTTGCTGGTCTTAGGGTTGCTGGCCATGTCTTCCTGCTGTGATCCTAACCCTCTTCGCTTTGAGCAGGGAGGGAGTGGGCGTATTGAAGGAGAGCCTCCTTCTCCGCAGGAGTCAGCTTAGTCTTGAGGGCGTAGTCCAGCCGCTCTTTCTTCAGAGCTGACTGCCAGCACTGCTGGGCCCTGCAAAGATATGCTCCCCGACCGGACTTCTTGCCACTGGCGTCGATCTCTACCGTTCCCTCAGGCGTGCGGACGATGCGTACCAGGTCTCGCTTGACCGTGGTGCGCCGACAGGCCACGCAGGTACGCTGGGGCACGTGGCGCGGCCTGGACTTATTGGTAACTTCGGCCATCGTAGTCATCGCATCTGGGACGAGGCCACCTTTACTCTAGTGGCTCCTCGAGATCCTCCTCCAATTCCTCTTCCAGGCGGGGTCGGCGAGTTTTCTTGACCTTCTTGGGCTTGCCTTCCGATGCCAGCTCTTGCCGTGCTGTCCCCTTGCGGCTCTTGGCCCGCTTGCCCTTGGCCTGGCTGCGGCCGCCGGCCGCGCTGCCGACCTCTTCAGCGAAGCGAATCTGGGGTTTTGCGGGGACCTCCGTCGGTGCCTCTTCGGCGACGGCAGCCACTGGCTCTTCGCTGGCGGCTACGGCCTCCTCCGCCGGCTCCTCTTCCTCGGCGATGGCCTCAGCGGGGGCCTCTTCCTCGGCCGCTGGCTCGGCGACAGCCTCCGCGGGCGCTGTTTCCTCGGACAGCGCCTCTTCCGCTACAGTCGCTGCCAGGCCGGCCTCTTGTACTGCCGATTCGCTCCTGATGTCGATGCGCCAACCGGTGAGCTTGGCCGCCAGGCGGGCGTTTTGGCCCTCCTTGCCGATAGCCAGCGATAGCTGGCGGTCGGGCACTATCACCGAGGCGGTGTTGTCTTCCTCGCTGGTGGTGACGCTGGCTACCTGGGCCGGACTGAGGGCATTGGCCACGAAGCGGGCGGGCTCGCGGTCCCACTGCACCACATCGATGCGCTCGCCGTTGAGCTCATTGACGATGTTCTGAATGCGGATGCCCCGCAAGCCGACGCAGGAGCCCACCGGATCGACGCCGTCCTGCTGGGCGGCCACAGCCACCTTGCTGCGATAGCCGGGCTCGCGGGCGATGGACTTGATCTCCACTACGCCCTTGTATATCTCAGGCACCTCCAGCTCAAACAGGCGCTTCAGGAGGTTCTTGTGGGTGCGGGAGAGGATGAGCTGGGGGCCTCTGTTGGACTTGTGCACCTCTACCAAGTAGAACTTCATGCGCTGTCCCGGCCGATAGTGCTCGGCACGCACCTGCTCGGTCGGCGGCACGATGCCCTCCGTCTTGCCCAGGTCGACGACGACGTTTCTGGCATCCACCCGCTGGATGACGCCGGATACGATATCGCCCTCGCGGCTGGAGAACTCCTCGTAGACCATCTCGCGCTCGGCCTCGCGCAGGCGCTGCAGGACGACCTGCTTGGCCGTCTGGGCGGCGATGCGGCCGGCGCTGGCTGGGGTTACTTCGAACTCCATGATCTCGCCCAGCTCGATGTCAGGCTTGATACGGCGGGCCTCCTCCAGGGCGATGTCCACTCGAGAGTCCTCTACCTCCTCCACCACTGCTTTCTGGGCATAGACGCGCACGTTTCCGCTGTTGCGGTCGATCCTGACCACGATGTTGCCGGTGGCCTCGCTGTCCTTCTTGTAGGCTGAAGCCAGGGCGGTCTCCACCGCCTGGAGGACCACCTCCTTGGGCAGGTTCTTCTCGGCCGCTGGCGATCAAGAAGTCGCTCTTCATCCCTTCATCACTCCCGGCACCCATAAGGAGTGCCTTGAGTCAACAAAAAAGTGGGACGCAACCCACTCTCTTCAAGCAAACTATAGCACTTTCGGAAAAGGGACGCAAATCCTATCCCGTACGTGAAAAGTGAGAAGAAAGGAGGTTATGGCTGCTTCAGCAGCTCCTGAAGACGGGCCGCCGCTTCTTCCACGGGCACCAGCGTGCTCTCCTTCTCGGTGCGGCGCTTCACTTCCACGCTTCCTTTATCCAGCGTGCGGGGGCTGACGGTGAGGCGCAGGGGCATGCCCAGGAGGTCGGCGTCGTTGAACTTGACGCCGGGCGATTCGTCGCGGTCGTCGTAGAGGACGGATATGCCCGCCTGCTGCAGCTCTTCGTACAGGCGCTCGCAGGCGTCGGTTACGTCCGGGCGGTCCATGCTCAGGGCCACCAGGTGGACATCGTAGGGCGCAAGCTGGGACGGCCAGATGATGCCCTGCTCATCGTGGCTGGCCTCCACGATGCCTGCCAGGAGCCTGCCGGTGCCGATGCCATAGCTGCCCATGACCACCGGCTTGGCTACGCCGTCGCGGTCGAGGAAGGTGGCCCCCATCTTCTCGCTGTAGATGGTGCCCAGCTTGAAGAGGTGCCCCATCTCCATGGCCCGCTGGATGGTGAGGGGCGAGCCGCAGCGGGGGCAGGCGTCTCCCTCGCGGGCGAGGGCGATGTCGGTCACGATATCGGCGGTCCAGTCGCGGCCGTAGTTGAGGTTGCGCTGGTGGGCATCGGGCTTGTTGGCGCCGCCCACCAGGTTGGGAGAGGAGGGGACGGCGTCGTCGGCCACCACCTTCACGTTCTTCAGCCCGACGGGGGAGGCGTAGCCGGCCACCAGCCCGGCCTGCTCCAGCTCGACGTCGTCCATGAGGTGCAGGTCGACGGCGCTCAGGGCATTGCGTACCTTGGTCTCGTTCACCTCCATGTCGCCGCGGATGGCCACGAAGGCCGGCTGGCCGTCGGCGGAGTAGAAGACGGCCTTGAGGGTCTGCCAGGGGGCGATGCCCAGGAAGGCGCACAGGTCGTCGATGGCCTTGATGCCGGGGGTGGAGACCTCGTCCACCGGCTTGGGTGTCTCCTGGGGGACATCTGGCTTGCGGAAATCCGCCCTCTCGGCGTTGGCCGCGTAGTCGCAGGCGGAGCAGATGACCGCCTGGTCCTCGCCGCTATCGGAGAGGAACATGAACTCCCAGGAGTCCTTGCCGCCGATGGCCCCCGAATCGGCCTCCACCACAACGGTGGGCACGCCGCAGCGGTCGAAGACGTTCTTGTAGGCCTGAAGCATCTTGCGGCAGCTCTCGTCCAGCCCCTCTGCGTCGACGTCGAAGCTGTAGAGGTCCTTCATGGTGAACTCGCGCACGCGGATGAGGCCGCCGCGAGGGCGGGCCTCGTCGCGGAACTTGACCTGGATCTGATAGAGCAGGAGGGGCAGGTCACGGTAGCTCTGGACGTGGCGCTTGAAGACGTCGGCGATGATCTCCTCGTGGGTGGGGCCCAGCACCAGGCCTCGGTCGCGGCGGTCACTGAGGGTGAACACGGTCCCGCCGAAGAGGGGCAGACGGCCGGAAGCCTCCCAGATCTCGATGGGGTGAAGGGCGGGCAGCATCAGCTCCTGGCCGCCGGCGGCGTCCATCTCCTCGCGGATGATCTGCTCGACCTTGCGCAGTACCTTCCAGCCGAGGGGCAGGTAGCTGTAGATGCCGGCCGCTAGCTGCTGGACGAGGCCGGCCCGCAGGAGGAGCTGATGGCTGACCGTGTCGGCCTCAGCGGGCACCTGCCGCAAAGTCCTACCGAAGTGATGAGAGAGGCGCATGACGTCTATAGCAGAATAGGCAGGTCTAGGGGTGAGGGTCAAGAGGGAGATCATCTGACGATGCCCCGCCTCCGCAGGAAGGGCACGTCAGCCGCGGCCTACGTGGGATTAGGGCGGCGGCGCGATAGCCGCAGGCCGAGCAGGGCCAGGGCCAGCCCGCCCACGACGGCGGTGGCTAGGCTGAGCAGAAGGCCCGTCTCGTCCTTGGCTCCCGCCGCTGGCACTAGGACGCCGCCGCCAGCGCCGCCGGCGATGGCCAGAGGCAGGGCTACGAGCACACTCCGGCCGCGACGGCGCACAGCGAGCGCCAGCCAGGGGAGAAAGCCGAGGATGGCCCACATGGTGAACAGCAGAGCCAGGAAGATAACGTCCAGGTCGATGGGCATCGGTCAGGAGACGGCCGATTTCTCGGCGATGACCTTTTGCCCTTCCTCCACCAGCGCGGACAGGTAGTCCTTCTCCTCCACCACTCGCACCACCTCGCCGTTGCGGAAGATAGCCCCCTTGCCCTTGCCGGCGGCGATGCCCACGTCGGCCTCCTTGGCCTCGCCGGGGCCGTTGACCACGCAGCCCATGACGGCCACGGTTATCGGCTTGCCCAGCTTCTGGAAGTGCTCTTCCGCCTGGTTGGCCAGGGAGATGATGTCGGCCTCCATGCGGCCGCACGTGGGGCAGGCGACGATAATCGGGCCGCGCTGGCGCAGGTTCAGGGCGCTGAGAATGTCGTAGGCGACCGGTATCTCTTCCTTGGGGTTGGCGGTCAGGGAGACGCGAATGGTATCGCCGATGCCCTCCGCCAGGAGGAGGGCGATGCCGACGGCGTTGCGGATCGACGCGCTGCGAGCGGGGCCCGCCTCGGTGATGCCGATGTGCAAGGCGTAGGGGGTGAGGCGGGCGATCTCCCGATAGGCGGCCACGGTGGTGGGCACGTCGAAGGCCTTGAGGGAGACCTTGATCAGGTCGAAGTCCATCTCCTCCAGGAGGCGGATCTCCCACAGGGCGGCGTCCA
>LJUA01000042.1 GCA_001303545.1 Dehalococcoidia bacterium SM23_28_2
AGATAGCCTGGCTGACCTAACCGCTCGGACAGGACCTGCGGCGAAGTACGTCGTCCAGTTGGCTCCACCTTCTCGACCTCAGCGTTCAACCGGACGTAGCCGCTGAAGTCCTCGGGGCGGAAGTTCCTGATGGCGTACAGGGAATCGCTCATCTTGGCTGAGTGTACTCCCACGCCAATTGTAGCAGCCTGGCGGATGTCATAGAATTGATATTTGAGATTGAGGGGCCTGTTATGACGACCAAGCCGGCGCAGGTAATGGTGGTTACACCCCATCCAGACGATGCGGAATACGGCGTCGCCGGAACGGTGGCTCGCTGGGCCAAAGACGGCAAGGATACCATATACGTGGTGTGCACCAACGGCGATAAGGGCACCAGCGACGCCAACGTGAAGCCGGAGGAACTGGCCAAGATGAGACAGCAGGAACAACTGGCGGCAGCCAAGCTGCTAGGAGTGAGGGATGTCATATTTCTGGGCCGTCCAGACCAGAGCCTGGAGGACACGCCCGAGTTCAGAAAAGAACTCGTCCGCCTAATAAGGACGTATCGGCCGGAGACAGTGGTAACCGCCGACCCCTACCGACGCTATATTTGGCACCGCGACCACCGAATCACCGGCCGCGTTACGCTGGATGCCGTTTTCCCCTATGCCCGCGACCACCTCTCCTACCCCGATCTGCTGGAGGAAGGGCTTCAACCTCACAAGGTCAGAGAAGTACTGCTCTGGGCCTCAGAGGACCCCAACTACCGCTCGGACATCACCGATACCTTCGATATCAAGGTCGCCGCCCTGCGCTGTCACAGGAGCCAAATAGGACGAATCCCCTCGTCAGAGCTGGAGAAATGGCTGAGGAAGCGGCACGAGGAGATGGCAGATGGAGAGGATTTCGAACTGGCGGAGGCCTTCCACAGGGAGGAGATACTGTGGTAAGCCGTCCCTCCTGCAGCAGCGTCAGCTAGGACGAAAGCCAAAGCACATCGCCGCACAGGCCGGGATCGTGCGTCCGAGAGGAGAAGGCGGCGAATTCCTCTTTCTCCTTCTTCAGGACTGTGGACTCACCATGGCCGGGATGCACCTGGGTATCGTCGGGCAATACGAAGATCTTCTTGGTTATGGATTCGATTACCTGCCGCAAATCCGCTGGCGACCCCGTTCTGCCCGGGCCGCCGGGGAAGATCGTATCTCCCGATAGCAGGTATTGACCCGTCAGGAAGCACACGCTGCCGGGTGTATGGCCCGGCGTATGCAGCACTTTCAGCGCTATCTTGCCGAAGGACACGGTATCGCCGTCGTTCAGCAGGATTTCCGGCGGCGAGGGCAGACTCCTGGCGTCCAGCGGATGGATGGCTGCCGGAATGCCTAGCCTGGACTTCAGCTCGGAAAAGGCCCCCAGATGGTCCGAATGGCTGTGGGTTACCAGTATGTACCTGGGATTGGTCCCTTTCAGTCGCTCCAGGATCTTGTCTGCCTCCGCCGGTGTATCCACCAGTACGCTGTCTCTGGTCGCTCTGCACACCAGCACGTAGGCGTTGGTGCCGAAAGGCCCCAGCTCCAGCTTCTCGACCTGGATATTGTCATCCTTTCCTACAAGCACCATTCTCGGAATCCCCGACAAGCGCCCTCAGCGATGCCGAGCGGCCGGCCAAACGCCGACTATGCCGTCCATCAATCGAAGACGACGGTCTTGTTACCGTAGACCAGAACCCTGTGCGTCACATGCAGCGACACCGCTCGGGCCAGCACAACCTTCTCCAGGTCCCTGCCCTTCATGATGAGATCCTGCACAGAGTCCCGATGGCTGACCCGCGCCACGTCCTGCTCGATTATCGGGCCCTGATCCAGCTCCTCAGTCGCATAATGGCTGGTGGCACCGATTATCTTCACGCCCCGTTCGTGGGCCTGGTGATAGGGGCGACCGCCGGGAAAGGCAGGGAGGAACGAGTGGTGGATGTTGATGATCCGATTCCGGAAGCGCTTCACGAAGTCGCCGCCTATTATCTGCATGTATCTGGCGAGAACTATCAGGTCTATTCGCTCCTCCTCGAGCAGTTCGATCTGCTTCTTCTCCTGCTCGGCCTTCGTCTCCTTGGTGATCGGATAGTGGTGGTACTGAGGCCCGAAGGTCTCGACCAACTGCTGAAGGTCCGGATGGTTGCTGATCACCAGAGAGATCTCCGCCTGGAACTCCCCCATCCGCTGCCTCAGCAGAAGGTCGTGGAGGCAGTGCTCCAGCTTGGACACGAAGATGGCCAGCCGCGGAAGGTAGTCCGAGAAGTGCAGCTCCCACTGCATGCCGAACTTCTCGGCGATAGGCCTAAACGCGTCGATAAGCTCAGCGCGAGGGATACGAAAGCCGGTCAGCTCCCACTCTACGCGCTGGAGAAAGAGGCCGGCCTCAGCGTCCACGTGCTGATCGGCGTGGACTATGTTGCCGTCATTGCGATAGATGAAGTCCGATGTCCCCGCCACCAGTCCCTTTTGGTCGCGGCAGGACAGAAGCAGAACGGCGGTAGTCGTGTCCTTCGTCATCATGTGGTCTTTTGGCAGCTATTATACAACTTCTGCCAGACACGGCTGTGCTGATGACTGTTGTGGACATTGGCCGCCGCTCTCCACGATCGGCAGGCTGTCATCAAGCGAGGGAAAGCGTGTGTAGTGACCAGGGTTTTCGAACAGTCCTATCCTGTGCGATGGCCAGCCTTCGCTGCCCTCAGCTCCTCATCTCCGGCCACTGCCAATCGGCCCACAGGGCAAGTTCGTACATTGCGAACACTCCCAGGGCAAATCCCGTCCAGCCGATCACACCGCCCAGTCTGAGGGCCATCATCGCCGCCAGGCTCGCGAGCATGAAGCCGATCAGTTCCAGAGTGGCCTTCACGTACCACGGGGGACGAGGGCTGCCGGCCATGGTTATCCATCCTCTTTCCAGACCGGCACCTAAACGCTAGCATGTATTATGTCACGTCGTCAATATAATTCTGGTGTTCGAATGCGAACAGTTGGTAAACGGGCTCAGATAGAGGCCTGGCACGGCTTGTGCTTCGCCCCTGCTACCTGAAGGAGAGCAGCTCGCCGAAGGGCTCCCACTTTCCCTTGCCGTCCTCCACCTTGGCCTGCAGCAGCATCATGGACTCGATGGCCAGGTGGTCGGTCGGGCTAAGGGTGATGGTGACGCCGGGCAGCATCAGGTCGGCCTGGTAGTCTTCGAAGGAGTGAACGGCATCCATGAGCCCTTTGCGGGTCAGGTTATCGCAGCTCCTGCTCAATGCCTCGACGGTCAGTGCCGCCACCTCCTGGCCAACCATCGTGAAGCTGCCGGGGGGCATCGTACCGTACTCTTTCTGGATCCGGTGATGCTCAGCTACCGCCGGGTCATCGGTCCAGTCCGAGAGCTTGTTGAACCCAAGGGTGATGACACCCTCCGGCAGCTGCCACCACTCAAATGCAAATGTCACCCACTCCAGGATGACGTAGTCAAGGAAGAACTGAGGGTGCCACTCCAGGCGGTCGGCCTCCTTGATCAGTTGAACGCTGATTGGGGCGCTACTGGCGCTAATCACTATTTCTGCCCCGGCGTTCTTCAGGCTGGTGACCTGAGGCCGGAGGCTGACGTCGGTCAGCTCATAGCTCTCTTCGGAGACCAGCTCGTTCTTCTCGGGATCCAGGCCGTTCTTCAGGCCCTCCAGCACATCCTGGCCCCACTCGTCGTTTTGATACAGAATGCCTACATTCTTGCCGGGCATGTTCTCCGAGATGTACCGGCCGAAGATC
Organism: Dehalococcoidia bacterium SM23_28_2; assembly: GCA_001303545.1. Lineage (GTDB taxonomy): Bacteria > Chloroflexota > Dehalococcoidia > SM23-28-2 > SM23-28-2 > SM23-28-2. The sequence goes on from LJUA01000042.1 coordinate 3,774, forward strand.
GTCCCCTCAATGTAATAGTCCAGCATCAAGGGAACCGACCAGGGGTGCTTCTCCGGCTCGGCCCCAAACTTGTGGGCACCGGACATGATCCACAGGTCGGGCACCCCCCTCTCGTTCAGCTCCTCCCAGACAGCCGCATGAGGGGCCGTCCCTATGCCGCCGATGATGGCGTATACCTTGTGCCGCTCCAGCAGCTTGGCGACCGCCTCGGTCGCCCCCGCCGGCGAATACCCACTGTCCTCCACCTTGAACACAATCTCGCGGCCGCAGACGCCCCCTTCCTCCTCATTGAGGTACTTGAAGAAGGCTTGGGCCCCATCGATGACGGATGCATACGCCGCTCCCCAGGTGCCGCTGAGCGGGGCGTGCATTCCCAGGACTATGTCCTCGATGGGCGCTTCAGGGAGTCGTGGGGTGACCGTCGCGGTGGCAATGGCCGCTGGGGCGGAAGTGGCGCTGGCCGTGGTCGCAAGCGTAGCAGTGGAAGTAGGCCCTTCCTCCTCGCCGTCCTCGCAGGCCGCTGCCAGCAAGAGACCTGCCATCAGAGCCACAACGACCGGCAGATACCGCCATAGGAAGCCCATGGCTCGCCTCCCACGAATCAGCCTTTTACCTCCTGAATGCTACGCGCAGCCGCTATAGTTGTCCAGAGGAGAAGCTAAGCCCGCCCCTACCATCACGATAGTTCGAGGGAGGATGGCCAATCCTGGCTTGCCACGCCACGAAAACGCACCTAAGGATGTCGTTCGTCGCAACCGGCGCCTACCGCCGGCTGGTTCCGGTTACGTCAGGTGATCTTAACCCCTGCTATTGCTCCCTGAAATCGATTATCTCTTCGCTCATGTACTGCCATTCGCCCTTGCCGTCCACCACCTTGGCCTGGAGCAGCATCATGGACTCCGTGGTCAAGTGATCGGTCTCGCTGAGAGTCATGAGGATACCTGGCATAGCCAATTCGCCCTGATAGTCCTTGAAGATGGTGTGGATGGTGTCCATCAACCCTTGTCGCGTCAGGTTGTCACAGCTGTGCCTCAGAGTCTCCCACATCAAGAAGGCCGCCGAGGCGCCGGCGATCGTGAAATTCCCGGCGTTATGTTCACCGTACTTGTTCTGGATCCGGTGATGCTCGGCTATCGCCGGGTCATCGGTCCAATCCGACATCTTGTTGCCCTGAAGGGTGATAACCCCCTCCATGAGCTCCGGCTGGCCAACATACTGGAACATCATCGGGTCCGAATTGACGTAGTCGATGAAGAATTGGGGATGCCAGCCCATGCGGTCGGCCTCCTTGATCAGCTGAGCGCTGCTTGGGGGGGTACTGGCGCTGATCACTATTTCTGCACCAGAGTTCTTCAGGCTGGTGACCTGAGACCGAATGCTGACGGTGGTGATCTCGTAGCTCTCATCGGCCACTAACTCATTCTTCTCGGGGTCCAGGCCATTCCTCAGGCCGTCCAGCACATCATGGCCCCAGTCGTCGTTCTGATAGAGGATGCCCACCTTCTTGCCAGGCATGTTCTCCGAGATGTACCTACCGAAGATCGTCCCCTCGATGTAGTAGTCCGGCAGGTAGGGAACCGACCACGGGAACTTCTCAGGATCGGACCCAAACTTGTGGGCACCCGTCATGATCCATAGGTCGGGCACCCCTCTATCGTTCAGCTCCTCCCAGACAGCCGAGTGAGCGGCCGTCCCGATGCCGCCCATGACGGCTAACACCTCGTCGCGGTCCAGAAGCTTCCTGACCGCCTCTACCGCGCCCGACGGCAGATACTGGTCGTCTTCCACTTTAAGGATCACGTCGCGTCCGCAGACGCCATCCTGCTCTTCATTGAGAGCGGCGAAGAAGGCTTTGGCCCCGTCGATGACGGGCGCGTAGGCCGCCCCCCAGGTGCCGGTGAGAGGGCCGTGCATCCCCAGGATGATCTCTTTGTCGTTGACACCCGGTCCGGGAGTGACGGTCACGCCAGCGGTGGGCGTGGGCGTCTCGCCCGGAGTGAGCGTCTCGACGGGAGTGGGCGTAGCGGTCGCAGCAGGCGTGGGAGTGGGTGTTCTGGCAGGGGTAGGAGAGGGAGTCCTTGCGGGTGTAGGGCTGGCGGTCACTGTCGCCGTGGGCGTGGCGGTGGGAGTAGGTCCCGCCTCTTCCTCCTCTCCGCAGGCCACTGCCAGCATAACCAGCCATATGCCAGCGATCAGGATCATGGTGACGCTTGCTTTTCTCATAGCATTACCTCCATGAGTCGGTCACCGTTTACACCGCGCATCCTACTCGCAGCCGCGGCAGTTGGCAAGAGAGAAGAGAGCTTTGAGGCAAGACTTGCTCTAGTTGCTGAGGTCGTCGCTACGCGCCCGCGCTCCTCACCCGCTGTCCCGCTGCCGGTACTGGAGGGCCTCCGCCACGTGGCCGGTGGTTATCGCCTCCGAGCCGGCCAGGTCGGCGACGGTGCGGGCCAGCTTCAGCACCCGATGGAAGGAGCGAGCCGATAGGGCCAGTTGGTTCATCGCCAGCCGCAGGAGGGACTTGGCGCCATCTTCCAGAGTGTCCTGACAGTATTCCCTGACCTCCAGGGGAGTCATCTCGGCGTTGCATACTAGCCTGGTGCCGGCAAAGCGCTCCTTTTGGCGTGCCCGCGCCTTCTCCACCCGCTGGCGTACCCGCTCCGAGGCCTCGCCGACGGCCTCGTCCGCCAGCTTCTCGTACTCCACCCGCGGCACGTCGGCAAAGATGTCGATACGGTCCAGCAGTGGGCCCGACATCCGCTTCTGATAGCGGATAATGGTCGACGGAGAGCAGGTGCACTCCTTGGTGGGGTCACCCCAGAACCCGCACGGACAGGGGTTCATGGCGCCCACCAGCATGAAGTTCGCCGGGAAGGTCACGTTGCCCTGGGCGCGACTGACAGTGACCACTCGGTCCTCCAGCGGTTGGCGGATGGCCTCCAGCACCGAGTGGCCGAACTCGGGCAGTTCATCCAGGAAGAGCACCCCCCGATGGCTCAGGCTTATCTCTCCCGGCCGCGGCTGACGCCCTCCCCCCACCAGGCCGGCGTGAGAGATAGTGTGATGGGGAGCGCGGAAGGGCCTCTGACTGATCAGCGGCCGGTCGGAGGGCAGCAGACCGCTCACGCTGTAGACCTTAGTCACCTCCAGGGCCTCCTCGTTGGTCATCGATGGCAGGATGGAGGGCAGGGCGCGCGCGAGCAGCGTCTTGCCAGCGCCGGGCGGCCCGCTCATGACCACGTTGTGGCCGCCGGCCGCCGCCACCTCCAGGGCCCGCTTGACATGCTCCTGCCCCTTGACGTAGCGGAAGTCCGTCCCTTCCCATAAGGGTTCGGCTGTGGGGGCACCGGCCGCCTGCCGGTCGAAGGGAGCGATGGGTACCAACCCCTGGAGGTGAACCGCCAGCTGACCCAGGCTGGCTACGGGAACGATCTCCACACCATCAACGAGCGCCGCCTCCTGTCCGTCGGCCTCGGGCACGAACACGCTGCCGACGCCTCGCTCCCTGGCCAGAGCCACCATGGGCAGTATGCCCTGCGTATGGCGCACCTGCCCATCCAGGGATAGCTCTCCCAGGAAGAGACCCTTGGCAGCGTTCGCCCTCACCTGCTCGGAGGCGATAAGGATGCCGATGGCGATGGGCAGATCGTAGACCGGGCCCTCTTTGCGGATATCGGCCGGCGCGAGGTTGACCGTGATCCGCTTCTGGGGGAAGGCCAGACCGCAGTTGCGGATAGCCGAGCGTACCCGCTCCTTCGCCTCTTGGACGGCGGCGTCAGGCAGGCCAACGATAGCGAAGGCGGGGAGCCCGCTGGAGATGTCGACCTCCACCTCCACCAGCTCCCCGTCCAGCCCGATGATCGCGCAACTGCTTACCTTAGCCAGCATAGGAAAACCTGCACTAGAAGGACTGTGAGGCATGATAGCAGGAATCGAAGACGAACTGAAGGGGGTAGGAAAGAGTCGGCCTTTGACTATTCGCTGCGGGCGCCTTCCAGGCGGCGGCCGACGGAGATGACACCCCGCACCGACTCCAGCCTGCTCAGCAAGCGGCTGAGTTGCTCGATGCCGGTAGTCTCCAGAGTCATGAAGACGGAGACAGTGCCGTCGTCGTGCGCGTGGGTGCCCACTCCCTCCATGTTCACCTTTTCCTCGGCCACCAATTGGCTAACGTCGCGCAGCAGGCCCACTCGATCCCAGGCCTCGATGTGTACGGCCACCGGGTAGAGCTGGCCACGACGCCCCCACTCCACCTCGACAAGCCGTTCCTTTTCCGCCAGGTGGACGATGTTGTGGCAGTCGCGCCGGTGCACGGTCACCCCTTCGCCGCGGGTCACATAGCCGACGATATCGTCGCCGGGCACGGGGCTACAGCAGCGGGCCATGCGGGTGAGCAAATCGCCGGTGCCCAGGACGCGTATGCTGCGGCTCACAACGGCCGGCGGAGGCACCTCCTCTGTGGGAATCGGCGGTTCCTCAGGCTGCAGGAGAGGAGCAAGCCTGAGAATCATGTGGTGAGTACTGATGCCGCCATAGCCCACCGCCTCCAGGAAGCTGTCCAGCTCCTCGTACTTGAAAATGCGCAGGAGCTCGTCTTCCACCTGGGGCAGCGCTACCCCCAGGCGACGCAGCTCCTTATCCACCAGCTCACGGCCGCGGCTGATGTTCTCCGCCCGCTCTTGCTTCTTGAACCACTGCCGGATCTTCTCCCGAGCGTGGCTGGTGCGGACGTACCCTCGGCTGGGGCCGAGCCAGTCGCGCGAGGGGCCCCGCGAGCCCTTGCTGGTCATGATCTCCACGGAGTCGCCGTTCTGCAGTTGATGGTTGAGGGGTACTAAGCGCCCGTTGACCTTGGCGCCAACGCAAGTGTGCCCCAGATCTGTGTGGATGCGATAGGCGAAGTCGATGGGCGTGGAACCTACAGGCAGGTCCTTGACCTCTCCCTTGGGTGTGAAGACGAAGACCTGATCGCGGAAGAGATCGGTCTTGACCGCCTCTACCAGGTCTTCAGCCCGCGATAGCTCCCGCTGCCATTCGAGCAGCTGCCGCAGCCAGGCCAGGCGCTCCTCGTAGCGCGTGTCCCGCTTGCCGCCCTCCTTATAGCGCCAGTGGGCGGCCACCCCATACTCATCCAGTTGGTGCATCTGGTGAGTGCGAATCTGCACCTCCAGAGGGCTCTGGCCCAGCCACATCACGGTGGTGTGGAGCGACTGGTACATGCTCTCCTTGGGATTGGCAATGTAGTCATCGAAGGTGCCGGGGAGAGGCCGCCAGAGCTGGTGAATCGCCCCCAGCGCGTTGTAGCAGTCGGCTACCGTATTGACCAGAATGCGCACCGCCAGCCGGTCGTAGATATCGTGAAAGCTCTTGCCCTCCGCGGAGTACTTCTCCATCTTCTGATGGATGCTGTAGATGTGCTTGGCTCGCCCCTGCACCTCTGCCTTGATCCCCTGCTTCGATAGCTCTTTCCGAATGATCCCTTCCAGCTGGGCAACGTAGCGTTCCCGCACTTCCCGACGAGCGTCCAGCATCTTCGCTATCTGTCGATAGGCCTGGGGTTCCAGATAGCGAAAGGCCAAGTCCTCTAGCTGCCACTTGATCTGCCAGATGCCCAGGCGACCAGCTAGAGGAGCGTATATCTCCATCGTCTCTCGGGAGATGCGCTCCTGGTCAGCAGGAGGCAGGGGGTGCAAGGTCTGCATGTTGTGGAGACGATCGGCCAGCTTGATTATCACCACCCGCAGGTCCTCAGCCATCGCCAGGAACATCTTGCGCAGGTTCTCGGCCTGCATCTCCTCCTCTCCCGACGGTTGGATGGGAGCCTGCAGGGGGAGCTGGCCCAGCTTGGTGACGCCGTTCACCAGCTTAGCCACCTCCCGCCCGAACTGCTTCTCGAGCGCGCCATTCGCAACGCCGCAGTCCTCCTGCACATCGTGGAGAAGCGCAGCGGCGACGGCAGCCGCATCTAGCTGGAGGTCGACGATAGTGAGAGCCGTGTGAAGGGGATGACTGATAACGGGGTCGCCGGAGAGGCGGAACTGGCCCTCGTGACGCTCAGCAGCAAACTGGTAGGCATCCTTGACCAGGGAGATCCCCTTGGCGGGGAGATACTGCCCTGCCTTCTTGAAAAGCTCCTCAGCGTCCACGACCGCCTGGTCACCACTCCTGTGCATACTTTAGTGTAGCATCTGCCCACGTTCACGTCACGCCCGTCTTTACAGAGCGCTAGCCCCTTTTGTATGCTCAGGGCGATGAGCCCTCGCTATAGAGCGCCACGCGGCACAGTCGACATCCTGCCCGAGGAGCAGCCTTACTGGGAGCACGTCTACCAAACGGCTACTCGCCTCTGCCAGGTCTACGGCTACTCCCGCATCGATACGCCCATCTTCGAGGAGGCCGGCCTGTTCGCCCGCGGCGTCGGCCAGACCACGGACATCGTCCAGAAAGAGATGTACGTCTTCCAGGACCGCGGCGGCGAGATGATGGCCCTGCGGCCGGAGGGCACAGCCAACGTCTGCCGGGCCTACATTCAGCACGGCATGCGTAACCTGCCTCAGCCCGTCCGCCTATACTACTGGGGGCCCGCCTTCCGCTACGACCGGCCCCAGGCGGGGCGACAGCGCCAGTTCACCCACTTCGGCTGTGAGGCGATCGGCGAGAACGACCCCGCCCTGGACGCTGAGCTAATCGAACTGGCCTGGCGTCTCTATCAGGAGCTGGGCATCGCCGATCTCACTCTCCAGCTGAACAGCGTCGGCGACGCCAACTGCCGGCCCCGCTATCTAGCGGCGCTCAAGGCCCACTATCAGGACAAGATAGGCAGCGCTTGCCCCGACTGCCGCGCCCGCTTCGACAAGAACCCCCTGCGGCTCCTCGACTGCAAGGTCGACAGCTGCCAACCGGTCATCGCCAGCGCGCCGCCCTTCGTCGACTACCTGTGCGAGGAGTGCGCCCAGCACTTCCAGGAGCTGCGCTCCTATCTGGAGGCCATGGGCATCCCCTACACCCTCAACCCCCGCCTGGTGCGAGGCCTGGACTACTACACCCGCACCGTCTTCGAGATCCAGCCGCCTGAGGAGGGCGCCCAGAACACCGTCGGCGCCGGCGGCCGCTACGACGGCCTCATCGAGGAGCTGGGCGGCAGGCCCACGCCGGCTATCGGCTTCGCCACAGGCATCGAGCGCATCATCGCCAACCTCAAGCGCACCAGCGTGGCCGTACCCGCGATCGCCAAGCCAGCGGTCTTCGTCGCCTACCAGATGAGCGCTGCTCGTTCGGCCGCCAGCAGGCTGGCCAGCGAGCTGCGGCGAGCGGGTATCGCCGCCGTCATGGCCGTCGGCGGCCGCAGCCTGAAGGCCCAGATGCGCCAGGCCAACGCCGTCGATGCGCTCTACGCCGCCATCCTGGGAGAGGAGGAGCTGGCCACCGACACGGTGATCCTGCGTCGCATGGAGGACGGCCAGCAGGAGCGGGTGGCCACCAAGGACGTTCGTCGCCTCATCGCCAAGGGCCTACGACAGGCCAGATAGCGCCCTTCCTCACCCAGGAGCCTTTGTGCTATAATTCAGATAGCGGAAAGCCCCCAAGGGGGCTTTATGTGTGTTGGTGGCCGCTATGTGGGACAAACTGCAAGACATCGAGAGGCGATACGAGGAGTTGGCCCGGGAGATGGCCCGGCCAGAGCTGGCGACCGATTTCCAGCAGCTCCAGGCGCTGGCCAAGGAGCACGCCTTCCTGGAGGGCATTGTCTCCCTCTATCGGGACTATAGACGGGTGGACGCCGCCCTGACCGAGGCCCGATCGCTGGCCGACGAGAGCCCCGACCAGGAGCTGGCGGCTATGGCCCGCGAGGAGGCAGACCAGCTCACGCAGGACCAGCAGCGCCTGGAGGAGGAGATTCGCCTCGCCCTCCTGCCCAAGGACCCCTACGACGAGCGGCCGGTGATCATGGAGATCCGCGCCGCCGCCGGAGGCGAGGAGGCCGCCCTCTTCGCCGGCGACCTCTTCCGCATGTACAGCCGCTACGCGACCTGAAAGGCTTCAAGGAGATCATCTACGAAGTGCGCGGCCGTGGCGCCTACTCCCGCCTCAAGTACGAAGGCGGCGCCCACCGAGTGCAGCGCATCCCCGTGACTGAGACCAGCGGTCGCATCCACACCTCCACCGCCACCGTCGCCGTGCTGCCCGAGGCCGAGGAGGTCGACCTGAAGATCGACGAGGATGACCTGCGCATCGACATCTTTCGCGCCAGCGGCCACGGCGGTCAGAACGTCAACAAGCTGTCCACCGCCGTTCGCGTCACCCACATCCCCTCCGGCATTACCGCCGTCTGCCAGGACGAGCGCTCGCAGCTCAAGAACAAGCTCAAGGCGCTCACCGTCCTGCGGGCGCGACTCCTGGACGTGGAGCAGAAGCGCCAGCATCAGGAGATCACCGAGGCCCGCCGCGCTCAGGTGGGCAGCGGCGAGCGGTCGGAGAAGGTGCGCACCTACAACTTTCCCCAGGACCGGGTGACCGACCATCGAGTTGGCCTGAGCGTCCACAATCTGCCCGCCGTCCTCGACGGCGAGATCGACGAGATCATCGACGCCCTGGCCAGCGAGGAGCAGGCCAAACGTCTCCAAGAGACCCTGGCGTGACGCTGGCCGAAGCCCTGCGCTGCGCCGTCAAGCACTTCGCTGCCCTCCCCAACCTGGAAACCGCCAACCCCCAAATGGAGGCCGAGCTTCTGCTACAACACGCGCTCGGCCTCGACAGAACGCAGCTCTACCAGCGCCTCCGCGACGAGATGCCGCCCGACAAAAAGGAGACCTACCATGACCTCATCTGGCGGCGGCTGTGCGGCGAGCCCACGCCCTACATCACCGGCCGAGCGGCCTTCTATGACATCGAGCTGGCGGTGACGCCCGCTGCCGCCATCCCCCGCCCGGAGACGGAGCTTCTGGTCGAAACGGCTCTGGCCCTGGCCGACAAGCGCATCCAGGACACCCCCTCGCTCACGGTCGTGGACGTGGGCACCGGCTGCGGCGCCATCGCCCTCGCTCTTGCCGCCCACCTGCCCTCGGCGCAGATCATCGCCACCGATATCTCTTCGGAAGCCCTCGCCCTGGCCCAGGGCAACGCCGAAAGGCTCGGCCTGGCGTCGCGGGTGCACTTCCTCCGCGGCGATCTCCTGGAGCCCCTCGAGCAGCCGGCGGACATCGTTGTCGCCAACCTTCCTTATGTCAGGTCTGCCGAATGGGAGCGCCTGCCGGTGGAGATCCGCTGCTATGAGCCGCGAGAGGCCCTGGACGGCGGCCCCGACGGCCTGCGGATCATCGAGCGGCTGCTGCGCGGGGCGCCGCCCGTCCTGCGGCCCGCCGCCGCCCTCCTTCTGGAGATAGGCTTCGATCAGGGACCGGCCGTTGTAGCCCTGGCCTCGGACGTCTTCCCCAAGGCGTCGATCGAGGTCAAGAAAGACCTGGCGTCCCTGGATCGCCTGCTGATAATTCAGCTCTAGGGGGCGTATCTTCCGGTTGGCCTTGACGTTATGGTGAGTGTCAACGGCCGCTGGAGAGCCAAGGCCGGGGTGACGTGGTGGAGAGGCACGCTGCTGACGCTTCTGGCCGGCCTGCTGTTGTTCACCGCCTACAAAGGAGCCGGAACGGGCGGCGACAATCCACAGGAGCGAGAGGCCAGAACTCTATCATCGCAAGGGAGGTTTCCCCCGGCCCTCCAGCGGCCGTTGACTATGATCCGCACTTGGCCAGCGGAGCCTGAGCCTACCGCCGCTGCTGCGCT
>LJUA01000043.1 GCA_001303545.1 Dehalococcoidia bacterium SM23_28_2
GACGTGATCGTGGCCGAGACCAACTTCGGCTGCGGCTCCTCGCGAGAGCACGCGCCGCTGGCCATCAAGGGGGTGGGCGTGAGCTGCGTTGTCGCCAAGACCTTCGCCCGCATCTTCTATCGGAACGCCATCAACGTCGGCTTGCCCATCCTGGAGTGCCCGGAAGCTGTCGACTGCAGCGAGGCGGGCGACGAGCTGGTGGCGGAGCTGGAGACGGGCACCATCCGCAACGTGACCAGGGGTTGCGAGTTCAAGGCCAAGCCCTACCCCCAGTTCATGCTGGAGCTGATACAGGCGGGCGGGCTGGTGGAGCATACGAAGCGCAGACTGGCCGGCGAGAAACGGTGAGCGAGGCCAGCGGGAGCGAACCGCCATGAGCGTATTCAAACAAGCACTCGACCGGCTGAGGAAAGTGGGGACGAAGGTCGAGGACGAGCTGTACGACTGGGCGGACCAGGAGGAAGAGGAGGAGCCGGTGCGGGGGACGCTGTTCACCTCGCTTCAGGGGTTCCTGACCCTCTGGAAGGCGAGCGAAGCAACGGTGTTCGAGAGGGTGGTGGGGTTGCTGGGCTTCGGCGGCCTGCTCTGGCTTATTGTCGGCGACCTCGGCCTCGGCATCAGACACAGGCTGGTGCGAGGGGCGGCAGCGGCCTTCGCCGCCGTCTGGTTCATCCCGGGGCTGATAGCAGCCGTGGCCACCGTGGTCTACAGCCTGGGGCCGGTGCACTTGAAGCAATGGCGCACTTATCCCGTGTTCCTGGCGTTCGCCGCCGGCGGCCTGATCGCATTCAGGGCTGTGTTCGGGGAAGTAGCCAAAGAGCAAGCGCAAGCTCTCCGACGCGGCCGCCGCCGTGGCAGGGAGGCGTAGTCATGCGCTCTGGCTCGCGGCCGTTGGCGGCGTCGCTCTACAACCGGCCTCTATGCTACACTTTCCAGCAAAAGGAATGAACCCTCGAAGGGAAGGTGTGAATGTACAAGATAGCTGTAATCCCCGGCGACGGAACGGGCGGAGAGGTGGTGCGCGAGGGCCTGAAGGTGCTGGAAGCGGCCGCCCAGGCCTGTGGCTTTCGCTACGACACCACCACCTATGACTTCGGTGGCGACCGCTACCTGCGGACGGGCGAGACCCTGCCTGACTCTGCCCTCGAGGAGCTGCGGGGCTTCGACGCCATCTACCTGGGCGCCATCGGCCACCCGGATGTGCCGCCGGGGCCTCTGGAGGTGGGCATCCTTCTGCGCGCCCGCTTCGGGCTGGATCAGTACATCAACCTTCGTCCGGTGAAGCTCTACCCCAATGTCGACTGCCCCCTCAAGGACAAAGGCCCGGAAGACATCGATTTCGTTGTCGTTCGGGAGAACACCGAGGGGCTGTACTCAGGCATGGGCGGCGTCCAGTACAAGGGAACTCCGCAGGAGGTCTCCACCCAGATCCATTGCACCACCCGTTTCGGCGCCGAGCGAGCGATCCGCTACGCCTTCGAGCTGACCCGCAAGCGTAACAAGATGAAGCAGCTCCACCTGGTGGCCAAGACCAACGTCCTGACCTACGTCCACGATACCTGGTGGCGGGCTTTCTGTGAGGTAGGTGACGCTGACTATCCGGAAATCAGGCGGGAGTACGCCCACGTCGATGCCTGCTGCATGTGGTTCGTCAAGAACCCGGAGTGGTTCGACGTGATCGTGGTGGACAACATGTTCGGCGATATCATCACCGACCTGGGAGCAATGATCCAGGGGGGCATGGGCGTGGCAGCAGGGGGAAACATCAACCCGCAGGGCGTTTCCATGTTCGAGCCCATCGGCGGCAGCGCGCCGAAGTACACGGGCCAGAACGTCATCTGCCCCATGGCGGCGATCGCCGCCGCCCAGATGATGCTGGATGTAATCGGGGAGGAGGAGGCCGCCGACCGCGTCGAGAAGGCGATGATCAAGGCGCTGGGCAGCGGCAAGATCAAGTCGCTGGCCGCCGGCCGGATGGGCATGAGCACATCCGAGGTGGGCGACCTGGTGGCGTCGCTGGTGTAGAGGGCAGAAACGGGCGGCGGAAGCGGCTGGAGGTGAGCGAAGATGACGCGTGTAGAGCTATACGACACCACTCTTCGTGACGGCACGCAGATGGAGGGCATCTCGCTGTCCGTGGAGGACAAGCTGAAGATCGCCCGCAAGCTGGACGAGCTGGGCGTGCACTACGTCGAGGGGGGCTGGCCGGGCTCTAACCCCAAGGACGCCGAGTTCTTCGTGCGGGCCCGCTCGCTCAAGCTCTCCCATGCTAAGATGGCCGCCTTCGGCTCCACCCGTCGCGCCGACGGCAAGGCGGACAAGGACCCCAACATCCGCGCCCTGGTCGACGCCCGCACGCCGGTCGTAACCCTGGTGGGCAAGGCCAGCGACATGCAGGTGCGCGAGATCCTGGAGACTACCCTGGATGAGAACCTGGAGATGCTCTCCGACTCCATCCGCTACCTGAAGTCGCACGGTCTCACCGTCTTCCTGGACGCCGAGCACTACTTCGACGGCTTCTACTCCGACCGCCGCTACTCCATCCGCTGCCTCCAGGCGGCGGCCGACGCCGGCGCGGACTGCATCATCCTCTGCGACACCAACGGCGGCACCACCACGTCGCGTTTGAAGGAGCCGATCAAGGCGGCGATGAAGGCCGTCGATACACCCCTGGGCATCCACGCCCACAATGCCTCCGACCTGGCGGTGGCCAACAGCCTGGCAGCCGTCGAGATGGGGGTAGCCCAGGTACAGGGCTGCATCAACGGCTACGGCGACGGCTGTGGCAACGCCGACATGATCAGCATCATCGCCAACCTCAAGCTGAAGATGGGCATCGACTGCGTCAGCAATGAGCAACTGGCCAAGCTCACGGAGGTCTCCCGCTACGTCAGCGAGGTTGCCAACCTGCCCCCGAGTCCTCGCCAGCCGTACGTCGGCACGGCCGCCTTCGCCCACAAGGCGGGCCTGCACGTGGCCGCCCTCATCAAGCACGAGCAGTCCTACCAGCACATTGATCCCGTTCTGGTGGGCAACGACCCCCGCATACTGGTGTCGGAGCTGTCCGGCCAGCGCAACATCCAGGCCAAGCTCAAGGAGCAAGGAGTCGACATCCCCTTGAACAGGGAAGACGCGCGCCACCTCCTGGACGTGGTCAAGCTGATGGAGAGCCGCGGCTATCAGTACGAGGGGGCGGAAGCCTCGTTTGAGCTCCTGGCCAGGCGCAGTCGGCCGGGATACCAGGCCCCCTTTGAGCTGGACGACTTCATGGTGGTAGAGCGTCGCCATCCCCGGCCCGGCGAGGAAGATGAGCGGGAGATGCTATCGGAGGCGATGGTGAAGGTGCGAGTGGGCGACGAGAGCATCCATACCGCCGCCGAAGGCAACGGGCCGGTGAATGCCCTGGACACCGCTGTCCGCAAGGCGCTGGTTCAGTTCTATCCCACACTGGAGGCGATCAAGCTGGTGGACTACAAGGTGCGCATCATCGATAGCGCCGGCGGCACCGCCGCCTACGTGCGGGTGCTCATCGAGTCCACCGACGGCGAGCGTGTCTGGACGACGGTGGGATCCTCCACAGACATCATAGAGGCCTCCTGGCTGGCCCTGGCGGACAGCCTGGAGTGGTGGCTGGTGAGGCGGAAAGCAACCCTCTAGGCTGACGGAAAGAAAGAGGCCGGCCTGTCTCCCTACAGACCAGCCTCTCTCAGGGGAGGTGCTCTCTGGTAGACGTCAATACTCTTGGCTATCCTCTTCCCACGGCCAGAAACCGTTGCCGGGTAGCGTAGGGGGAAGCAGCCGTTCGGGGCCGCATTCGGGCCCCAGGCAAAAGTGCCACTCAGGCGACAGGCCAGACCCTCGCTCCTTGAGTGGGGGAATGTCCAACCGGGGGATCTCCGGCGGCATGAGACGCTCGCCGATGTCGTAGCCCAGGCGGCCGAACATGCCGAGCAGTTGAAAGAGCCCGCCCGATAGAACCAGCCGCGCCTCCTTGCTGTCACCAACGGTCACCACTACCACCGGATCGCCTTCCTCTGGGCGCTGAGCCATTATCGTATCGTCGGTGATGGTGAAGGTGCGCTCGCCGCCATCGTTGCCGGTCACCGTCAGCTCATCGTCGCCGATGCTCTCCACCTCGCCGGCCACCACCTCGATGACCACCGTGTTGCCCTCATCGTCCTTAACCGTGAACTGACCGCCCAGGATGTCGGCGAACTCCAGCTCGCCCAACTCGGCGAAGGGCCCTCCACGTTCCGGCGACGGCAAGGGCTCCGGCCCGGCGCCCAGGGTGACCCGGAGCGCCATCTCCTCGTCATCTCGCAGAAGTGTCAGGGTGACCTCGTCGCCGGGCTCCCTGTCCTTGATGTCGGTTACGAGGTCTCTAATGGTTCGCACGTCCTTGTCCTCGACGGCCTTGATGATGTCGCCGCGCTTGATCCCCGCCTTGTGAGCAGGGCTATCGGCGAAGACCTGCTGCACGATAACGCCTTCATCGCCGAACCTGCTGACCATCACCCCCAGCCAGGCGCCCTCCTCGTTCGCTTCGACGAGGGCCTGAGCAGAAGGAGGCGAGTGCTCCACATCACCGCTGCCGGTCGGCATCAGGACAGCCACGGCGACACCTGTCCCCAGGGCGATGCCGAACACAAGTCCGGCTATCAGCACCTTAAGCCATCGACTCACTGTCATCACTTCCCCCTCGTGCTCACGAGCGTTGAATCGATCACTTCTGTCCTCAATAACGTTTTAAGCCTGAACTCCGTTTCGGGGCAAGACCACTTTCACAAAATTTTCGGCCACTTGACAATAAGTGCCCTCCTGCGGCTTGCCAGAGCAGTAGTGCTCTGCTATACTGCCTGGCGATTACGTTCGGTTGGGAGGGCTCTCGTGGTAGTGGTGAACAGTTTCCCCAAGTGTCAAAAGTGCCAAACCGGCGATCTGGTTCCTCTATCTGATTTTGGGAGCCAGGGTGCACCCATCTATTACAAGGCATGGGCATGCACTAACCCCACCTGCGGGTTCAACATCAAGATCCGGAACGGCGACCTGTACATCGACGAGCCGATCAGCGACGGGGCTCTTCATACGCCCCGCCTTCGCTAAGCAGCCACCGCTCGTTTTCTTGCGTTCCCCAAAAAGGGATTTGAAGGCCTGGCAAGCCCTTCTGGCTTTCTTTCCTGCCGCCGATCTTTCCTCGGACCCTTCCTGCGACAGGTATCATCTTCCTCAGCTCCGCGCCACCATCGACGAGCGCTCCGCACCTCGACACCCTGAGCGGCATTTGCTAGAATGAGACGCCACCGGTTTGATGGGCTGGAGGAGGACTAGCGGGGTGTAGCTCAGTCAGGCTAGAGCGCACGGTTCGGGACCGTGAGGCCGGCAGTTCGAATCTGCCCACCCCGACCAATTGGCAGAAGGGTGAACCGGTGCGGCCGCAAGTGTCCCTGAAATCCTCCCCTGGCTGACGATCGTATCTCCTCAGGATGAGCTGATCTTCCAGCGAGCCTTAGGAAGCCGCACAGTCGGCGGCTCACGGTTCTTTGCCGAGATCGGTTAACTATCTCAGGAGATGAGCGTTCTTAGGTAAGCCAACTGACTACCCTTCGAGGGAAGTTTAGTTAACTTTAGAGGCTTTCTTGAAGAATGGCGTAACGTCAGACTTGTCCTGACGTCTTTAAAGGATGTGTGCGACGGCAGTGGTCACTGATTCTCTCCGAGACGCTGTCAGGGCAGACTTGCAAAAGACTGCACAAACCTATAAAATGCGCGGCACTGTGGGGTGATTTGACGAAAATGGTGTTTGCAGCGGATGAGAGGACGAGGCTTTTTCGACGGCAGCGGACCCAGCAGGCCATCCAGCTGGCCATGCAGGGCCAGTGGCAGGAAGCCGCGGCCGTCAACCGAGCGATCATCGCTGTCTTCCCCAACGACGTAGATGCCTACAATCGATTAGGGAAGGCACTGACCCAGATTGGCCGCTACTCAGAAGCGCGAGAAGCTTACGGCAAGGCCCTGGAGCTTGACCCTCTCAACTCCATCGCCCAGAAGAACCTCTCGCGCCTGGCAACTCTGGGTGAGGAGGCATCTGTCCAAGCGGAGGGAGGCAAGAAGCTCTCTCCCCAGATGTTCATTTCAGAGATGGGCAAGACTGGCACAACTGTTCTCGCGCGGCCGGCATCCCAAGCTACCGCCCGCATGACAGCAGGGGACGAGGTCCTTCTCCGTCGTCAGAATAACACCTTGGTGGTGGAGAGCAGCCATGGGGAATACCTGGGAGAGATAGAGCCTAAGCTGGGCAGGCGCCTGATGAAGCTGATGGAAGGGGGCAACCAGTACGCGGCGGCGATCGCCCACCTCAATGGAGAGGATGTCCGAGTGATCATCAAGGAGACCTTCCAGGACCCCAGCCAGGCAGGTAAGCTCTCCTTCCCGCCCATGGCCGGGGAGGCCTTCCGCCCCTACACCAAGGAGGGCCTCGTGCGCCACGATGCGGAAGAGGAAGAGGAGAGCTTCGACGAGGGAGAGGACTCGGAAGACTGGGACAGCCGTAGCAAGGATGCGGAGGCCGATATCACCCTCTACGAGTTCGCCGGCGATGAGGAGGAGGAAGGGTAGGCGGAGCGAAGCTGACGAAGTAGCTCCGGCGGCCGAGGCAGACGGAAGAGAAGCCTCGGCCTTTTCTTGCCCCTGCCAAGCTGGCTTTGCTATCATCGCCTGTGCCTGCCAGGGAAGAGGTGGCTGTTCTCTCATTCTCACCCATGACCGAGATAATCCGCGCTAGAAACCTGGTCAAACGCTATGACGGCTTCACTGCCGTGGACGGCATCGACTTCTCGGTGCGCAAAGGGGAGTGCTTTGGCTTCTTGGGCCCCAACGGCGCCGGCAAGACTACCACTGTGCGCATGATCTCCTGTGTGTCGCCGGTGACGGAGGGCGAACTGGCCGTGGACGGCGTAGACGTGTGGCGAGAGCCGCGCCGAATCAAGTCGATCCTGGGCGTAGTGCCCCAGGAGGACAACCTGGATCCCGATCTTTCTGTGCGCCAGAACCTGGCGGTCTATGCTCGCTATTTCGACATGCCGAGGGAACTGGCCGATCAGCGCATAGACGAGAGCCTGGTCCTCTTTCAGCTCGTGGACAAGCAGAACGAGCCAATCGCCGCCCTGTCCACCGGCCTCAAACGGCGGCTGACCATTGCCCGCGGGCTGATCAACCAGCCCAAGATCCTGGTGCTGGACGAGCCGACCACCGGCCTCGACCCTCAGGCGCGCCACATGGTTTGGCAGAAGCTCCGCTATCTCAAGGAACAGGGTGTGACCATGCTCCTCTGCACTCACTACATGGAGGAGGCTGCCCACCTCTGCGACCGCCTGGTCATCATGCATCAGGGGCGCATCCTGGTGGAGGGTTCGCCGGCGGAACTGGTGGAGGAGTACGTCGGACGGGAGGTAGCGGAAGTGCAGGCCAGCGGTCGGCAGCGGGAGAGGATTCTGACCGATGTGGCGTCCCGAACTGGCCTGACGGTGGAGGAAGTGGAGGACATCATCTACATCCACACTCGTACCCCTGACGGCCGGGCGCAGATGGCAGACCTGATCCGAGACAGCGATAAAGTAGTCTATCGCCCGGCCAACCTGGAGGACGTGTTCCTGCGCCTGACGGGACGGGGGCTCATCGAATGACTATTGCCCTCCGTCGTCTCGCCATCCGTCTGCCCGATGTCTCCTACAGAGCGTATCGGGTCTGGCAACGCAACCGGGACGTGTACCTGCGCCTGTGGAAAGCGGAGGCCATATGGCCGCTGGCGGAGCCGCTGATCACCCTTCTTGCCCTCGGTGTAGGCCTGGGAGGGCTGGTAAGTCGGTCGGAGTTGCCCGGCGACCAGCGCTACATCGAATTCATTGCCCCCGGCATTCTGGCCGTCTTCCCCATGTGGACGGCCGCCGCGGAGTGCGGCTGGGGCTCCTTCTTCCGCATGGAGAACCAAAGAACGTACCATGCGATCATCGCCACGCCGGTGAGCATCGAAGACGTAATCACTGGCGAGATCCTGTGGGGGGCCACGCGGGGCCTCATCAGCAGCGTCTACATACTGGCGGTAACGGCCGCATTCGGCCTGCTGAATTCGCCGCTGGCGCTTCTGGTGCCCGTCGCGGCCTACGTCTCCAGCTTCATGTTCGCCAGCGTCTCCCTGTCCTACACGTCGATCGCCCGCTCTATCAGCTCCCTCAACTACTTCTTCGCTCTATTCGTAACGCCTCAGTTCTGGCTGGGCGGCGTCTTCTTCCCCCTGGAGAGGCTGCCGGAGGAGCTACAGGTAGCCTCCTGGTTCGTGCCCGCCACCCATGTAGTGGACATCTATCGCGGGCTAGTGGAAGGCAACCTCAACCTGGGCCATCTGGGCGACCTGGCGTGGATAGCGGTGGTGGGCGCTGTCTTCTACTACCTGGCGCTGGTCTCCATGCAGCGGCGGCTCATTCAGTAAGGCACGTAGGCATCTTCCCCCTTCGTCAGATTGATGGTATTCTTGAATCTGGCGATCGGTCATGACTTCAGGAAGGAGGTGCGACGATGGGCGCCGAGGAGATGCTGGTCAATGTTCCCCTATTTGCCGGGTTCGGTTCGGCAGAGCTCAAACGCTTCGCTAGAAACCTCTACCCAAGGAAGCATCAGGCGCAGGAGCTAATCCTGAAGGAAGGCGAGGAGGCGGTGGGCTTCTATATTGTCTCCTCCGGCCAGGTGGAAGTGGTGAAGAACATGGGCGGCCCCAAGGAGACCGTCCTCGCCACTCTGGGTCCGGGAGACTTCTTCGGGGAAATGGCCCTGCTGGATGGCTATCCCCGTAGCGCCTGCATCCGCGCCCTGGAGGATGGCGAGTGCCTGGTCATGAGCCGCTGGGACTTTCTCGCTCAGCTGAAGAGCAGCCCCGACCTGGCGGCGCAGGTTCTGCGCACACTGGCCAGCCGCCTGCGGCAGACCGACGTCGCCCTTACCGAATAGGGAGACCATGGTTATCGAGACACCTTCGGGAAACGTTCGTCCGGCAAAGATCGAGGAGGAGATGCGGGCCTCCTACCTCGACTATGCCATGAGCGTTATCGTGGCGCGGGCCCTGCCCGACATCCGCGATGGGCTCAAGCCCGTGCAGCGGCGCATTCTCTACGCCATGTCGGAGTTGGGCCTACGCTCTACCGGCCGGCATCGTAAGAGCGCTGGCATCGTCGGCGAGGTGCTGAAGAGCTACCACCCCCACGGCGACGCTCCCGTGTATGAGGCGATGGTGCGCCTGGCTCAGGACTTCTCCATGCGCTACCCCCTGGTCGACGGCCAGGGGAACTTCGGCAGCATAGACAACGACCCTCCGGCGGCCATGCGCTACACCGAGGCCCGCCTGTCTGCCATCGCCGAGGAGACGCTGGCCGACATCGACCGCGATACGGTAGACTTCGCTCCCAACTATGATGACAGCCTCCAAGAGCCCGTGGTCCTGCCCTCGCGGCTACCGAACCTGCTGGTCAACGGCGCGACCGGCATCGCAGTGGGCATGGCCACCAACATCCCACCCCACAACCTGAGCGAGGTCTGTGATGCCATTGCCCATCTGATCGACGACCCGGAGGCTTCCATCGGTGACCTGGCTAAGATCATCAAGGGGCCCGATTTCCCCACCGGCGGCATCATCTTCCGCTACGAGCGGGTCAAGAAGCCGTCCAGCGATGGTCAGCGCGGCCAAGGCCCCGAATACGAGAATGAAGATGCTATCAGGGCCGCCTATGACGGCAAAGGGCGGATCATCATGCGGGCCCGCACCCACATCGAGGAGATGGCCAAGGGCGGCCGCAACCAGATGGTCATCACCGAGCTGCCTTATCAGGTCAACAAGGCCTCTCTGGTGGAGAGGATCGCCGAGCTGACAAAGGCGCGGCGCATCGATGGCATCGCCGACCTGCGGGACGAGTCCGACCGCCACGGCATCCGGGTGGTCATCGAGCTCAAACGGGAGGGGCAGGCGCGCCAGATACTGAACAGCCTCTACAAGCACACGGCGATGCAGTCGACTTTCGCCGTCAATATGCTGGCCCTGGTGGATGGCCAACCCCGAACCGTTGGCCTCAAGAAGATTCTGGACAGCTTCATCAACCATCGGCGGGCGGTGATCCGCCGCCGCTCCCTGTTCGAGCTGAAGAAGGCCCAGGAGCGAGAGCACATCCTCCAGGGGCTGCTGATAGCCCTGGATCATCTGGACAAGGTCATTCAGACCATCCGCCGCTCGGAATCGGCGGAGAAGGCCAAGGAGCGGCTGATGCGAGCCCCCTTCGGCCTGAGCGACCGCCAGGCGCAGGCGGTGCTGGACATGCAGTTGCGCCGTCTGGCCCGCCTGGAGCGGCAGAAGATTCAAGACGAGTACTCGGAGATCATCAAGCAGATCGCCTATCTGGAAGACCTGCTGGCCAATCCCCGCAAGATCGACTTCCTGATCAAGGAGGAGACGCTGGAGGTCAAGAAGAAGTACGGCGACGACCGGCGGACGCAGATCGTCGAGCAGGAAGCCGTGGATTTCAGCGACGAGGATCTCATACCCCACCAGGAGACAGTGGTAACCCTATCGACTCGTGGCTACATCAAGCGTGTACCACTGGAGATCTACCGGGCGCAGGGGCGAGGCGGCCGCGGCAAGATCGGCGTGGCCAAGCGGGAGGGCGATGCCGTCCGCCACATCATGGTGGCCGATACTCACCAGAGCCTGTTGTTCTTCACCGATCGCGGCCGCGTGTATCAGGTCAAGACCTATGAGCTACCCGATGAATCGCGCCAGGCGAGGGGCATCCCCCTCATTAACATCATCTACCTAGAGCAGGACGAGCGGGTGACGGCAGTGGTGGTCACCGACGGCAGCGGTCAGGAGTTCCTGGTGCTGGCTACCGAACAGGGCGAGGTGAAGAAGACGGCCCTGAGCGAGTTCGCCACGGTACGCCGCAACGGCCTCATCACCATGGACCTGGAGCCAGGCGACTCGCTGGTAGCTGCTCAGCTAGCGCGCGGCGACGATGAGGTCGTTCTGGTTACCGCTACTGGTCTGGCCTTGCGCTTCCGGGTGGCCCAATTGCGCTCGGCCTCTCGCCAGAGCGGCGGCGTGCGGGGCATCCGCCTGGCGAAGGGCGACCGAGTGGTGGGGATGGAGACCGTTCGTTCTGACCAGCAACTGCTGGTGGTCAGCAGCAGGGGCTACGGCAAGCGCACGCTGTTCGACGAATATCCTACTCAGGGACGAGGCGGCCTTGGCGTAAAGACGTTCACGGTTAACGAGAAAAGAGGCCGGTTGGTGGCGGCCCGAAGCGTCAATTCGAAGCAACAACTGATGATCATCTCCGAGGACGGAATCGTAATTCGCACCAACGTGGACAGCATTGCCATACAGGGCCGGGCCACCATGGGCGTGACATTGATGGGCCTAGGCCCCGGGGACATAGTTGCCTCCATCGCCAGCATCGAGATGGACAAGCAGGCCGAAGAGAAGGAATCGACGGAAGATAAGAAGGCAGCGAAGGCGAAAGCGCCCGCCGCCAAAGCGAAGACCAAGCCCAGCGCCGCTGCTAAGGGGAAGGCGACCACCGGGAAGAAGCCCATCGCCAAAGGGAAGACGGCGGCGAAGCCCGCAGCGGCCGCCAAGCCCAGGGCCCCCGCCAAGGGGAAGACGGCGGCGAAGCCCGCAGCGGCCGCCAAGCCCAGGGCCCCCGCCAAGGGGGGCCGCCAAGCCCAGGGCCCCCGCCAAGGGGAAGGCGACCACCGAGAAGAAGCCCATCGCCAAAGGGAAGACGGCGGCGAAGCCCGCAACGGCCGCCAAGCCCAAGGCCCCCGCCAAGGGGAAGGCGACCACCGGGAAGAAGCCCATCGCCAAAGGGAAGACGGCGGCGAAGCCCGCAGCGAGCGAAGGCCCCAAACGGGGCCGCGGCAAGCGAAGATAGACCCGGCTAGTATCCCCGCTTAGGGTCCACCAGGTTCAGAAGCGGCTCATCGGCCAGATAGCGGCGGAGGTTATCGCAGAAGAGGGCCACCGCCCGCTCGTTGTAGTGAGGGATCTCGGCGGCAATGTGAGGACTGATGATCACGTTCCGCAGCCTCCACAGCTCGCTTGTCGACGGCAGAGGCTCGCTCTCGAAGACGTCCAGGCCGGCTCCGCCGATCAGCCCAACCTTAAGGGCCCGCACAAGGGCCGTCTCATCCACTACGGCACCGGGAGAGACGTTGATCAGATAGGCTGAGGGCTTCATAGCCTGGAAAGCCAGCTCGCCCATCAGGTGGTGAGTCTCTTCAGTCAGAGGAAGGGCCAGCACCACAAAGTCGCTCTCCGAGAGGACGTGCAGCAGGTCGAGGGGGCCGAATATCTCGTCGACTAGGTACTCGCCGCTCTCCAGAGGCGCTCCGGAACGACGCACGCCCAGCACTCGCATGTCCAAGAGCTTGGCCAGGCGGGCCACTTCCTGGCCGACGCTGCCCAATCCTACGACACCCACCGTCTTGCCCTGCAGCTCCTGGGGAGTAAGACGGGCCCACTCTCGCTTCTCCTGAGCCCGAAAGAGATAGGGCCAACCCTTCGCCAGCATGATCATCATCCCCAGGACGTACTCGCCGATGGGGGTGACGTAAATGCCACCGGCGGTGGTGACAGCTATGCCGCTTTGGAAAATCTCCTGGTTAACCAGGCGGTCGGCACCAGCGCTCGTGAGCTGTATCCACTTGAGGTGGGGTGCCCGCGAGAGGAGGTCGGCAGGCATGGTGGAAAGGGTGAACAGGACTTCGGCTTCGGCTAAGGCCTCATCCAGGCCGCGGCGAGCGTTCTCCTCGCTTTCTTCCGCCGCCGGCGCCATCTCGCTCGAGCGCCGCCAGACCGGCCTGCCGCCTCGGAAGAGCGCACGCTGGGCCGAGCTGAGCGCAGATACCCGCAACCGCGAGTCAACGTCCCGGATGCGCTCCACCAACTCGTGGTCCAGACCAAACGTTATGAGAACATCGACGTCGGCCATGGCGCCAAACCTATGGTATCAGGACAGAAGTCCGCCAGCAAGAAGCCTATCATTGTAGCGAATCCTCTTCAAAGTGCGTCCTTAGAAATAGATAGTTGCTGTAGATCGTTGCGCCAATGAGTGTGGGGCTGCCCCATGGGCTGAGAGACGCCACAGGGCAAGCACCATCCGCGAACGACCAGCAGCTGAGGCAATCGCGCAATAGACTGGAGAACTTCAGACTATGCGTATCTTGAGATCGGCCAGAGCCCAGATCGCAGGAGTGGTCACGCTGCTGGTCCTACTCCTGGTCAGCATCTCGGTGTTGGCGATCTGGAGCGCTCGCGAACATCAGGCGCGGCTTGAGTCGCTGGAGCAAACCTCGCTGGCCGCTACCACCCTGGAGCACGCGCGGGCGCAGTTCTACCTGGAGACGAGCATTCTTCCCAGCCTGATCCTTACAGGAGATATGACAATAGTCGAAGAATACCGCCTAGCTCAAGCGGAGCTACACCAAGACCTGGAGCAGGCTCGAGCCCTGGCCGTGGCCGAGGGCAACACGGACGACCTGGCGGCGCTGGAAGAGTCGACCAAACTGATAAAAGAGATCGAGCAGGCCGGCGAACTTGTCTTTCCCCTCGTAGAAGCAGGCCAGCAGGAGACGCTAGCGGAGCTGCTGGCCACCCGTGGCTCCGAGATGACGGCCACCGGAACCGACGCCATCGACCAGCTGGAGAAGGCCGCTCAGCAAAGGCAGGATACGTACGCCTCCGAGCGATCGGCAGCAGTCCGCGACGCCGACGTCACCATATCGTCCCTGGTCGCCCTCGGCGGCATCGCTTTCCTGCTGGCAGTTGGCGCGGCGCTAATCATTAACGCCTCGGTGGTCCGGCCGCTGGCCTCTCTGCGGGCGAGAGCGAGAGCGATCACAGCCGGCGACTCGCGGGTCAGGGCCGACATCTCCGGCCCGGAGGAGATAGCCTCGCTGGCTCAAGACTTCAACGAGATGACGGAGGCTCTGTTGAAGAGAACGGATGAACTCGAGCGGCGCCACCAGCAGGTCTCCATTCTCCACAGCGCTGTATCTGAGCTTAGCCAGGCCCTCAGCACGCACGCTGTCCTGACCCTGAGCAGCAAGCTGGTATCCGAGTGCCGGGGAAGCGAGCAGGTCACTGTGTGGGAGGTACAAAACGGCGAGCCCCGGCGTTGGAACAGCAATCCGCAGGGGCGAACGGGAGAGCGGAGCGCTGCACCTCCGCCCGAAATCGCTGAACGAATAAAGCTCACCGCCGACCGGAGCACGCCCCTCATCATTCCAGAAACCGGCAACGGCGCATCCAGGAAGGGCAATGGGTCGCGGGACGGGAACGGCAGACTCTACCTTTCACTGGGCCGAGGAGGGCCTATCCGCCACGTTCTAGAGGTGGAGCTAGCCAAGACACCAGCCCTAACCGCCGACGACATCGTGCTTATCCACGCCCTTAGCATGGAGATCGGCATAGCGCTGGAAAGGGCCCAACAGTACGAGGAGGCTCGAGAGCAGGCCGACCGCGACTTTGTCACCGGCCTGTACGGCCATCGTGCCCTCCAGGGTCAGCTAAAGCGTGCCCTACAAGCATCGTCCCAGCGTGGTGAGCCGCTGGCTATCCTGGCAATGGACATCGACAACTTCAGGCTGTTCAACGATATCTACGGCCACTCGGCCGGAGACCAAGTGCTGAAGATGATCGCTGAGCAACTGGCCAATGACAGCCAGGGCAAAGGCCTCGCAGGTCGCTTTGGCAGCGACGATTTCATGGTCATCCTACCGAACGGTGACAGGGAGGCGGCATTTGCCTTCGCTCGGTCAGTTCAGAAGTGGCTGTCCGCGAAACACTTCAAGGCCCGGGGCAGCGAGCCGATTCCCATATCGGTTAGCTGCGGCGTGGCTGTCTTCCCCGAGGATGGCCAGAGGCGCCATGAACTCCTGGCGGTGGCCGACGCCAATCTCTACGAGTCCAAAGGGTTGGGAGGCAAGATCGTCGGACGGCCCAAGACCGATAAGGAGAAAAAGGAACTGCGCAAGCTGAACACTTTCAGCATGCTGGAGAGCCTAGTGACTTCTATCGACAACAAGGATCACTACACCAAGGCCCACAGCGAGATCGTCACCGAGTGTGCGGTCTTGCTGGCTCAGGAACTCGGCCATTCGGAGGAGGTCCAGAAGACGCTGCGCATCGCCGGCCTGGTTCACGATGTGGGCAAGATCTGCATACCTGACCGCATCCTCAGAAAGCCCGGCCCCCTCACGCGCGGCGAGTACGAGATAGTGAAGCACCACGTGGTCATCGCCGAGAACTTGATCGTCGATCTGCCGAACATCGAGCAGGTACAGGAGGCCGCCCTGAATCACCACGAGCGATTCGACGGCGCCGGTTACCCCAGAGGTCTAACGGGGGAGCAGATACCACTTCTGGGGCGCATCATGGCCATCGCCGACGCGTACTCGGCGATGATCCTGGACAGGCCATATCGGAAAGGGCGAACCACAGAGGCGGCCCTGGCCGAGCTTGAGCGCTCCAAGTGGTCGCAACTGGACCCGGATCTGGTGGACGCGTTCGTTCGAGCGATCGGACAGCAGGAAGCGGTCGCCAATCTGAGCAGGGTCTAGCGGCGCCTCGCCGCCCTACTGCCCGATGCTCAGCCTGTAGACGAGCCGGTGGGGAAGACCCGCCGCCTCCATTTTCCCTTGGGTGACGGCGATGTCATACTCCAGACGGTGGAGGGTGACGGTGCGGGCATCGGCGTCGTATACGGCATAGGCGGCGCGGCGATCGCCGTCGCGGGGCTGGCCAACTCCGCCGGGGTTGATGATGAGCCGCTCGTCAGCCAGCTCGATCTTTGTCCCATCCTCCAAATAGTGCCCACGGCAGCCCTCTCTCGCCTTCTCGTCCTCCACTACCTGCATCGGAACGTGCGTGTGGCCCACCAGGCTGAAGAGCGTCTGCTGGAGCTGAAGATGGGCGACGGCGGCCTCAGCGGAGTGGAGGTACTCCCAGATCGGCCAGCGCAGGGTGCCGTGCACCAGCGTGAAATCGCCCTCCTGGACGACGTGAGGCAGGTTCTCCAGGTACTGGCGCTCTTCAGGGGCAAGCTGGAGAGCCGTCCAGTGGGCGGCAGCGGCGGCATCGCGGTTGAAGTCGTCCGTGGGCAGAAGGCCAACGGCAGCGTGGTCGTGGTTGCCGGCCACGCAGCGCAGGTCGAAGCGGCGGAGGACGGCCATGCAGGCAGAGGGATCGGGGCCATAGCCCACGATGTCGCCCAGGCACCAGAGCTGGTCGAGGGCGTTCTCCCCCTCCGCGTGGCGGAGGACGGTCTCCAGCGCCTCCAGGTTGGAATGAACGTCGGCGATGATAGCGATGCGCACTCTGCCTACAGGATAGCACTCGCTGGGTAAGGGCTGCACGTCCGCCCGGCGGCAGGCTTCAGCGTCTACCGCCGATGGCTTATAATCGGGCCTGTGAAGGTTTCCGAGCTGGGAGAGTTTGGCCTCATCGCCCGCTTGGCCGAGGCCTTTGCCAGGAGCGGCCAGCCGTCCTGCCTGGTCATTGGCATCGGCGACGATGCCGCGGCCTGGAGAGCGAGCGGCGTCCAGCTGGTAACCACCGATACGCTCATCGAAGGCACCCACTTCTCCCTATCATACGTTCCCTGGCGAGACCTCGGCTGGAACGCCCTGACGGTGAACGTGAGCGACATCGCCGCCATGGGCGGCATCCCCGAGCAGGCCCTGCTAACCCTGGCCCTGCCGTCCCAGACGGAGGTGGCGCAGGTGGATGAGTTCCTGGACGGCATGCTGGAGGCGTGCAGCGAATACGGCACGGCCGTCGTGGGCGGGGACATCGTTGGCTGCGATAGGACGATGGTGACGGTCACCCTCATCGGGAGGGCGCTGGCCGACGACCAAGGCGAGCCGCTGCTGATGACCCGCAGCGGCGCCCAGGCCGGCGATGCGATAGCGGTGACCGGCTATCTGGGCGACTCCGCCGGCGGCCTGCGCATCCTGTTGGCAAAGGGCGCAACCTCGGGCGAGGCTGCCGACTACCTGAAGAGGGCCCATCTGCACCACAAGCCGCATCTGACCACCGGCCAGATGGCGGCCCGCGAAGGGGTGCGAGCGGCCATCGATGTCAGCGATGGCCTCCTCCAGGACCTGGGTCACGTCTGCGAGGCCAGCGACCTGGGGGCCATCGTCCACGCCCAGCGAATACCGATCAGCCCCGCCCTGCGCCAGGCCTTCCCCCAGGATGCGCTGGCCCTGGCCTGCGGCGGCGGCGAGGACTACCAGCTCCTGCTGACGGCGCCGCCGGAGGTCATCGAGCGCGTGAAAGACAAGGCCGAGGTGACCATTGCGGTCATCGGGGAGATGGTGGCCGACCGCCAGCAGCGCGTCCGCCTGCTGGACGAGGAAGGCCGCGAGATGGCTCCGCCAGCGGCCGGCTGGGACCACCTGCGAGGGGCCACGTGGCGACGATAGCAGCATCCCTGAGCCTCAAGAGCAAAAGCCCCGCTCAGACACGACGGATCGGCGCTTCGGGAAAGACCTGCCTCGTGCAGGGCATCGCCCAGGGCCTGGGGATACCTGACCCTGTGACCAGCAAGTCGTTCGTCCTCCTGGGCGAATACGAGGGCCGACTGACCCTCTACCACGGCGATCTGTATCGCCTGGAGGACCCCCTGGAGGCGGAGGAGTTGGCCCTGACCGAATACTGCGCCGAGGGAGCCCTGGTGGTGGAGTGGGCCGAGAGATCAGCGGCGCCAGAGAGCGCGACCTGGCGCTTGAGGCGCGCGGCGAGCGCTACGAGCGGCTGCTGGCGGCCTTCGCCCACGGCGGGCGCAGGCGCTCGTAGGAGGGCGAGCGTGGAGCTAACCATCGATACCGCCTCCCACATGGCCAGCGTGGCCCTATCCGAGGAGGGTGCCCTCGTCGCTGAGCTCACCTGGCACTGCCCACGCAACCACTCGGTGGAGCTGCTGCCCACGTTGCAGGACCTCATGCAGCGGGCGGGCGTGGACAAGGGCAACCTCGGGGCCGTGTTCGTCTGCATCGGGCCGGGGAGCTACACCGGCCTGAGGGTGGGGGTGAGCACGGCCAAGGGGCTGGCCTTTGCCCTGAAACTGCCACTGGTGGGAGTGGGTCGCCTGGAGGCGGATGCCTACCAGCACGTCGACTACCCCGGCCCTATCTGCCCTATCCATCGCGCCGGCCGGGGCGAGCTGGCCTGGGCCGTATACGGCCGCGACGCTTCCGGCTGGCGAGAGGTGATGCCGCCTCGGCTGTCGCTGCCGGACGGCCTGCTGGCAGCCGGAAAACGGCGGCTGAAGAGGGCCCTGTTCTGCGGCGAGGTGTCGGAGGAGCTGGCCGAGAGATTGAGAGAGACGCTGGGACAGCGAGCGGCCGTCGCCGAGGCAGCGGCCTTGTCGGTACGAAGGGCAGGCTTCATCGCCGAGTTGGCCTGGCGAAGGCTGGCCGCTGGCCAGGCGGACGACGCCGCAAGCCTTAAGCCCATCTACCTGCGGGAGGCGGTTGCCGCTCGGCCGAGCGGCGGCGGTCGCAAGTAAGGAGGGAACCCCATGGAGCGAACGCTGGTGCTCATCAAGCCCGATGCCATGCAGCGAGGTCTGGCGGGAGAGATCATCGCCCGCCTGGAGCGAAGGGGCCTGCGCATTGTTGCCACGCGCATGCTCCACATGGACGAGGCCCTCGCTCGCCAGCACTACGCCGCCCATGAGGGTAAGGACTTCTTCCAGGGGCTGATGCGGTACATCACCTCCAGCCCGATCATCGCCGCCGTCTTCGAGGGGAAAAACGCCGTGGAGATAGTGCGCCAGGCGATGGGGGCAACCAACCCCGCTCAGGCGGCGCCGGGCACCATCCGCGGCGACCTGGCCATAGACACCGGCCGCAACCTGGTGCACGGCTCCGATTCCCTGGAGGCCGCCGACAAAGAGATCCGTCTGTTCTTCCAGGCGGGGGAGTTGTTCAGCTACGAGCGCAGCATCGACCCCTGGGTGTTCGAGTAGGACGCTACTGGATGCGGACGACCGGCGTCGCCGCTCTGTACAGGCCTTCCAGGTCGTAGAAGTTGCGCTCGTCGGGGGCGAAGATGTGGACGATAACGTCCCCCAGGTCGAGGAGGATCCAGCCCGAGTCCGGCTCACCCTCGCGGCCGTAGGGGGTGATGCCGTCCTTGGCTAACTCGGAGTCGAGGGCATCGCAGAGGGCCCGCATCTGGCGGGTGGTCTCGGCGCTGGCGATCACGAAGTAGTCGGCGAACAAGGTGACTTTGCCGATATCCAGGAGAAGGATGTCCTCGGCCTGCCTATCGGCGAGGAGATCGACGATCCTGCGAGCGAGGATTGCGCCTTCCAGATGGCCTCCCACTTCAGTCAAGGGTGAGAACATTATAACATAGGCGATGGCGATGGGTAGTAAGCGAGCGTTCGTGGCCATGAGCGGCGGGGTGGACTCGTCCACCGCGGCGGCCCTTCTGCTGCGCCAGGGGTTCGAAGTGATCGGCGTGACCATGCGCCTGTGGACGATGGAGCAGCCCGATGCGCGTCCGCATCTGCGCCGCTGCTGCTCGCCGGAGGAGATGGAGGCCGCCCGCGCTGTCTGCCAGGCGCTGGGCATCCCTCACCATATCCTGAACCTGGAGCGGGAGTTCGCCTCGTCGGTGATAGATTACTTCTGCCAGGAGTACCTGCGCGGGCGCACGCCCAACCCCTGCCTGGCCTGCAATGAGCACATCAAGTTCCGGCTGCTGCTGTCCAAGGCCTTGGCCGAAGACGCCGACTATCTGGCGACCGGCCACTACTGCCGCATCCAGAGCGATGGGCATAGCTATGAGCTGTGGCGGGCCAGGGACGAGGCCAAGGACCAGTCCTACGTGCTGTACATGCTGGGGCAGGAGGAGCTATCGCGGCTGCTCTTCCCCGTCGGCGAGTACACGAAGGGAGAGGTGCGCCGGATGGCGGCGGAGATGGGCCTGGCGGTGGCCGCCAAGATCGAAAGCGCCGATATCTGCTTCCTACCCCAAAGGGACTATCGGCTCTTCCTTGCCGAGCGCTTTCCCCAACGGCCGGGCGACATCGTGGACAGCAGCGGGCGCATCGTGGGCCGCCATCGGGGCATCGGGGGATACACCGTCGGGCAGAGGCGGGGCCTGCCGGCCAGGGGCGGAAGGGAGCCCCTGTACGTCCTGAGCCTGGACCCGCAGACCAACACCGTCGTCGCCGGCAGCAATGATGAGCTTCTGAGCGATGTCCTGTGGGCGGAGAGGCTCTCCTTTGTCTCCGGCCAGGCGCCACCAACGCCGCTGGCTGTGGAGGCGAAGGTGCGCTATCGCAGCCGGGCGGCGGCCGCCGTGCTCACGCTGGGCGATGGGCGAGCGGAGGTGCGCTTCGAGCGGCCGCAGCGGGCGATCACCCCCGGGCAGGCGGTGGTCTTCTACCAGGGCGAGAAGGTGCTGGGCGGCGGCATCATCGCCGAGAGCGCCAGCAGCCAATTGCATCCGGCCAGGGCCGATTCCTGTTCAGGACGGGCTTAGTGCTTCACTCTGGGCGAGAGGTGGAGGCCAGACGGTCGCCGCCCGCTCATCCTGAACCCGCCCCTGCCCGCTCATCCTGAGCTTGTCGAAGGATAAGCGGGGGCTCATGGTTCGACAGGCTCACTATGAACGGCCCCAAAGTCTCACCACAGTTGTTCAGGTTGCGCTTGACTTGTGCTATAATGGGCCACCAACGCCGTCGTCGGGCGGCCATTTTGGCCTAGGAGGTGGCGCCTATGGGGATCGACAGTTTGCAGGACCTGCGGGATGTAACCATCATCGCCTTCACCATCGCCGGGACGATCCTCTTTCTGGTGGCCATTATCGTGACCGTGGTGATAGGTGTGGCCGCTATGACCGCCATCCAGGCGGCACGCCGCCTCATCGACGAAGGGATCAAGCCGACGGTGGGTAACGTGCGGGGGACGGTCGCCTTCATCTCGGACACGGCGGTAGCGCCCATCATCCGCCTCTACGGCCTGTTCTCGGGGGCCAGGCGAGGACTGAGAGTGCTGGGTGGGCTAACGCAGAGAGGGGAAGGCGACAAGGGCCGGAAGGAGGGAAAGAAGAAATGATCAGGTTCCTTTTTGGATTCGTCCTGGGCGCGATTGTGGGGGCTACCTGTGCCACTCTGATGGCCCCCGCTCCCGGCCGCGAGACACGCGAGCGGCTGGAGGAGGCCTGGCGCGAGCGCACCAGCGAGGAGACGCGAGCGCGGGCCCAGGAGGCGATATGGCGGGCACGCGAGGGCGTGGGGGCGGCGCGTCGGCGGCTGGAGGAGGCGCTGAGGGCCGGTCGAGAGGCGCAGAAGGAGGCGGAGGAGGAGATGCAGGCCCGCCACGAGGAGGCCACCAAGGGCTCCGAAGAATAGGACGCCTCAAGCCAAAAGCGAGACCCCCCGCCGCTCGGGGGGTCTTTTGCCTCTTATACAAGTCGCCGCGCTGGCTGGCGGAGGGGGAGGGATTCGAACCCCCGGTACCCAAAAGGTACACACGCTCTCCAGGCGTGCCTGATCAGCCACTCCAGCACCCCTCCGAGGAGCGAGACCTGGCGGAGGGGGAGGGATTCGAACCCCCGGTGAGCGTAAGCCCACACCGCTTTTCGAGAGCGGCACCATCAGCCTCTCGGTCACCCCTCCAGGCCGTGTTCATTATAGCATCAGAGGAGGAGGCGAGAGGTGCGAAGGGAGGGTAAAGCGACCCCCTCGCTACAACGAAGCACAGGGTGGCATTGACCAGCGCCAGGGCGCGTAGGGGTCTCGGGCGGCGGCTGGCGCCCTATCGAGCGTCCGCTAAGGGATAGGCCCTATGCCAGGCCGCTGATTAGCTTGCGGATCTCCGGCCTGGTGTAGGCCCGCATGGTCTCGGTGCGCACGTTGCCCAGCGAGCTCACTGCCAAGGCCGCCTTGGTCGCCGTCTCGTCGTCGGGCGCCTCGATGATCCCCACGTAGTCATAGGGACCCATGGTCATGTATAGCTCACTAAGCCTGGCACCGACCCGTTCGAACAGCTTTTCAGCCGCGGCGATGCGCTCGGCCACGTCCTTAACGTTGCGAACGCCTTGGTCAGTGAAGCGAATTAGCGACACGTACGTAGCCATCGGCTACCCCCTTCTTCCATATCGTCCACGTCAGTGATGGCCGCATGGTACGCGCAGGCGCGAGCGCTGTCAAGGGAAGAAGGCATCGCAGCGGCGTCGCCACGCAGCTCCCCTCTTTAACCGCCTTTCTACCCC
>LJUA01000044.1 GCA_001303545.1 Dehalococcoidia bacterium SM23_28_2
GATAAGCTCCCGATTCTCCAAGACGCTTCGATAGGCCCCTCCCAGGATGGGCAAGAGGACAGTGTTCGCCGGGACTCCGCTGGCCGGGTCAGGGCGCCAATCGATGTCGAAGTAGGCGGCGTAAGGCGAACCCGGGCCGTTCTCCAGCACATCCAGCCACCACTGGTTCTCGCTGATGGCGGCCATGTGGTTGGGCACGATGTCGAGCAGGAGCCCCATACCGTGGCGCTTCAGTTCCTGCACCAGCGCCTCGAACTCGGCCTCCGTGCCGAGTTCGGGATTGAGGCGCGTCGGGTCTGTGATGTCGTATCCGTGGGTGCTGCCGCGGCGGGCCTTGAATATGGGGGAAGCGTAGATATCAGTGATGCCCAGCTCATTCAGGTAGGGCACTAGCGCCTGCGCATCCGGGAAGCGGAAGCTCGAGTTGAACTGGAGCCGGTAGGTGGCGACGGGGACCCTCAGGCGGGCCATCTAGTCGACGCGAACCAGCAACTTGTCGCCCAGCGAGATGAAGTGGCGGAGCCATTCCTGGGCTTCTTCATCGCCCTGCTCGGCCTTCATCCGGAAGTCGGGGTAGACGATCTGGAGGATGTCGTAGTAGACGTTCTGGGCTTTCCAGAGGCTTACCTCGAAGGGCAGGAAGCGCGCCAGGCCTGTCACTGTATCCAGCCTCTGGAGAGCGGCGAGTTCGCCTGGTTGAGCGCGGAACTCTTCGGCCAGCCTCTCACTCGTCTCCTCGAGGGCATAGCCAAGGCCGGCTGCATCCAGATCCACTCGCCACGTCGCCACCGCCTGCAGGATTGTCTGCACGTAGTCGAGGTCGGGTTCCTCTTCCTCAAGGGCCCGGCGAAGGTCCAGGTTGAGGATGAACTCGGCGGCTGCATGGAAGGACCTCGGCAGGGGAGCACCCAGATCGACCAGGAAGCGCATCAGCAGGGCATGGTGGTCGTAGAGTTCGCGATAGGCGGCCTCTGCCTCGGCCAGGGTCGACTCCAGGATCAGGTTTGTGATCTTCCGCTGCTCATCCCGGAAGAGCGACTTCAGGGAGTAGGTGAGCTCCAGGAAGTGTTTGTCGAGAAGCCGGATGACCTCGGTGAGGTCGCCTCTTGAGAAGGCGTCGGTTACCTGCTCAACCATCGTCCGATAAGCGCCCTGGCCGCGGAACGACCGCACACCGCCGCTCACGTTGTGGTCGCCGAAGTGAAGGATCCCAAAGCTCAGCAGCGCCGATTCCCAGGTGATCTCCGAGGTGACGCGTGCCCGCCCCACGGCCAGCTTCGTTGCGCCTGTCTCTACCATCTGGTAATCGTCGCGCTCGATGTCGTAGCAATAGATCCTCGGCCTCTCGTCATAGGGTTCAAATAGAGAGCTTACGGCGTAGTGAGCAACCACCTGCGGGAGGCCTATCCTCGCCGGCGTGACGAACTTCTCGTAGATGCGGCGACCGTCTCGGTGTTCCGGAAGGTTGCTCTTGGCCTGCCCAAGTAGCTGAAGGAAGCGGGGTTCGAGCTTCTCGCGAAAAAGCTCCTGTGCCAGCTGGATAGCGCGTCCGGCGTACTGGATAACCTGGACCGTCTCTATACCCGAAATTTCATTGAAGAACCAGCCACAGCTGGTGTACATGAGCATGGCGTGGCGCTGAAGCTCCAGAAGCTTGAGAGCGGTAACCTTGTCATGGTCATGAAACTGGCGAATGGCGTGTCGGCTGAAGAACCGCTCGATGTTCTCCGGCGATCGGTCCAGGATAACGTTGATGTAGTCGTTTCGCGCGTCCCAGGGATCTTTCAGGAGCTTGCCAGCATGTTCCTCATACCGGGGGGCCATCGCGTCGCGGAGCCAATCCAGGGCCTCCCGCAGCGGGGCCCGCCAGGCCTGGTTCCACGCCGGCTGTCCGCCGGTTTTGCAGCCGCAGTCACCGCGCCACCGCTCGATGCCGTGTGGGCAGCTCCAGGAGGTGTTCTCGAAGATCTCGACCTGATGATGATGAGGGTTTCTCTCCAGATATTCGCCGTAATTGGTGAGCTGGGCCGAGCCATTGGACTGGATATGATGGATGGCGTAGGCCAGGGCCATATCGCCGTGGCGGTGGTGGTGGCCGTAGGTTTCCCCGTCGGTAGCTATGTGGGCGATTTGGGCCCAGCGGCGTTCCTCGGAGAAGCCGCTCGTGAGACGCTCCGAGAACTGCTCCCCGCTGGAAAGAAGGCCCTCGAAGGCCACAGCTCTGGCGATGGGCTCATCGTAGAAGAACAGCCTGATCTGCCGGCCCGATGGAAGGCGCACCATATACGCCCTCGTAGGGTCGATGCGCCCGCCGCTGAGGTCACGCCAGGAGCGCCCGCCGATCCTACGAACTCGGCTGGCCTGATGAGGAGCGAGGATAGTGAACTGGATGCCCAGCTCGGCCATGATATCCAGGGTCTCCAAATCCACGGCGGTCTCAGGGAGCCACATACCCTCTGGCTTGCGGCCAAAGCGGTGCTCGAAATCCCGTATTCCCCATAGCACCTGCGTGTATTTGTCGTGCCCGTTCGCCAGCGGCAGGATCATGTGATTGTACGCCTGGGCCAGGGCCGAGCCGTGGCCAGAGAAGGCCTGCTGGCTCTCTCGGTCAGCCGCCAGGATCGCTTCATAGATTTCGGGCGCGTTTTCTTCAAGCCACGCCAGGAGCGTCGGGCCAAAGTCGAAGCTCATCCGAGCGTAGTTGTTGACGATCTGCACGATCCGATCGTCGCCGTCGAGGATGCGGGAGGCTGAGTTAGGCGCATAGCACTCCGCTGTGATGCGCTCGTCCCAGTCGTGGTAGGGATAGGCGGAGTCCTGCGACTCTACAGCCTCCAGCCAGGGGTTTTCCCGCGGCGGCTGATAGAAGTGGCCGTGGATGCAGACATAACGTTCCATTAGGGTTCATTCTCCTTGGTGAAGACGGCGAAGGACAGCGGGCTCAGCGCAAGGGTGCCTTCTCCCTCCAAGCGCAGCATATCAGGAAGTGAGCTTTCCTCCCCTTGCCACCTTTCGTCCGCCGAATCGAGGAGTTTGCGCCAGCGACCCTCAGGTACGCGGACGGCCACAGCTGCCTCGGCATCCCCAAAGTTGAAGACAGCGAAGACCTCGCTGCTCCCGCTCCACCGGCGGAGGAACAAGACCTGTTCTTTCTCGTACCCTGCCACCTCCATCTGCTCCTTGCTCAGGTCCGCCAGGGCCGTAATCGTCCTCCGAAGCTGGAGCAGCTCCTTGTAGAACTCGAGGAGCACCCGGTGATTCCCCTCACTGCGGAGGCTTCGGTTCAGCTTGGAGCGGAGGAAGGTCGCCTCGTCCTGGGGGTCCGGCAGGTCGCCCTTCCACTCGAAGGCCTCGAACTCTTCGCGGCGGCCCTGACGCACTGCCTCCACCAACTGGGCATCCGAGTGGCTGATGAAGTACTGGAAGGGCGCTGTCTCACCGTACTCCTCACCCATGAACAGCAGCGGGATGAAGGGCGAGAGGAGAATGACGCCCGCCGCCAGCTTGAGCCCCTCGAAGGGGACAAGCTGGCTCAGCCGCTCGCCGAGCATGCGGTTCCCCACCTGGTCGTGGTTCCGAGAGAAGACCAAGAGCTTATGGGCAGGCACATCGCGGGAGGAGTTGCCGTGCCGGCGGCCGTAGTAGGGCGAGTACTGGCCCGAGTAGACAAAGCCGTCGCTGAACGCCTTGACAAGCTGTCCGAGTTCGCCGAAGTCCTGGTAGTAGCCGGCCCGCTCTCCAGTGAGCAGCGTACGCAGCGAGTGATGGAAGTCTTCGTTCCATTGGGCGTCCAGGCCTTGGCCTCCCATTTCTCGTGGCCGGACGAGCCTGGCATCGTTAAGGTTGCTCTCGGCGATGACGTAGATGCGACGGCTTAGATCCTCCGCGCGGTGGTGCACAGCCTCCGCCAGCTCCTCGACGAAGGGCACCGCCGAATGATCGACGATGGCGTGAACCGCATCCAGTCGCAGGGCATCGATGTGGAACTCCGTGACCCAGTAGAGAGCGTTCTCGACGAAGAAGCGCCGCACCTCGTCGCTGTGCGGCCCATCGAAGTTGAGCGCTGCTCCCCATGGCGTCATGTACTTGTCGGTGAAATAGGGGCCGAACTCTGCCGCGTAGTTCCCCTCCGGGCCGAGGTGATTGTAGACAACGTCGAGCACTACGGCCAGTCCCAGCTTGTGGCAGGCATTAACCAGCCTCTTGAGGCCAGTCGGGCCGCCATACGAGTTCTGAACCGCAAACGGGCAGACGCCGTCATAGCCCCAGTTGCGGCTACCCGGGAACTGGGCGACAGGCATGAGCTCGATGGCTGTGATGCCCAGTTCCTTCAGTTCACCAAGCTGGGGGATGACGGCGTCGAAGGTGCCCTCAGGCGTGAAAGTGCCGACATGCAGTTCGTAGATGGTGTACTCCTGGAGGGGCAGGCCGGTCCAGCCAGCGTCGTCCCACTCGAAATGAGGGCTCACTACCTCCGAAGGCCCATGGACGCCCCGGGGCTGGAACCTGGATGCGGGGTCGGGCCGCTCTCTACGTTCGTCCAGCCGATACAGGTAGAGGCTTCCCGGCTCGACTCCATCGACCGCGGCATGATGGTATCCGCGTTCCTCCGATTCCATCGGCACGAGCCTCTCGCAGGGCGCCAGAAGGTGCACATCCACCTTGGGAGCCAAAGGTGCCCAGACGACGAAAAGGGATAGGCCATTCCCCAGGAAGCTGGCACCCAGGTTCGGGTCCCAGTTGCCGCTCACTTCCTCTGCCTCTCGCTCTTGAGGAACATAGCGCTCAAGGGAGGCAGGGTGAGATTCAGGGAATACGGACGGCCGTGAAAGGGAGTCCGTACCGCATCCAGGCCGCCGAAGTTGCCCTGCCCGCTGCCCCAGTACTCCTTGGAGTCGCTGTTCAGAATCTCTCGCCAGAAGCCTCCCCGCGGGACGCCCACCCGGTATTTGTGGCGGGGCACCGGCGTGAAGTTACAAACGATCAGCATGATGTCGTTCGTTGACCGCCCTTTGCGGATAAAGCTAAGGGCGCTCGATTGGCTATCACTGGCATCGATCCATTCGAAGCCAGCAGGGTCGCAGTCCAGCTCGTGGAGCGCTGGCTCACTCCTGTATAGTCGATTCAGGTCCTCCACCAATCGCTGCAGGCCGGCGTGGCGGTCGTATTGGGCCAGTTGCCAGTCGAGGCTCTCGTCGTGCTTCCACTCCCGCCACTGACCGAATTCGCCTCCCATGAAAAGGAGTTTCTTGGCGGGCTGGGCGTACATGTATGAGAAGAGCAGCCTCAGGTTGGCGAACTTCTGCCAATCGTCGCCTGGCATCTTGCCCAGCAGCGAGCCCTTGCCGTGCACGACCTCGTCGTGGGAGAGGGGAAGCACGAAGTTCTCGTGGAAGGCATAGATCATTCTGAAAGTGAGTTCGTTGTGGTGGTACTTGCGATGGACAGGGTCGTGGGCCATGTAAAGTAGGGTGTCATGCATCCAGCCCATGTCCCACTTGAGCCCAAAGCCAAGACCGCCTACGTACGTCGGCTGGGAGACCATTGGCCAGGCCGTGGACTCCTCGGCGATCGTCTGCGCATCGGGATGAGCCTTGTAGACCTCCTCGTTGAAGCGCCGCAGAAATTCGATGGCCTCTAGGTTCTCGCGGCCTCCGTAGACGTTCGGCATCCATTCCCCTTCCTTGCGCGAGTAGTCCAGGTAGAGCATGGAGGCAACGGCGTCGACCCGCAGCCCGTCGGCGTGGTACTCGTCCAGCCAGAAGAGGGCGCTGCTGAGAAGGAAGCTGCGCACCTCGTCGCGGCCGTAGTTGAAGATGAAGCTTTCCCAATCCGGGTGGAATCCCTTCTCCCGATAGAAGTGCTCGTAGAGGTGAGTCCCGTCGAAGAAGCCGAGCCCGTGCTCGTCCGTGGGAAAGTGGGAGGGCACCCAGTCGAGGATCACCCCTATCCCCTGCTGGTGCAGATAGTCCACTAGGTACATGAAGTCCTGGGGCGTGCCGTAACGGCTCGTCGGAGCGAAGTATCCGGTGGTCTGGTAACCCCACGATCCGTAGAAGGGGTGCTCCATGACCGGCAGGAACTCCACGTGGGTGAACCCCATCCGCTTCACGTAATCCGCCAGCTTGGGAGCCATTTCCCGATATGAGAGCGACCGGCCTCCCTCATCGGGCGCGCGCATCCATGACCCCAGGTGAACCTCATAGATGGCGATGGGGGCATCCAGGGAGTTGCGTTCCCCTCTTCCTGCCATCCACTCCTGGTCGGCCCAACTGTAGTCCAGATCCCAGATGATGGACGCGGTCTTGGGTGGGACTTCGGCGCGAAAGGCGAAGGGATCGGCCTTGTCCGCCCGATACCGCTTGTACCTCGATGCGACATGGTACTTGTAAATCGCCCCCTTTTCCACCCCTGGAACGAAGCCCTCCCATATCCCGGACTGCCCCCTGGGCCGCAGGGGATGGCTCTTCTTGTTCCAGTCGTTGAAATCGCCAACGACGAACACGTGCTGCGCGTCGGGCGCCCATAGGGCGAAGTACGTGCCATCCTTCCCGTCCACAGCCATCGGGTGGGCACCCAGCTTCTCGTACAGCCGGAAATGAGACCCTTCATTGAAGAGGAAGAGATCATCATCGGTCAGGAGGGTATCGTCAGAGGTCACTGGCTGCCTCCTTAGCAACTGTTCACGACTATTCTCGCATCAAGCTGGTAGCCCAGCCACGACGGAGCTTCGCCCTCTGTCCGCCACTGTATGTCTCCGGCAGCATTAGACTGGGGGATCCATGCCAACGAAAAAAATCACCCTCAGAACCTGGGCAAAAGCTTGACAAGAGTTCTTCATCACTCATAAGCTCCTCGTGAAGGGGGTAGCTATGCCGACGGAAGAGCAGATAAAGAAATTGGCTCACAGCCTCTGGGAACAGGAGGGGCGGCCCGAGGGCAGGGATATGCAGCACTACTTGGCTGCCAGGGAGATCCTGCAACAGCGGGAGGGGAACCGGAAGCGTCCCAAGGCGTCGAAGGCGTCCAAGTCGACGAAGGCACGCACGGGCAACCCTCGCGCCAAGAAGAAGTAGAGAAAAGGCAAGCGCCGGCGTCATTGTAGGCCTCCCCTACAGCCCCTGGGGCGATTCATTTCGCTGAGTATACCCAACACTTGAGGCATCTGACAAAAGGCCTCAAGTGCGTAAGCTGCCCTCCTGCGCCAGTTCGGATGCTCGTCCCAGGTGCCAGGAACGTTCTGCGGCCTTGTCTCCAACCACAGATCCTCCAGGCCCACGAGAACCACCCGGGCGCGGCTGGCGGCCAGGAACGCCAGGCAGGCCCGGAGAACTGCGCTCTCATCACGAGCTCCCTCTTCGAGAAGCCCCCGGCGCTTGAGAAAAGCCAGGAGGTCGCGCTTCAGCGCCTGGCGATTTCCCCGCTCTTTGGCACCACCCTTGTCGACCAGAAGGCCACGCTGTAGGCGGTCCTCGGCGTCTAACCCTCGCCAGAAAGCGGCGAAGGGCGGCATGTCATGCGTATCGATGCTCGCTATGGAGGTGGCGGGCACGGCTCCCACAGGCCGTCTCCTGTCGGGCTTAAGTTCGAACTGCACTACATAGGTGCGGTGGATGTTGTGCCCGGCCATTGCTTTCCTGACGTAGCGCGGCACGGTACCCAGGTCCTCCCCCGCGATCAGGGCTTGGTGCCTGTGGGACTCCACGCTCAGGATGGCGTAGAGCTCCTGCGAGGGGTAGCGCACGTAGACGCCATCGTGTGCCTCCATCCCACTCGGTACCCAGTAGAGGCGATGAAGGCTCATGATGTGATCGAGCCGCAATGTGCCTGCGTACTGTAGGTGGTGGCGCAGGCAAGCGATGAAGTAGCGGTAGCCCTGCTCTCTCAGCGATTCCGGATGGAGGGGTGGGAAACCCCAGTTCTGACCCCTAATGAAGAAAGTGTCCGGCGGAGAGCCCGCCGAGGCACCCAGGGCAAACAGGCTTTGCTCGCGCCATACGTCATAGCCTTCGGGATGTACTCCAAGCGGCAGGTCCAGGCACAGCTTA
Source organism: Dehalococcoidia bacterium SM23_28_2 (assembly GCA_001303545.1). Lineage (GTDB taxonomy): Bacteria > Chloroflexota > Dehalococcoidia > SM23-28-2 > SM23-28-2 > SM23-28-2. Next base: position 8,049 of record LJUA01000044.1, read on the forward strand.
ACTCCCGCTGATCGGCCCCTTTCGCAGAGGGCCTGCATCTGCTCTTGGGCGAGCCATTGGACGTAGAGATGATAGCTCTTCGCCCCCTCATCATAGTCCCCCGCTTTCAGGACGCCATCCCGAAGCGGCTCGGGCCACGTCGGCCAGGGGCTACGCCGCCGCTCAACCGTGGCCCGGAAGCGGGCGTAGTCTTCCAGCGCCGGATACGCCTCGACCGATCGCACGAAGGCGCTGTAGCGTTGCGACCGCTCGGCGAAGAAGCATCGCGCCATCTCCTCCAGGACTCTCCGCTTGAGCGCCATCTGGCGCCCATAGTCAACAAGGGGCAGAGAGCGCAGCGCCTCGAGCTCCTGCTGGACCTCGGGCGATCCTGCAATGGCCTGCGCTGAGGGGCATCTCTCCAGTTCCGGTGCGCGGGTTACGTCGATGTAGAATTCATTCCAAAACATGCGGCTCACCGGAGCGTACGGGCTTGGCTCCAGGGGCTCATCGAGAAAGGCGGCCAGCAAGGGGAGGGTCGCCACGAGACTGCCACCTAACCCGGCCACCCACTCCAGCAGCGATTCGAAATCGGTGAGGTCTCCAGCTCCCCAGCTTCTCCGGGAGTGGAGGGCATACAGAGGCATGAACACGCCCCAGCACTTGCTCGCGTGTTCTTCTGAGGGTGCGTGCGCTTTCAGTGGCGCGGAGATGACCATCATCTCGAACCGCCTGGCTCCCAACTCCAGCGTGAGCCGATGGTATCCCAACGGCAAGTGAAAGGGCAATGCTAGCCTCATAGCCTGGTGGCGGACGCCCTCCACCATCGCGGACTCAACGACGGGCAGATCAGCCACATCGCAGGTCCAAGCGCGGCTTTCCCCCGTTTCCAGCTCGAGGTTGCAGCGCAGTACGCCGTCCGCCGACGCGGCGGGGAGGCGCAGGTCGATTCCAGCAGGCTGGCCGTCCCAAGCAACCGTGACGGGCTCCACCCCGCGGACCCACAGCTCCCGCCGGCGCTCCCGCAGAGCATCGCCAACGTCCGCGAACCCCCCGAGGGGCACGTTGAGTGCTCGCAGAACCGACAGCACGGCCTCCGGCGAGGCCTGCTGGCGGCGGTCTTCAACGTCGTAGAAGGCGGTCTGCACTCCGTAGATGCGTGCCAGGGTGCCGAGGCCGGGTACGTGCGGCCTAGCCATACTCCGCCTGTACACCAAGGAGATCCAGGATCCCCTGGAGGGGAATCCCGACCCAATCGGGGCGATTATTCAGCTCATAGCCCAGCTCGTAGATGGCCTTCTCCAGAACCAAGGCGTCCAGCATTACTTGGAGTTCCTCCCGCTCTCGGGGCAGGAAAGGAACCCGGGTCGCCGCGGCGAGGTAGGCTTTCAGAAAGGCGACGCTGACCCAGAGGTACCAGAAGCGGGCCCAGGGCTCCAGGGCGGAGAGGCCCTCAGGCCCGGCGGCGCCGCTAGCTTCCTGGTTCAAGAGAGCGGAGTGGGCAGCGTAGTGGAAGGAACGGAGCATGCCGGCCACGTCGCGAAGGGCACAGCGCTTGATCCGCCGCTCGGTCAGGGGGCGGGCTGGCTCTCCCTCGAAGTCGATGATCACGAAGTCCTTACCGGTGTACAGCACCTGGCCAAGGTGATAGTCACCATGGCAGCGGATACGGGCAGCCGTGCTTTTCTGGTTAAGGATAGCCCCGAACCTTCTCAGAATCGCTCCCTCAAGGCCAAGCAATTGCTGAGCCTGGTCATCAAGCGCCTCCGGAACAAGGGGGAGGCGGTTGCGGAGCAGTTGGAGGACCTGTCGAGTAAGGCTGCGCATAGATTGCTGAAGCGAGCGCTGGTAGAAGGAGGATAGCGGCTCCGGGACGAAACTCGGGTCGTCAAGGGCGGAGGCAAGGGCGATGTGGAGTTCAGCGGTTCGCTCGCCCAGGAGCCGCGCCGATTCTAGATAGGGACCGATCAGGTCAGCGGCAAGCTGCGGAGGCTCCTCCTCGGCGAGGTCCAGCAGGCTCGCGGCGGGTACAGAGGCCTCTTCGCTCTCCGGTTTAGCCGCCAGGATATGTTCGAAGTAGCGATCCAGCTCGTCCAACGTGTATTGCCAGGCATCTCCCGCGTTTGGCACAAGCCCTTGAAGAATGGCCATGGTGAGGGGCTCCCGGCGGCGTCTGCGATACTCGATGAAGCCAGCCACGGGGGGGACGTGGGCCAGGGTCGTCTTCTCGGTGAGGTAGCGTCCAATCTCCAGCTCGGGGTTAACCCCCTCGTCAAGGCGCCGGAAGAGCTTGAGGATGAACCTGCCGCCGTAAATGACCGAGGTGTTGCTCTGCTCGGCTTTCAGGACTGCCGGTTCCAGCGGCTCGTCAAGAGGGCCACGCATTCGACGGAACACTCGTGTTGACCGGGCCGTCACCTCGCCTGTCGCTCCCTTGAAGCGCTGACGCCGGGCGATCGCCTCCAGAAGCGCCTCGCAGAAGGCCCCCTCCCACAGCGCATCGAACAGCAATCCTTCTTCCGCTCCGCCTTCCACCTGGAGGCGGACAACGGCTGCTTGGGGGGACTCGCTCAGCACGCTGTCGGCCCGCTCTCCGGTGGCGAAGGCGAGAGGAAGCACGTAGGTCTCCGGCTCACCCTCGAAGTAGTGGACCTTGAGAAGGGCGGCGTAGAACTGCGGACGCTTGCGGGCCTGAACGATGGGGATCGCCTCCAGGATGTCGACAGAGCGGATAGTCCGCGCCTTGCCGCCGAACCAGCGTCGCGCTTTCAGGTAGTAGGGGAGAATCGCCTCAAGAGCAGTCTTGCCCCTCCCTCGAAAGGCGTTGTGCCAGGAACCCGCTATCGTCAGAGTGGGCACCGGGCTCTCAGGGGCGGTGATCGCCAGGGGCGTCTCCACACGTTGAGGCTCCAGGGCAAACCAGTAGAAAGCATGAGGGCCCAGGGACAGGAAGTACGGCTGCTCTCCTATGGCGGGGAACTCCGTCCGGCCAAAGAGCTCAACCGGAACCGTGCCATGGAAGCCGGAGAGGTCCAGCTCTACGCCCTGTACGAAACGAGAAAGGTTAGCTACCACAAGGATGCACTCGTCTTGGTAGCGCCGGACGAAGGCCAGGATCTTTCGGTTCTCCGGGTAGAGGAACTCGATGCTCCCCCTGCCAAAGGCGCGGAAGCGCTTTCTCAGGGCAATGAGGCGCTTCATCCACCAGAGGAGCGAGTGGGGGTTGTTCTGCTGGGCCTCCACGTTGACGGCCTCGTAGTGGTACTCGGGGTCGATGATGACGGGCAGATATAGCTTCTGAGGGTTGGCCCGAGAGAAGCCCGCGTTCCGGTCGCTGCTCCACTGCATGGGGGTGCGGACGCCGTTGCGATCGCCCAGGTAGACGTTGTCCCCCATCCTGATCTCGTCGCCGTAGTAGATCACCGGCGTCCCCGGCATGGAGAGGAGCAGGGCGTTCATGAGTTCGATCTGTCGCCGGTTGTTCCCCAGGAGCGGAGCAAGCCGGCGGCGGATCCCAAGGTTGATCCGCATCTGAGGGTCCTGGGCATAGACTCGGTTCATGTAGTCTCGCTCTTCGTCCGTGACCATCTCTAGGGTCATCTCATCGTGGTTGCGCAGAAAGAGTGCCCATTGGCAGGGGAAGCGGTCTTCCATGCGTATCGCCATGAACAAGCGCGGCATGACGGGAAAATGGAACGCCATGTGAGCCTCGTCTCCGTTCCCGAAGTAGGCGGCAGCGTCCTCAGGCCACTGGTTAGCCTCGGCCAGCAGCATACGGTTCTTGAACCTCTCGTCGACACGATGTCGGAGCTCCCTCAAGAACCCGTGCGTCTCCGGCAGGTTCTCGCAGTTGGTGCCATCCCGCTCGTAGAGATAGGGCACGGCGTCCAACCGCACACCGTCCACGCCCATCCCCAGCCAGAAGTCCACCACGCTGAGGACGGCTCGGCGAACGCGAGGGCTATCGAAGTTGAGGTCGGGCTGATGAGCGTAGAAGCGATGCCAGTAGTAGGCCTTAGCGACCGAGTCCCAGGCCCAATTGGAGGGCTCGAAGTCCTTGAATATTATCCGCGCCTCGCTGTACTTGTCGTGGCTGTCGCTCCACACGTAGGAATTCCGGCGGCTGCTGCCGGCCGGAGCGCGGCGCGACGACTGGAACCATCCGTGCTGGTCAGAGGTATGGTTAAGGACCAGCTCCGTGATCACGCGCAAGCCTCTCCGATGTGCTGCTCGCAGGAACGCCTGAAAGTCTCGCAGGGTGCCGTAGTCCGGGTGGACACCGATGTAGTCGGAAATGTCGTAGCCGTCATCCTTCAGGGGGGAGGGGTAGAAGGGCAGGAGCCAGATCGCCGTCACTCCCAGGTCCTGAAGATAGTCCAGTTTCTGTGTCAGGCCCTGGAAGTCGCCCACGCCGTCGGCGTCGCTATCGTGGAACGCCCGCACATGGAGCTCGTAGATGATGGCGTCCTTGTACCAGAGCGGATCGTCCTCCAACCTGTAACCCGTGTCACTCCGACGCACCCGTCACTCACCTCGCTCGTCACACATGCTATTCGAAGTCTTTTCCTCTGCGAGTCTGCGTCCGCAACCGGAAAATGTGCGCCGGCACTACGTGCGGATTGATGTCGACGTAATTGCGCTGCCCCTGCCAGAGGTAGCGGGCGTCGGCCAGCAAGTCGTGCATCTCGTAAGGCTGGTGAGTGTCGACTCCCAACTTGTCCAGGTCAAGCTCCACCCAGCCGGACTGCGTGTAGTGAGGGTCCAGGTTGACTACGACGACGATAACGTTCTTGAGGTCCTCTGTCCCCTTGCTGTAGCAGATGAGCTGCTCATTGTCCACCTGGTGGAACGACAAGCTCCAATCGTTTTGGAGTGCCGGGTTTTCTTTACGGATGCGGTTCACGCGGGCGATGAAGTCTTTCAGGCTATCCGGCCTGTCGAGTTGCCAATGCTTGATCTCGTACTTCTCCGCATCTAGATACTCTTCACTGCCGCGCTGCCGCGGCCGGTTTTCGCAGAGCTCGAAGGCTGGTCCGTAGATCCCGTAGCTGGCTCCCAGAGTGGCTGCAAGCACCAGGCGCGTCACGAAGGCCGGTCGTCCGCCGGACTGGAGGTACTCCGTCAGGATATCAGGCGTGTTGGGCCAGAGATTAGGCCGGAAGTACTCGCGGACATCCATCTGGGTCAGCTCCGTGAAGTACTGGCTGAGCTCCCAGTTGGCATTGCGCCAGGCGAAGTAGGTGTAAGACTGGCTGAAGCCGAGCTTGGCTAGGCGATACATGATCTTGGGGCGGGTGAAGGCCTCCGACAGGAAGATAACTTCCGGATAGTCCCGCTTGACCTCGTCGATCAGCCGCTCCCAGAAGTCAAAAGGCTTCGTGTGGGGGTTGTCGACGCGGAAGATGCGCACCCCCTGCTCGATCCAGAAGAGGACGATGCTCTTCAGTTCCTGCCACAGCTCCTGCCAGTCCTCCGTTTCGAAGTCGAACGGGTAGATATCCTCGTACTTCTTGGGTGGGTTCTCAGCGTACTGCAGCGTGCCATCTGGACGCCAGCGGAACCACTCCGGGTGCTCCCGGACGTAGGGATGGTCGGGCGAGCACTGAAAGGAGATGTCTAAGGCGATCTCGATGTCAGTCTCCTTGGCCTTGTCCATGAGCCGGCGAAAGTCCTCGAGTGTTCCCAGTAGGGGGTTCACGGCCTTATGCCCACCCTCCTCCGAGCCGATGGCCCAGGGGCTGCCCGGGTCTTTGGCGCCCGCCAACGGGGAGTTGTTCTTCCCCTTTCGGTGGGTGTGGCCGACGGGGTGGATCGGGGGGAGGTAGAGCACATCAAAACCCATAGCCGCAACGTAAGCTAGCCGCTCTTCGCAGTCCTTGAACGTGCCATGACGGCCCGGCTTGGGGGCACAAGAGTGAGGAAACATCTCGTACCAGGTGCTGAAGCGGGCCCGTTCGCGGTCGACCACTACCGTCAGCTCCCGCTGGTAGGTAGTGGCGAAGCGCCTCTCGGAGTAGCGGGCCACCAACTTGGCCAACTGCTCATCGAGGGCCACGTGGACCTTGCGTTCCGCTCTCCCTTTGCGGGTGAGAGTGGCAGCGGCCGACTCGAGCTGCTTCTTGTCATCGGCGGAGGCCCGGCTGCGCACGCTCCGCAGTAGCTCAGCCCCCACCACTAGCTCGACGGAAATGTCCTGTCCAGCGTCGACCTTCTTCTGCAAGTCCCGTTGCCAGGACTGGAACGGCTCGATCCACGCCTGGAGGGTATAGCGGTAGCGTCCAAGCTCTGTGACCGTGAACTCCCCGCGCCAGCGGTCGTTCACCAGGGGCTCCATGGGGACCTCGGTCCATCGTGGAGTACCCTCCCTGCGATGCAGCAGGACACAGGAGAGCGCCTCATGGCCGTCCGCGAAGACGTCCGCCTCGACGACGACCTTCTCGCCGACTATGCGCTTGATGGGGAAACGGCCGGCATCGACCTCCGGCCGCACGCTCTCAATGACCACCCGTGTCCGCTCGTTGCCGCTCTGCATCTCCGGCTTCCCTCGGCCTTTCATTTTAGCTGGTTTCCTTCTTGTTTCCTACCGCCAGGTCTGGCTGGGCGTCTGTACCTAGGCAGTATCGGTCCCTCGGCAGCCGCCGCGATCATGTGTTGTCGTGGGCAGCATCACTGGGAAGCAGGGGCCGGACTGGCGATCCGCACACGTGCTGAGCAAGGCCTAGTCGCTCGATCGGCTCTGCAGCAATTGAGCCGTTTCCACCACCGAATCGCGGTCGCCGGCCAGCGTAAGGCTGTCCCAGTCCTGAAGGACGGTAGAGCCGCGGGGAGTCACCAGTTCCCCGTCGCGGCGAATGAGCAGCACCAGGCAATTACCTGGAAGGCGGATGTCCCTGAGTCGTTTGCCCACAAGGGCACGGTTGCGCAGGACGACCTCCAGCACATCGTACTCCTTGGGTCGGTCTGTGAGGATCTGGAACAGATTAGGGCGCAGGATAGCGTTTTCCAGAGCGGCGGAGGTGGACAGCGGAACAGCCACGCTCCGTATGCCTGCCGCGATGAAGTCCTTTCGGTTGTCTGGATCACTCACTCGGGCGGCCAGTTGAGAGATGCCGAACCTTTCCCTGGCCAATTTGCAGACCCTGAGGTTGTACGCATCGTCAGCGGTGACAGTCACCAGCGCCGAGGCCGAATCGGCGCCGGCCTCGCGGAGGACCGAGATCGTATCGCCGCGACCCTGGACGACAGATAAGCCGTCGCGACGGGCCCCTTCAGCCGCCTCATCATCGGGCTCGATAAGGGTGACATAAGAGCCGTGGGCGGAGAGACGAGAACCAAGAGAGCGGCCGGTCTCCCCGGCACCGACGATGATAACGGCGCCCACCTTTTGAGCTGGCATCTGCATGAGCCGGGAGAAGACCATAGGGGACAGAGAGGAAGTGACGGCGGCGACGATGACGATGGCCGAGTTGACGCCCGGAGTGATAATGCCCAACTCCTGGCCGATGAGGGAGGCTGCGATGATCAGGCTGAGACGGGAGCTGAGGAGAAAACCGCCCGCCAGCGTTTCTTGCCAAGAAAAGCGAGTCCGCAAGACAAGGGAGGGCACGACCTTGGATGCATAGCCTATAGCCAGGAAGATGGGGAGGAGACTGAGTTCATTGGCGGAACCGGACAGGGCGCCCAAATCCAGGCCCACGCCCACGTTGATGAAGAAGATTGGGATGAAGAAACCATAGCCGATAGCATCGAGCTTTATGCGCAGAGACGTGCCTTCTTCAGGGGATAGAAGGGACACTATGACGCCAGCTACGAAGGAGCCAAGGATGAGCTCGGAGCCGATGGTCTCAGCGAGGACAACGAAGGCCAGCATGAGCGCGAGGGCACCGCGCACTTGGACCTGAGCCGTGGCGTGGGCCAGTTCTTCCACGGTCCGGGACACCACGCGATAGCGACCGAGGGCAGCTCCCAGGCGATACACCAGGAGGAAAGCGATCGGAAGGGCGAGGATGAGAGCCAACTCCACATTGGGGCCTTCCCGTTTGACGACGGCAAAGGCGCTGATGAAAAGCAGGGTGACGAAGTCGGCCAGGAAAGCAGCCACAAGAAGGGCCTGGCCGTACGGTCTGGCAGCGAGGCCTCTCTCCTTCAGAGTGGGCACGACTACTCCAACAGATGTGGTGGAGAGGATTAGAGTGGTGAGCCACAGGTCTGGCGCGAGACCGCTCACTTCGAGCATGGCCACGCCGAAGAAGGTGATAGCCAGCGTGCCCGCCAGGATCACCAAGCCCGAGCCAAGAGGGGAACCGAGCACAGCCTTGGGGCCACGCTGCGACGCGTCGCTTGGCGCAGCCAGGAGATGCGGGTCGAGCTCTAGGCCTGAGAGGAACATCAGGTAGGCGAAGCCAAATTGAGCCAAGAACTCCAACACCGGCGTCGGGTCGATGAGGTCCAGACCGCTGGTGCCGATAATCGTGCCCGCGATGATCTCTCCAACAAGTGCGGGCAGAAGCCGGCCTGGAGTGCGGACGGCGATAATGGGGACAAGAACTGCAAGCCCCGATATGAGTAGTAGCTGATAGAAGGATTGCTCTTCCATCCTATCGTAATCCCGCTGCCCAGTAAGGGAGCCTGCCAATCACCCCGCTATAATTGACTATCGACATTAGGAAGCGCAAGCGTACAGCGATCGGGAGGTGAACCATGCCGTTCAAGACGTACTATCTTACCCCAGAGGGCATCCTGCGTCGCGAGCTCAATGAACAGCAAGTTCGAGCGGCATTCGAATCCAAGAAGGGCTTGCTTTGGGTCGATGTAGAGGGCACTACAGAAGAAGACGTCGACTTCTTGGAGCGAGCGTTCGACTTCCACCATCTCGCCCTCGAGGACTGCCTGAGCACGCAACTCCACGCCCCAAAGATCGATGACTTTGGCGATCATCTCTTCATCATAGTCCACGGTATCGACTACACATCGGTGTCCAAAGTCGTGGAGACCACGGAGTTCTTCGTCTTCCTGGGCACCCACTTTGTGGTAAGCAGCCACCGTGTCCCCCTCCACAGCGTTCAGTCCGTCGCCAAGCTTGTGGAAGAGGACGGCCGCCTCATGAGCCGTGGGTCAGATTTCCTGGCGCACGCTCTGATCGACGCGCTGGTAGACAACGTACTACCAACCGTCGACAGGATGAGCGACATTGCGGACGACATTGAAGAGGAGGCGATTCGGGGCCCTCAGCAGTCAACCCTGGAGGCTGTTATGCAGCTGAAGCGCTCGACTCTGCAAATACATCGGGTTATGGCCCCCCAGCGGGAGATCATGAATCGCCTGAGCGGCGGCAGGCTCTCGGTCATCGCAGAGGAGGCCCAGATATTCTATCGGGACATCTACGACCACATAGTGCGCATCGAAGACCTGAACCAAACCCTGCGGGAAAGAGCCGACAATGCTCTCACCACCTACCTGTCGTCTGTCTCGATCCAGCAGAACGAGACGATGAAGGTCTTGTCCATGATGGCCTCCATCTTCCTGCCCCTTACCCTACTGGCTGGCATCTACGGCATGAACTTTGAGAACATGCCGGAGCTGGAATGGTCCTGGGGCTATTTCGCCGTGCTGGGGTTCATGGGGACTGTTGGAGCGGCAGCCATATCGTGGTTCTGGGCGCGAAGATGGATCACCTGGGGTCGCCGGCAGGTGAGTCGGATCAGGCCCCTTGCCGTGGAGTCAGCGAAACTGGTCGGCTACCTTGGCCACCTGGCAAGGCATCCGCGCCTGTAGCGTCACGGTGGGCGTTTGCCTTCTCGGGCAGGTCGTCGAGGCTCGGTCATCGCAAGAGCGCCGGGCTCTCAATCCGAGAGTCACGGGTTCGGATTCCGCTCGCATCCCCGTGGACAGGTCTTACCTCCGTGGCCCACCAGTATAGCCCACTAGATGGTCTCACCTGATGTCGAACTGGGGAATCCAGCTCAGAGGGGTGCCGGAAACCTGGTCGTCTAGTCTCAGAGTAAGACGCCGTGAAGTTCGATTTCTATCGGCGCCCTCAAATACAAGGGAGAGGACGCTCTTCTGGCTACCAGTATCTTAGCAGGTTGTGCGGCGGCAGGCTGCTGAAACCGCGCGCCCAGCAAAGTAGTGCGGTCGGCTTTGTGTCCGGGGCCCATCAAGGAGGGAGAAGCCGGGCGCGGGCTTCATTGAAGAATAAAAAAACTCGAAAGATAGTTGAGCTTTGTCCACGTATGGGCTTGACAAGCGACCAAGATCGACTAGGATCGGGGCGTGTAGGGCTTTAGCATCTGGATGATAGGCTATAAAGTCAGCAAAGTGCCAGATATAGACGGAAGAGTCAGGAGTCTACACGACAATGCGTACCTCCTGAACATCAATAGAACGACAGGGAATACAGGGAAATGTTTGGATCGCTGGAGGTAGCTAGATGCGTTCCGTATGCGTAGCGATACTGACCATGGTTCTGGTGACGGTGCTGCTGATGCTGACCCAGGGCGTTCGAGCAGAGCCAGACTCAGACGGTGACACCGTCCCTGACGCTCAGGACAACTGCCCTATGGTCGCCAATCCCGACCAGGCCGACACCGATCCTTGGTATCTTTTCGGCTGGCCCTGGTTCGACGGAGTGGGCGACGCCTGTGACAACTGCCCCGACAACTACAATCCTGGGCAGCAGGACCCCGACGGCGACGGACTGGGGAACGTCTGCGACAATTGCTCTGTGGTCGCGAATCCCGACCAGGCCGACACCGATGGCGATGGCGACGGTGATGCCTGCGACAACTGTCCTGACGATGCCAATCCTGACCAGAAGGACACCGATGGCGACGGAGTGGGCGACGTCTGCGATGCCGACATCGACGGCGACACCATCCTCGACGATGGCGATAGCAGCGGTGTAGCCGGCGATAACCCTTGCGCCGGTGGCCAGACCACCAATTGTGACGATAACTGTCCCCTCAACTACAACCCTGGGCAGGAGGACACCGACGGCGACGGAGTAGCTGATGCCTGCGACAACTGTCCCGACATCGTGAACCCCGACCAGGCCAACCACGATTGGGACAGCCTGGGCGACGCCTGTGATGAGGACGACGACAACGACACCATCCC
>LJUA01000045.1 GCA_001303545.1 Dehalococcoidia bacterium SM23_28_2
ATGGTGCCGCCCTCCTTCACCGCTTGGGCGGCCACCGACATCCCCTTGACCGACTGGTAGAGATTGATGTCCGCCGGATAGCCCATGTTGGTGGCCACCACGATGTCGTACCGCTGAGGCACGGACTGCAGGTAGGCCTTCTCGGCGAAGGCGATGCCGGCATCGTGGGCCTGGGCCATCTCCCCGGCGAACACGCCCATGACCTCCTTGTGCTCGTTGAGGGTGACGTTGACGATGAAGGACGGCTGCGTGGCGAGAGCCACCTGCCGCGCTTCCTCGAACACGGGGTTCCCTTCCGCCTGGCCCCAGGTGGCCTTCGGGTCGGCGAGCATCGGGCCGCCGTGGTTGCTCATGATCGTCTCGGCGCCGGCGATGCCCGGCAGGACCGACTTGCCGCCGCCGGAATAGCCGGCGAAGATGTGGGGCTCCACGAAGCCGGTGAGGATTCTGACGTTCGCCCGCATGTAGTCGCCGTTGACCCAGATCTCCGCCCCGCGCGCGTTCTTGGAGAGGAAGGCCTGTTGTCCCTTGTCTCTGGCGTCGTGCTGAACGATGCGATAGCGGTCGACTACCTCCTGCCCCAGCATTGCTATCAGATCCTCGCGAGTGTTGAAGCGATGCATGCCGGTGGCGTTGATGAGGGTGACGTTCTCTTCGGGCACGCCCTTGGCAGCGAGCTCGCCGAGGATGGCGGGGAGGAGGATGTGGTTGGGCGTCGGGCGGGTGATGTCACTGAAGACGATGGCCGCCGTATGGGCGGGTTGCACCAGCTCGGCCAGCGGCGGCGAGCCGATGGGCTGGCGCAGGGCCTGGCGCACGGCCTCCTCCGGCTGGGCCAGAGCGGGCAGGCGCTTGGGGAGGAGCACCTGGGCCTGCTCCGGCAGCTCGACCTCTAGACCCTGGCGTCCGTAAGAGAGGCGAACCTTCATTTCGACCCTCAGTCTAGACGGCCGGCGAGAGGTGTGTCTAGAATGGGGCTCGCTGAAGAGCAGACGGCTGAGGATCATGGAGGGGGCGCCACTGGCAAACCTCGTTGCAAGTATTGCACGAACCCGTATGGAGGCTGAAATCTGCACATTGAACTGAGGAGACAAAATGAAAAGGCAACTCGGCCCATCTGACGCGTTCTTCCCAGTTCCTGCCGCGCTGATTGTAAGTGGGATAGAAGATAAGGTTAACATCATTACGGTAGCTTGGATTGGAATTGTGGGGTCTACACCTCCGACCGTTGGTATTTCATTGGAGAAGACCCGCTACTCATTGGAGATAATCAGAAAATCAAAGGAGTTTACTGTCAATATTCCGTCAGCAGATTGCTTCAGAGAAACCGATTATTGTGGTCTGGTCACGGGAAGAAATAGGAACAAGTTTGATGATATTGGGTTTACTCCTAACAAGAGTTCAAGAGTTAATACTCCGATAATTGAGGAATGTCCATACAACATGGAGTGTCGGGTGACACAGGAAATTGTATTAGGAGACTGGGTTCTGATCTTGGGAGAAATAGTTGAGACCCATATTGACGTGGATAAGGTGAGTCCTTCAAATAGAGCAAAGATAGATATTCCCAAAGTGAACCCACTTGTGTATTGTGCTGAAGTCCGTGAGTATTGGGCTCTAGGAAAGAGATTAGGGCGTGGATTCCATGCTGGAAAGGAAATATTGCAGAGGACAAAAAAGTAGGAGGTGGTGCTATGGCTACGCAGCAAGCGCCTGTGTGTGAGGCCTGCGGCATGCCGATGCAGACGGCCGAGGAACACGGAGGAGGCGACGTTAGCAACCCTCGCTGCAAGTATTGCACGAACCCCGATGGAAGCTTCAGGACCTACGATGAGGTCTTCGAAGGCCTTGTTCAGGCCCTCGTGGCTGGCATGGTTCCGGGGTTCGGCAAGCTGAGCCGTGAGGAGGCCGAGCAGCGGGCGCACTACATCGATAGCCTGCCGGCCTGGGCAGGCCGCGGCTCCTGATTCGCGGCGGCGGACGAGAGCTATAGCGTGATTCTTGACAAACTGCGCCTGGACGGTAAGGTAGCTATCGTCACCGGCGCTGGCCGTCATCTGGGCCGGGCGATGTCCATCGCCCTGGCCGAGGCAGGCGCCGATATCGTGGCGGCCGCTCGCACCCAGGGCCAGCTCGAAGAGACGGCCCAGCAGGTGCGGGCCAGGGGCCGCCGTTGCCTGGTTGCCCCCACCGATGTCACCGACTCCGCCCAGGTGAACGCCATGGTGGAGCGGGCCGTCGCCGAGTTCAGCCGGGTTGACATCCTGGTCAATAACGCCGGCGGCGCCACCGCTGGCTACGCCAAGGCCCTGCCCGACCTCACCGACGACGAGTGGCGAGTGGGAATAGACACCAACCTCACCAGCGCCTTTTATTGCACTCGGGCGGTCATTCCTCACCTGGTCCGCCAGGGCGGCGGCAAGATCGTCAATATCTCCTCCGGCTATGGCCTGCGGGGAGACCCCCGCGACTACGTGTACGCCTCGGCCAAGGCGGGCCTCATTAACTTCACGCGCTCTCTGGCCCTCGCCTACGCCCGCGACAACATCCAGGCCAACTGCATCGCCCCCGGCGTGTTCCCTCAAACCGAGCAGATGGCCCAGTTCTTCCGCGGCGGCAAGTTCATTCCGATGGGCCGCCTCGGCCGTGCCGAAGAGCTGGGGCCGGCGCTGGTCTTCCTCTGCTCCGAGCTATCGAGCCATATGACCGGCGAGACGCTGGTGGTGGACGGCGGTGGCACGGCCGGCGGCCAGGCTCCTACCGGCCTGGCGCCCATCATTCCCCTGTGAGAGGTGTCCCATGACCCCGAAGGAGTTCGAGCTGACCGGCAAGGTGGCCCTGGTTGTCGGCGGAGCGACCGCCCTCGGACGAGCGCTGGCCGTAGCCCTCGCCGAAGCGGGCGCCGACGTCGCGGTGACATCCTGCACTCGGGGCGAGCAGGAAGAAGAGGCCGCCAATTCCACGGCGGCTGAAGTGCGGGCCATCGGCCGCCGTGGCTTCGCCGCCGCCATCGACGTCACCGACGCCTCTCAGGTCGATGCGGTCGTCCAGCGAGCGGTTGACGAACTGGGCGGCCTGCACATCCTGGTGAACAACCCTGACCTGCCCTTCGCCAAGCCTCTGGCCGAGGTCGCCGACGACGAGTGGCAGCGGGTGCTGGCCGCCAACCTCACGGCGGTATTCCTGGCCACCCGCGCGGCCGCTCCGGTCATGCTTCGCCAGGGCAAGGGGAGGGTCATCAACGTAAGCTCTCTGCTCGGCGAGCGGGGGGTTATCAACGGCGCCGCCTACTGCGCGGCCAAGGCGGGGGTGATCAATATGACCCGCGCCCTCGCTCTGGAGTGGGCCCGCGAGGGCATCAACGTGAACTGCATCGGCGTCGGCTTTCTGGACGATGTGCCCGGCATCGGCGGTGATGAGGCGCTGAAGGCGTCCCTCGAGCGCTACCTGCCCATGCGTCGCCTGGCGCGCTCGCAGGAGATGGCAGGCCTGTCCGTCTACCTGGCTTCCGATGCCTCCGATTTCGTCACCGGCCAGGTCATCTTCATCGAGGGTGGGGCGCTGAGCCACGTCTAGGGCTACCGCTCTAGTACTCGCTCACCTCGAAGGAGTCCTGAGCGATAAGCTGGTCCTCTATCCAAAAGAAGACATAGTAAGTGCCGGAGAGGAAAGTGTCCTCGTAGGGCAGGTACGCCCACTCGTCGGCGCAAACGGTAGCCTCTCCAGAGGAGTAGCCGTCCATCGGGTCGTACACTTCCATCAGGAAGTCATAGCATTCGCCTGGCTCGCCGAACTTATTACGCAGCCCCAGTTCCACCACTTCGCCGATGCCCACCGCCACCCTGGGGGCGGAGGTCTGCCACGTAAGGGTGGTGAAATCGGTCCCCGGCGGCGGTTCCGGCTCCTGAACCTTGAAGAAGTCCTGTGCATATATGAGGTCGCTCTGGGGCAGGCCGAAGTAGACGGTGTAGGTGCCCGGCAGGCTTGTCTCGGCCAGGGAGAAGTAGGCCCACCCGTCGCCGACGACCTCGCCCTCCATGTTCACCGGCGAGCCGTCCGGCAGGTTCACCTGCACGCCGATGGCGTAGGTCTCGCCGGGAGCGCCGTTCTTGTTCCTGATACCTAGCTCCACCACCTGCCCGATGGGCGCCGGCGCCCTGGGAGCGGCGGTCTGCCAGGAGGGCATAAGCGCCGGCGTCTCTCCGCTGGGCGGAAGGGTGGGTGAAGGGGGCAGGGTTGGTGCTGCCGTGGGAGAGGGCTCTGGCGTAGGAGTGGCCATCGCCGTCGGGCTGGCCGCAGGTGCCGCTGTGGGCGTGGCTTCCTCCTCGCCGCCGCAGGCTGCCAGAGCCACCGCCGTCAAAACGAAGACAGACAGCGCCAGGACCCTGTGGCAGCTTGGACGCTGACGCCTCATGCCTTTCCTCCGCTCGATCAGATATTCGACCGGCTCTGGCCGCCGTCCACGTTCACGCAGGCGCCGGTCACCCAGCTAGCCCGCTCCGATACCAGGAAGACCACCACATTGGCCACCTCCTCGGCGGTGCCGAAGCGGCCCATGGGGATGTTCTGGCGCACGAATTGGGCCATCTCCTCGGGGTCCTCCTGCTGGCGCCGCCACCAGGAGCCGCCGGGGTGGCTGGTGCTGCCGGGGGCCACCGAGTTCACGCGGATGTTCTGGGGAGCAAGCTCCAGGGCCATCGCCTTGGCGTGGCTGATCATCGCCGCCTTCAGCGCGTTGTAGGTGATATTGCCGCCCGACTCGCGGCCCCAGATGGAGGCGATGTGCACTATCGCTCCGCTGCCCGCTCGCTGCATGTGGGGGATGACCAGGCGGGTGGCGCGGGTGGCCGTCAGAAGGATCGTCTCGAAGGTGGCCTGCCAGGCCTCGTCCGAGTCGGCGGCTACCGCGCCGTCCACGTTGTTCACCAGGATATCGATGCGGCCGAAGGCGTCGACGGTGGCCTGCACCAGCCGCTCCGTGTCCTCGGCCTTGGTGACGTCGGCCTCCACCGCCAGCACGCGCACGCCCTTGGCCTCGATCTCCTTCGCCGTCTCCTGCAGTCGCTCCTGCCCGCGGGCGCAGAAGGCGACGTTGCAGCCCTCGTCGGCCAGGCCGAGGGCGATCGCCCGGCCGATGCCGCGGCTGGCGCCGGTGATGATGGCCACTTTGCCCTTCAATCCCAGGTCCACGCGATCTCTGCCCTTCCCAAGCGCTCATTGCTCCCTTGGCAGGAGCGGGCGCGTCCGGCGCGGATGATACAACGTCCGTTGCCCTGATTGCAACGGGGAGCTTGGCTTCATTGACACCGTTTGTGGGCCTTGCTACCATAGCCGACGCTGGAAGCGGCGATGCCTTATCAGACCATCGGTCTCTCGAAGCGCGACACTGTCGCCCACCTCGATTTGCAGCGTCCCGAGCAGGGAAACCGTATCGATGAGCGACTGCTGCAAGAGCTGGCGGCCGCCTGCGCGGAGATAAACGACGACCCCCAGGTGCGGGTGGCCATCCTCAGCGGTGGGCAGGCATCGGTCTTTTCCTTGGGATGGGATATGTCGCTGCTGGCCGCCGAGAGGAAGCCAGCCCGCCGGGATTTCCTGGGCCACGCCTTCGATTGCCTGCCTCAGCTCTCGAAGCCGGTCATCTGCGCCATCAACGGTGATGCCATCAGCGCTGGCCTGGAGCTGGCCCTGGCCTGCGACATCCGCCTGGCCTGCGCCGAGGCCCATTTCGCCCTGCCCGAGACCTCCTGGGGCTTGATACCCATGGGCGGCGGCAGCCAGCGCCTGGCTCGCATCGTCGGGCGGGGCAAGCAAAGCCCTGGAGCTGATCCTCACAGCGGAGCCCATCGGTGCCCAGGAGGCCCATCGCGTCGGCTTGGTGAGCCAGGTGGTGCCCCGCGAGAGGCTCACGGCCGAGGCCACTGCTCTGGCCGAGCGAATCGCCGCGCGCGGGCCGATCGCTGTGCGCTACGCCAAGGAAGCGGTGAGCAAAGGCCTGGACATGACCCTGGAGCAGGCTCTGCGCCTGGAGACGGACTTGACCATAATCCTCCAAACCACCGAAGATCGGGCCGAGGGCGTACGTGCCTTTCTGGACAAGCGGTCGCCGCGGTTCCACGGACGATAGCATCACGACCGCGTTCGGCGCTGCGCCTGAGTACAGCAAGAAGTAGCATGAACTCTGAAGCTCTGGTCTACGAGAAGGACGACGGCGTCGCCTGGGTCACCCTCAACCGGCCCGACGTCCTCAACGCCCTGAACATGGAGATGCGCGACGAGCTGTGGCAGGCTCTCCATGCTTTGGAGGACGACCCCGATGTGGCGGTGGCCATCTTCAGGGGTGCGGGAGAGCGAGCCTTCTCCGCCGGCGCCGACATCAGCGAGTTCGGCACAGCTCCTTCGGTGGTGGAAGCGCGACGGGCGCGCCGGGAGCGCGATCTGTGGGGCTACATGCTGGCCATCGAGAAGCCTCTCATCGCGGCCGTCCACGGCTTCGTCCTCGGGGCCGGTATCGAGCTGAGCATGTGCTGCGACCTGCGCATCGCCGCCGACGATGCTCGTCTGGGCCTGCCGGAGGTCAGCCTGGCTTACATCCCCTCGGCTGGAGGTACACAGCTCCTTCCCCGCACCGTCAGCCCGGGGCTGGCCATGGGCCTCATCCTGTCTGGCGATGCCATCGATGCCCAGGAGGCCCTGCGCATCGGCCTGGTGCAGCGGGTGGTGCCCCGCCGCCGCCTCTACGCTGAGGCCGAGGCGCTGGCCCGCCGGCTAATGACACGCGGGCCGCTGGCGCTGCGACACGCCAAGAAGGCGGTGACCGAGGGCCTGGATCTGCCCCTGGCCGAGGGCCTGGCCCTGGAGGCTCGCCTGGCCCGCCTGGTTCTCGCCAGCCAGGATGCCCGCGAGGGCATCAAGGCCCAGCGAGAGGGCAGGGCGCCGCAGTTCGCGGGGGTGTAGGAACCAGGAGTCGAAGGGAGGGGAGATGAATACCGCCGAGTTCCTGACGATCAGCGCTTCCATCGTGCCTGAGCGGGAAGCGCTGGTCTGCAACGGCACCCGTCTTACCTACCTGCAGGTGCAGGAGCGGGTCAATCGCCTGGCTAACGCCCTCACGGACCTGGGTGTGGAGAGCGGCCAGAAGGTGGCCGTCATGGCCCTCAACTCCCATCGATCCGTCGAGGTCTACTACGCCTGCGCCAAGCTGGGGGCGGTATTCGTTCCCATCAACTATCGAGCCAAGAGAGAAGAGCTGACCTACATTGTGAACAACTCCGAGGCCTCGATCCTCTTCGTCGGAGAGCGCTATCTGGAACTCATCGCCTCCATACGGCCCGAGCTAAGGGGCGTCCGCCACTTCATTTGCTACGACGGCCGCCCCCAGGGGATGCAGAACTACGAGGACGTCATCGCCAGATACGAGCCCGAGGAGGTGTTCGTGGAGGTCGACGACAATGACCCCACCGTCCTCTTGTACACCAGCGGCACTACCGCTATGCCCAAGGGCGTCGTCCTCACCTATCTCAGCCTCTCGGTATACGTGACCAACACCGTCGAGCCCGCCAACCCCGAGACGCACGACATCACGATGCTGTCGGTGCCCGTCTACCACGTCGCTGGGGCCACGGCCATCATGTCATCCATCTGGGGAGGGCGTACCCTGGTGGTGTTGCCGCAGTTCGAACCTCACGCCTGGCTGGAGGCAGTGCAGAGCGAGCGGGTCACCCACAGCTTCGTGGTGCCTACTATGCTCAGCCGGATCATGGAAGAGCCGGACTTCGACAAGTACGACCTTAGTTCCCTCAAGCTTCTGGCCTACGGCGCTGCTCCCATGCCCTACGAGGTGGTCCGCAAGGCGGTGGATGTGTTCAAGTGCGGCCTGATGAACGCCTATGGTCAGACGGAGAGCACCTCCACCATCACCTACCTTGGCCCTGAGGACCACATCATCGAGGGCACAGAGGAGGAGAAGCAGAGAAAGCTGGAGCGCCTGAAGTCGGTAGGGCGGGCGATGGAGGATGTGCAGATCGCCATCATGGACCCTGAGGGCAACATCCTGGCGCCCGGCCAGGAGGGGGAGATCGTGGCCCAGGGGGCCCGCCTGATGACCGGCTACTGGAAGCGGGATGAAGAGACAGCCGAGGCTCTGGTCGATGGCTGGCTGCACACCGGCGACGTCGGCTGGATGGACGGGGGTGGCTACGTGTTCATCACCGGGCGCACCAAGGACCTGATCATCCGCGGAGGGGAGAACATCTCCCCCGGCGAGATCGAGACCGTCCTGGAGCAGCACCCCAAGATCGGGGAGGCGGCGGTCATCGGCGTTCCCCACTTGGAGTGGGGTGAGGAGGTGAAGGCCATCGTCGTCCTCAAGCCGGGGGAGTCGGCCACCGCCGATGAGATCATGCAGTACGCCAGGAGCCGCATGGCCAGCTTCAAGGCGCCAAAATACGTGACGTTTGTAGATGAGCTGCCTCGCAACTATCTGGGCAAGGTGCTGAAGACAGATCTCCGCAGACTCTACGGCGCGCCCACGCCCTAGCCGCACTGTTGACCCTCACTTGGGCGGACGCTATGATGGTGAACGGTTTCACACTGATGGAGCGACCTCTGGCATCCACTATGGCGACGACCTTGGTGTTGGAAGGAGTAGCGGATGGCGCCCTCTGTCCAGTTCCCTGGTAACGTATTCTTCTACCTCATATTTGTCTCTGCCTTAGTTTTCTTTGCCTATAGTGCTTACGTTCGCATCTACCTTCTCCTCCTGGGCAAACCCGATTTGCGCCTCGACCGCCTTTGGGAGCGCATAGTCTCCTTCGTGCCGCTGGTGCTAGTCATCTGGCGCGTCATTCGTCCCCGCTACTGGTACTCGGGCGTTCTTCACCTGGCTATCTTCTGGGGCTTCATGACCTTCCAGCTCAACACCATCAACTTCTTTCTGGAAGGTTTCAGCGACGACCTGAGCTTCATGTCCTGGGCCAGCGCGCCCTGGCTGGCCTACTTCCCGGTGATGCAGGCCTTCGAGATCCTGACGCTCATTGGGGTGGTCATGGCCCTGGCCCGCCGTGAGATCTACAAGCCGCCCCGTCTCTCCCTGAACTGGGACGCCCGCATCATCCTCGGCTTCATCGGCATCTTGATGATCACCGACCTGTTCGCTGTCGCCTTCCAGATCGCCATTGAGCCCTTCTCTCACAGCGAGCGGGCCTTCTTCTCCAACGCCATGGCCGAGACGTTCAAAGGCACCGACGTGGATGTCCTCAAAGCCTGGCACACCACCTTCTGGTACGCCCACCTGCTGGACTTCCTGCTCTTCCTGAACTTCCTCCCCTACTCCAAGCACCTGCACATATTTACCGCCGCTCCCAACGTCTTCTTCCGCCGCCTTCAGCCCACCGGTGTCCTCCAGCCCATCCCCAACCTGGAGGAGCAGGAGGTGTTCGGCGTCGGACGTATCCAGGACTACACCTGGAAGCAGCTCCTGGACGGCTACACCTGCACCGAGTGCGGCCGCTGCCAGGAGGCCTGTCCCGCCTACAACACCGGCAAGGAGCTGTCTCCCAAGGAGATCTCCCACCAGCTCCGCCAGCAACTGCTGGTGAACGCATCGGATCTCCTGCCGGTACCCGTGCTTAACATCAATGTCACCGGCGAGCGCGGCGTGCCGCTGACGGAAGCTATGGGCTTCAACCCCATATGGGACTGCGTTACCTGCGGTGCCTGCCAGTACGAATGTCCGGTGTTCATCGAGCACATCCAGGCGATCATGGACGTTCGCCGCTACCTGGTGATGGACGAGGCCCGCATGCCGGAGACGGCCCAGGCCACCCTCATGCAGCTGGAGCAGCGCGGTCACCCCTGGCGGGGCACCCCTCTTGGTCGCACTTCCTGGATCGAGGAGATGGGCGACGTGCCCATGTTCGACGGCAGCCAGGAGTACCTGTTCTGGGTAGGCTGCACCGGCGCTTTGTCCGAGCGGAATGTCTTGACCACCAAGGCCATCGTCAGGCTGCTGAACCAGGCCGGAGTGAGCTACGGCGTTCTGGGAGCGGAGGAGGGCTGCTGTGGCGACCCCGCTCGCCGCCTTGGCAACGAGTACCTCTTCATGCTCCAGGCCCAGCAGAACATCGAGCTATTCAATACTAAGGGCGTTAAGAAGATCATCGCCAGCTGCCCCCATGGCTTCAACACCTTCAAGAACGAATACCCCCAGTTCGATGGCCATTTCGAAGTGATCCATCACGCCGACTTGTTCGCTCAGCTCGTCAAGCAAGGCACGCTGAAGCCGCAGGAGGCTCTGGCCCAGAAGATCACCTACCACGACTCCTGCTACCTGGGCCGCCACAACAACCTTTACGATTCGCCTCGCCGCATCGTTGCCGGCCTGCCCGGCGCTGAGGCTGTGGAGATGCCTCGGACAGGGGCACAGAGCTTCTGCTGCGGCGCCGGTGGCGGACACATGTGGGTGGAGGAGAACCCCGGCAAGCGGATAAACCAGGAGCGGACCGAAGAGGCGACAGCCACAGGCGCCCAGATCGTCGCCACTGCCTGCCCCTTCTGCTTGCAGATGTTCGAGGACGGCATCGGCGCCGTGCCTGAAGCGGCCGAGCGAGAGATTAAGGTCTACGATGTGGCGGAACTGCTGGACATGTCGGTGGCTCCTGCGTCCGCTGTCCCCGAGGCGGCCAAGGCCGACCCGCCGCAGGGGCAGAGCGAGGAGCCGGTTCAGCAGTGAGAGAATGCATTTGGTTAATGGAATCTGATACTTTGGATGATAAGTCTGTGCCCCGCCCCAACGCAGGCGGGGCGGAGGGAGGAGGCATATCATGCTTCACATGATTTGCTGCGTTAAGCAGGTGCCCGACCCGGAGACGCCTGCCTCGCAGTTCAAGGTTGACGAGGCGACTAAGAAGGTGTTGCCGGTGCCGGGTATTCAGCCAGTGCCCGACGAATACGCTATCCTGGGGGTGGAGGCTGCTTTGCGCATTCGCGACGCTGTGGGCGAGGCCAAGATCACCATCCTTACTCTCGGCCCTGAGGCCGCTCGCGATGCCGTCAAGCACGCTCTGGCCATGGGTGCCGATGAGGGCGTGCAGCTCACCGATGCGGCTTTCGAAAACGGTGACAGCTTCGCCACCGCTCGCGCTCTAGCAGCGGCCATCAAGAAGCTGGAACCCTTCGATCTCGTCCTCTGTGGGCGCCAGGCGCCGGACTGGGACGTGGGCGTGACCCCTTCGATCGTCGCCGACATACTGAGCCTGCCCTGCATAACCCGCGCCAGTAACGTGAAGGTCAGCGATGGCACCCTGCAGGTGGAGCGGGTGCTTTCGGATGGATTCGAGACGGTGGAGGCCAGCCTTCCCGCCGTGGTTACCGTCAGCAACGAGCTGGGTGAGCCACGCTATCCTCAGTTGAAACAGATCATGGCCGCTGCCAAGAAGCAGGTAAGCGTCTGGTCGGCGGGCGACCTCGGGGTCGACTCTTCGCAGCTAGGTGCCGCTGGCTCTCTTCTTTCCCTGGACCGCCTCTACGTGCCCGTGCAGGATGTCAAATGCGAGTTCATCGAAGGAGAGACCCCGGAGGAATCAGCCGAGAAGCTGGCCGCCAAGCTTCGGGAGGAGAAGCTCATCTAGAGGCCTGCCTGCCGGGATGCAGGCCGGAGCAAGGAGAAAATGAACGATGGCTAACGAGAGCGGAGTACTGGTTTTTGGGGAAGTGGAGGAGGGTGCCCTGGCCTCCATCAGCTCGGAAATGTTGGGCGCCGCCCGGCGGCTGGCCGACCAGCTGGGCCAGCCCGTTCAGGCAGCCCTTCTGGGACAAGGCGTGGAGTCCCTAGCCCAGGGGTTGATCGCTGCCGGAGCGGACAAGGTCTACGTGGTGGATGATCCCGCCCTGGCGGAATACCAGAGCGATGCCTTTCTCCCGGCCGCCGAGAAGGTTTGTCGCGAAGCCAATCCCTCTATTGTCCTTCTGGGTCAGACGGATGTCGGCCGTGACTTGGCCCCTCGCCTGGCCTTTCGCCTGGAGACGGCGGTGGCTATGGACTGCCTCGACCTGGCCGTCAGCGACGGCCGCCTGGTGATGACCCGCGCCTGCTATGGCGGCAACGCCAATGCCCAGCATACTTGCAAGACAATGCCTCAGATGGCCACTGTCAGGGTCAAGTCGCAGGAGCCTTTGGCGCCCGACAGCTCTCGCCAGGGAGAAGTGGTCAAGATAGCTGCCGGCGTTGATGCCTCCGCGGTGCGCACCAAGATCACCGATAGGCGCAAGGAGGAGGCAGAGGGCATACGTTTGGAGGATGCCGAGGTAATCGTGGGCGGAGGCCGTGGCATGGGCAGCGTTGAGGCGTTCCAGACGCTCGAGGAGTTGGCTGGCCTGATGAAGGGCGCGGTAGGAGCCACCCGCGCGGCCTGCGACATGGGCTGGTATCCGATACCGAAGCAGATAGGACTCACCGGCAAGGTGGTCAGCCCCACCCTCTACATAGCGGTCGCCATTTCCGGTGCTAGCCAGCACATGGCTGGTCTCAGTGGGACCAAGAACATCATCGCCGTCAACAAAGACCCCGAGGCCAACATCTTCCGTTACTGTCGCTACGGCATCGTGGGCGACTGGAAGACGGTTATCCCGCCCTTCTTGAACAAAGTTCGCGAGTTGAAATCAGGATAGGCTTTTCCGTTACAAGCAGAAGGGGCATGAGCCCGCAGAGGCCGGGCCCATGCCCCTTTTATGTTGATCGGCGGAAGCAGTTGGGTTTGCCATCGCTCAGATTTTCGGTAAGATGGATATGAGTATGTTTGTGATAGGGCTCACCGGCGGCATCGGCAGCGGCAAGTCCACCGTTTCCGAAATGCTGCGCGCCAAGGGTGCAGCTATGGTCTACGCCGACCAGATAGGCCACGAGGCCTATCGGCCGGGCACTCCGGTGTGGCAGCAGGTAGTAGATGCCTTCGGCCGCCAGGTGGTGGGAGGCGACGGCCAGATCGACCGGCGCAAGCTGGGCCAGGTAGTGTTCAGCGATCCCCAGGCTTGCCGTCGCCTGGACGCCATCACTCACCCGCCCATGAAGCGGATGATGGCCGAGAGGCTGGAGGAATTGCGGCGGCAGGGCACCAGGGTGGCGGTGCTGGAGGCCGCTATCCTCATCGAGGCCGGCTGGGATGAACTGGCGGACGAGGTGTGGATGACCGTCGTTTCCCCTGAGGTGGCCGCTCAGCGGTCGATGGAGCGCAGCGGCCTCAGTCGGGAGCAGGCGGAGGCCCGCATCGCCGCTCAGCTCTCCAACGAAGAGCGGCTGAAGCATGCCCAGGTGGTTATCGACACCAACTGCACTCTAGAAGAGGTGGCCCAGCGGGTTGATGAGCTCTGGGATGATCTGATCGGTCGATTGGCTGCCAAGGCGACATAAGTCGCTTCTCGGCAGGTAAGGAAGTCGCGAAGGAATAATGGAAGAACCGTCCGAAAGCACAGGCTACAGGCAGTATGCTATCGAAGAGTATGTCCTCAGCGAGGAACCGTTCTATCTGCCGCTGAAGGACGAGGTAGAGCTGTTCACTGCTGCCTTTCATCAGAAGATACCGGTACTCCTTAAGGGCCCCACAGGCTGTGGTAAGACCCGTTTCATCGAGTACATGGCCTACAAGCTTGATCGCCCTCTGACCATCGTCAGGGATGCCAGGAGACAGGCCGCGGGGTCTGCCCACCACGGTTTGCCCCTGGTGACCGTGGCCTGCCACGAGGACCTGACGGCCAGCGACCTGGTGGGGCGCTATCTCCTGGAGGGGGAGTCCACCCGCTGGATCGACGGCCCTTTGACTCGCGCCGTCAAGGCCGGCGCCATCTGCTACCTGGACGAGATAGTCGAGGCGCGCAAAGACACCACTGTCCTTATCCATCCCCTTACCGACCACCGCCGTATCCTGCCCGTCGAGAAGCTGGGTCAGGTAGTGGAGGCCCGCGATGGCTTCCTGCTGGTCATCTCCTACAACCCTGGCTACCAGAGCGCTCTCAAGGACCTGAAGCACAGCACTCGCCAGCGGTTCATGGCCATCGAGTTCGGTTATCCCTCACGGGAGCAGGAGGCGCGCATCATCGAGCATGAAGCCGAAGTCCCCGGCGCCCTGGCCCTGGACCTGGCCAAGCTGGGCGAGAAGGTGCGCCACCTCAAGGAGCACGGCCTGGCCGAGGGGGTGAGCACTCGGTTGCTCATCTACGCTGGCAGACTCGTACAGAAGGGCGTGGCCCCTCGTCGCGCCTGTCAGGTGGCAGTGGTCTGGGCGCTCACCGATGACAGTGAGGTTCAACGCAGTATAGAAGAGGTGGTGTCCTCAATCTTTGAGTAATTCCTCTCTACGTCGACTGTTGGGCCGGTTCGAAAGGGAACTGGCTTCCCTCTCCACTGCCCTGGCAGCAGAGTTCCGCCGCAGTGCCGCGGTGGCTTGCGATCTGCTGGAGCCGGAGGAGGTAGCTCTGTGGGCCGAGGACGGCCTGGAGCTGGCCCGCTGCTCCTGGCGCTCCTGGGAGGCGGCCAGCGAGTACTTCCGAGCCACACCCGTGGTTCTGCCCCTCGTGGGCCTTCCCGCCTTCCAGCGCTGGGCCCGGCAGGGGCGCGACCTGGTCGAGCTGTCTTCGTCCCTGGCCGCCGCCTACTTCCGCGCCAGCCCGGGTACCCTGCCTCATCTCTCTCTGGCCCAGATGGACGATTGGGCGACGCTCGGGCAGCGCCTCTACAAGGGCACCTGGCGTTCAGCCTCCCTCGCTGTGCAGTTCTTCGACATGAGCCCGGCGCTCTTGTCCCAGCTCTCTCTCGACGAGGCCAGGGCTCTGGTGCGCTTCGTGGACGTTCTCGCCGAGCGCTCTTACGACCTGGCCACCCACTGCCTGTCGACGGCACCCGCGTCTCTATCGCCCCTGAGCCCGCAGGATCGTGAGGCCTTCATACGTTTCGCCGAGGTGCTGGCCTACACCAGTTGGGCTGATGCCCGCGCCTATCTGGAGAAGGGCCCCCTTCTCCTGGGGCACATCCACGCCTCTCAGCGGCCGCGCTTCCTCAACCTCACCCGCGAGGTGGCCCGTCAGGAAGGGCGGCAAGCCTTCACCTTCTTCGCCGAGGGAGCGCGTGCCCTCAGTCAGGTTGAAGGGGGATTTCACCCCTACCTGCTTTCCCTGGCGGAGGATCTGGCCTGCCACTCGCCGGTGGCGGCCATGGAGTTCCTCAGAAGCCTGCCCCAGGTGCTGGTTCGGATCAATCTGGACGACCTGCCCCGCTGGCACGCCTTCGGCATGGCCCTGTTGGAGACCAGCGTCGAGGGTGGTGAGGCCTTCTTCCGTCTGGAGTCCAGCAAGGGCGATGAGATCCTGGAGTCCTTGTCTTCGCAGGTGGAACTGAACCGGGTTGCGGAGGTCTTGCGGATGTACTGCAAGGCCCTGACCGGCAGCAACGTGGCCATTCACTCCGTCGACACCCTTGCCGAGAAGAACATCGGCTGGGTGGCTACCGAGCGTCCTTCCACCGAGGGCACCGCGATCTTCCTGCCGACGATGGTGCAGGAGTATGAGGACAAGGTGCGCAACTTCGCCGTCTACAAGGTGTACGCCACCCACCAGGCAGGCCATCTGGAATTCGGTAGCTTTGACTTCCTGTTCGACAGGCCGGGACACGTCTTCCCCGACCGGCGCCACCAGCTGGAAGAGAAGCAGGGCGGCCCCAAGGAGGCCATGACCGACATAGAGCGCTTCTTCGACCTGTTCGACGACCGCCGCCTGGCCTCCGACCTGTTCGCCATCGCGGAGGACGCCCGCATCGACCGTCTGGTGGCTCAGGAGTACTGCGGCATTCGTTCCATGTATCGGCGCACCCAGGACAGGGAGCTGGGAAGGCGGCGGTCGCCGGAGGATCTGCCCCTGCGTCAGGCCTTCCTGGAGAACCTGGTGCTGGCCAGCCTGGAGGGCTTCCAGCGCATGCGCTGGCCCACGACCATGATCGGCCTCCTGCGCAACGCCCTCGGCCTCCTGCAGGCCGTCCAGCAGCCTCAGGCCAGCGTGGAGGACTCCGCCGAGGCCACTGTCCGTCTCTACCGCCTGGCCCAGAACATCCCCAACATCCTCAGCGATCTGGATTGGCAGCGCCTCCAGCAGGAGGAGATAGAGCTGCCCCAGGACATGGACGCCATGGGCGATGGCCCGGCCCAAATGGTGGACAGCGGCCAGGAGATGTCTTACGAGAGCCCTCAGCCGGTGGAGTTTCGAGGGGAATTCAAGCCGGAGCTGGTGCAGCTCCTCATGCGCCTGCGCCAGGAGAAGGAGAGCAGGCAGAGCCAGGCGGCGCCACAGCCGCTGTCGCCGGAGCAGTTGCAGCAGCTTCTGGATAAGAGCGTGGAGATAACGCTTAACCAGTTGGACGAGGCCGACCTCTCCCAGAGCTCGGCTCTCTTCCTGACCAACCTCCTGAAGGAGACCACGCCCCAGCAGCCGGAGAAGCGCCTCCCCTATCGCGAGGAGCATTCGCTGCTGGGCATGCCCAAAGAGGGCGAAGAGGGCGAGTTGCCGCCCGAGCCCCAGTACTCCTACTACGACGAGTGGGACTTCCGGGCCAGCGACTACAAGCCCCGCTGGTGTCGGGTGGCCGAGTATGCCCTGTCCGAGGGCGGCTCTCAGTTCTTCGAGCAGACCCTTCTGAAGCACGCCAGTCTCGTCGCCCAGACGCGCCGTCAGTTCGAGCTCCTGCGGCCGGAGGTGTTTCGCAAGATCAAGCGCCTGCTGGACGGCGAGGAGTTCGATCTGGACGCTGTGGTGGACTTCCTGGTGGAGCGCCACAGCGGCCACCAGCCCACGGGCAAGGTCTACTGGCGCCGCAACAAGGTGGAGAGAGACGTGGCGGTAGCCTTCCTCCTGGACATGAGCGCCTCCACCGACGAGGAGATCATGAAGCACGAGCGCCGCTACGGCGACGAGATAGGCGAGGACCCCCGGCG
>LJUA01000046.1 GCA_001303545.1 Dehalococcoidia bacterium SM23_28_2
CAGATCACAGAACAGGATGAGGAAGTACCCAAGTCTGCGTTCATCGGCGTCCGGCCGTGTGAGATCCACGCCATATCCATTCAGGACAAGATATTCCTGAGCGGAGAATACAGAGACCCCTTCTACCAAGCACGGCGCCGAGATCTCTTCATAGTTGCGCTCAACTGCGGCCATGCTGGCGGCACCTGTTTTTGCGTCTCCACGAACACCGGGCCGAAGGCTAAGTTCGGGTTTGATCTCGCACTGACGGAGGTGCTGGAGGCAGGCCGTCACTACTTCGTGGTGGAGGTCGGCACGGGGCTGGGCGCAGAGGTTCTCCACGAGATTCCCCATGAAGCGGCAACTGAAGAGGAAAAGGCGACGGCCGAACGTATCGTGGCCAAGACCGCCAGCGAAATGGGCCGCACAATGGACACGAGGGACATCGAGGGCTTGCTCCACCGCAACTATGAGAACCCGCGCTGGGACGATGTCGCCAAGCGCTGTCTGACATGCGGCAACTGCACGATGGTGTGTCCGACCTGTTTTTGCACCACTGTGGAGGATCTCACCGACCTGACAGGCGAGCACGCCGAACGCTGGCGCAAGTGGGATTCTTGCTTCACCGTGGACTTCTCGTACATCCACGGCGGCAGCGTCCGGTCCTCACCGATGGCCCGCTATCGCCAGTGGATGACGCATAAGCTGGCGGGTTGGATCGACCAGTTTGACACATTGGGCTGTGTGGGTTGCGGACGCTGTATCACCTGGTGCCCGGTTGCCATTGATATCACCGAGGAAGTCAGGGCGATCCAGCAGAGTGAACAGAGGAGCTAAGAGAAAGGAGGGGGCGGGTGACCATGGAGAACCTTGAACGTATGCTGACGGAACACCCCTTCTTCGAGGGGTTGAACAAGCGTTGCCTTCAAATGCTCGTCGAATGTGCATCCAATGTACGTTTTGACGCCGGAGAGGTTATCTTCCGAGAGGGTGAAGAGGCTGGCCTGTTCTATCTCATTCGCCACGGCAGGGTGTCAGTGGAGACGTTCGCTCCCAACCGCGGCCCTGTCATCATTCAGACCCTTGGAGAAGGCGATCTTCTGGGCTGGTCGTGGCTCATTGAGCCGTACCGTTGGCGTTTCGAAGCCCGAGCGGTTGAATTGACACGGGCTATTGCCCTCGATGGGACATGCCTTCGTGGCAAGTGCGCAGAAGATCACGAACTCGGCTACGAACTCATGAAGCGTATTGCCTACGTCATCGAGAACCGGCTTCAGGCAACTCGCTTGCAGCTTCTGAATGTCTACGATGGCATTCGCTCTTGAAAGGCAGGCGATGGTGGCGGATCTCTCCGATCCGATGGTGCCAAGCCCCTTTTGCCTTCAAAAGGTGCGGAAAGAAACATACGATACGTTCACCCTTGAACTTGAGCCGGCAAACGGCGCTGACGGGTTCCCATTTGCCGCCGGGCAGTTCAACATGCTCTATGCGTTCGGAATAGGCGAGGCCCCGCTCTCCATCAGTGGCGATCCTGCCAAACCTCAGACGCTCGTGCACACGGTGCGAGCGGTCGGGGCAGTGACACAGGCGATATGCAGGCTGAAGCGCGGGGATGTGTTGGGGGTGCGCGGTCCGTTTGGCAATCACTGGCCCATGGAGGAGGCCGTCGGAAGTGACGTGGTGATTGTGGCTGGCGGTATCGGGCTGGCGCCGCTGCGTCCAGCTCTGTACTATCTCCTATCAAACCGGGAGAAGTACGGCAGAATCGCCGTCATCTACGGCGCTCGAACGCTCGAAGACCTGCTCTACAAGCCTGAGCTTGAGCAGTGGCGCAGCCAATTTGACCTTGATGTGGATGTCACTGTGGATACTGCTCCAGCCAGTTACCGCGGCAATGTGGGGGTTGTGACAACGCTCATACCCAGAGCTCGGTTTGACCCCTTCCATGCAGTGGCCTTGGTCTGTGGCCCCGAGGTGATGATGCGCTTCACCGTGCGTGAACTGGAGAGTCGGGGTGTCGACCCCGAAAACATCTTCATCTCCCTGGAGCGCAACATGAGATGCGGCATCGGTTTCTGCGGGCACTGTCAGTTTGGGTCCGCTTTCATCTGTAAGGACGGTCCTGTGTTCTGCTACGCTGAGATTCAGCCATTTTTCGCAAAGCGGGAGATTTAGCATTGCCTTCAAGTCGCAAACCGAAACTTGCTGTCTGGAAATTCGCCTCCTGCGACGGCTGTCAGTTGAGCCTTCTCGACTGCGAGGATGAACTGCTCGCCGTGGCTGGGCAGGTCGACATTGCCTACTTCCCCGAGGCGTCGCGGGCCATGGTGAAGGGCTCCTACGAGCTTTCGCTGGTTGAGGGTTCCGTTACGACACCCCATGATATTGAGCTGATTCAACAGGTGCGCCGGCGCTCTAAGTGTCTGGTTACTATCGGTGCCTGTGCTACCGCTGGCGGTATTCAAGCGCTGCGCAACTTCGCGGACGTGCAGGAGTTTGTCTCCATCGTATACGCTGCGCCAGAATACATCAAGACGTTGGACACATCAACGGCCATTGCCGACCATGTCCACGTCGATTTTGAGCTACGCGGCTGCCCCATCAACAAGGTGCAACTCCTCGAGGTCGTCAGCGCCTTTCTCCATGGACGCAAACCGAACATACCGCCGTATAGCGTCTGCATGGAGTGCAAAAGACGTGGAACCGTCTGTGTAATGGTTGCGCACGGCACGCCTTGTCTCGGGCCCGTGACTCAAGCGGGGTGTGGCGCCATCTGTCCGGCCTATTATCGCGGCTGTTACGGGTGCTTCGGGCCGAAGGAGACGCCGAATACGAATTCGTTGAGCAGATGGTGGAGCCACCTGGGGGTGAAGGAACAAGACCTGGCGCGAGCGTTCCGTACATTCAATGCATGGGCTGAAGCGTTTCGCGAGGAGAGTGTAGCCCATGAAAAGTAGGACCATAAAGGTGGACTACCTGGCCCGCGTCGAAGGCGAGGGCGCCCTGCATGTCAAGATCAGCAACAACACGGTGACGGACGTCAAGTTCAAGATTTGGGAGCCGCCACGTCTCTTCGAGGCCTTCCTGCGCGGCCGCAACTACAGCGAAGCCCCCGACATCACAGCCCGCATCTGCGGCATATGCCCTATCGCCTATCAGATGGCCGCGGCGCAGGCAATGGAGGACGCCTTTGGGGTCACCGTGGATGGACAGCTCCGTGCCCTCCGCCGACTGATCTTCTGCGGTGAATGGATCGAGAGCCATGCCCTGCATGTGTACCTGCTTCATGCCCCCGATTTTCTCGGCTACGAGGATGCCATCCAGATGGCGAAGGACCATCCCGATATCGTCCAGCAGGGACTGCAGTTGAAAAAGATCGGCAATGAACTGATGATATTGCTTGGCGGCAGGGAGATCCATCCCATCAACCTGCGCGTAGGCGGGTTCTACAGAGTGCCGACCAAGCAGGAGCTTGCCCCTTTCATAGACAAACTCAAGTGGGCGCGAGACGCCGCTCTTGAGACCGTGCGCTGGACGGCAACGTTACCTTTTCCGGACTTTGAGCAGGACTACGAGTTCGTTGCCCTGCGCCACCCCGATGAATACGCCATCACCGAAGGCCGACTCGTCTCCAATAAGGGGTTGGACATCGCCGTTCGCGAGTACGATGACCACTTCGCAGAGGAGCACGTGCCTTACACCAATGCCTTGCACTCGGTGCTCAAAGAGCGTGGCGCCTACCTTGTCGGGCCCCTGGCGCGGTACAGTGTGAACTTCGATAAGCTCTCTCCGCTGGCGCGAGAGGCCGCAGGCGATGCCGGGCTCGGACCTGTCTGCCGTAATCCGTTCAAGAGCATCGTTGTGCGCAGCGTGGAAACTCTTTACGCCTGTGACGAATCCCTACGCCTCATCGATGAATACGAGATGCCGGAGAAACCGGCTGTGGAAGTTGACCCGCGCGCTGCCACTGCCTGCGGCTGCAGCGAAGCGCCGCGCGGCACTCTGTACCATCGCTACCGTGTTGATGATCAGGGAGTGATTCTCGACGCGAAGATCGTTGCGCCGACCTCCCAGAATCAGAAGCGCATCGAAAGCGACCTCTGGCAGTTCATTCCGAAGCATATGGATCTGCCGCCTGACCAGCTCACGTGGCGATGCGAGCAGGCGATACGCAACTACGACCCATGCATCTCCTGCGCCACACACTTCTTGAAGCTCCATATTGAACGGGACTGAAGGAATCGCCATGCCGCCCGCCAAATCGGGCACGCTTATCATCGGTCTCGGCAATCAGTACCGGCGCGATGATGCAGTGGGGCTCACCGTTGCTCGATACCTGAAGGAACAAGTACCTAAGCATGTGCGGGTTCTGGAAGCGAGCAGCGAGGGCGCGTCGCTGATGGAGTCGTGGAAGGACGCTGACGCGGTCATCCTGATCGATGCGGTTCATTCCGGCGCAGAACCGGGAACCCTTCACCGGCTCGATGCTCACACGCAGCCCATGCCGTCAGAGTTCTCCCATTGCTCCACCCACGCTTTCAGCGCTGCTGAGGCCATCGAGCTGGCGCGGGCGCTCGGCCAACTTCCGCCGCGGCTTGTCGTCTACGGCGTTGAAGGGAAGACCTTCGAGTCAGGCCTAGGACTATCTCTGGAGGTTGAGAAGGCAGTGCAGAAAGTGGTGGAACGTGTGCTTGGTGACCTTCGTTGCGACCCTGACGACACGGAATCTTAAGGCTGACCCAGATACCTCAGCATTTCGAGTCTGCAGATTCAGATGAGGTCTTGGCGCCTAACGGTGGCCTGATGAGAAAGACCGGGCTAGAGACTGCTAGCAGAACCCTGTCAGCAACACTCCCATAGGCCCACCGGCTGATCCCAGAGCGGCCGTGGGTTGACATCACAATCAGGTTAACGGGATTCTTGTTGGTATAGTCCGTAATCTCGTCAGCGGCCTTGCCCTTCAGCACCACTAGCCGAGTTCTAAGCCCCGCACCTTGAAGCCGCTTCTGCACTCCAGCCAGGTATTCCTCACATACAGTGACGGGCCTGCCCATCTCTTGAGCTTCATGCTCCTCCCACGTCAAGCCCGCCGTAGGAGGATAATCTGACGGGACGACTGGGGGTTCGCAAACTCGAAGCAGAACCACGTCGACCAGTTCAGGGCCCAGTTGCTTTGCCAGCGCTTCAACGTGGGGAATCACCATTTCGGCCAACTCTGAGCCATCCAGTGGGACTAGCATCGTTCTGGTTGGCCATTTGTCATGAACGATCTCCTCACGAAGCCCCGCTCGAACAAGCCAAACAGGGATCTTCGACGCACGGAGGACCTTGTCGGCGACGCTCCCAAGGGCCCAGCGTTTGATACCAGATCGGCCGTGGGTTGCCATCAGGATCAGGTCGATATTGTGCTTCTGGGCGCAACTGAGGATTTCTTCAGCAGCGTGGCCCACCGCGAGTTCACCTTCCGCCGCCACTCCTCCGCCTTTTGACTGAATGCCCACCTTCTTCTGAAGCTGTTCTGATTCACGCCTCAAGATTCCAGCCGCTCGCTCCACATAGGCCCGATGCAGGGGGATCAAGTCGCGTTCGTGCGGGCTAGCAACGTGCAGCAAGACCAAGTCCAACCCCAGTCTTGCAGCAAGTTCTCTTGCATAAGAAAAGACCACCTCCGCTAGCTCGGAGCCGTCCAACGGAACGAGCACCCTCTTATACACTCGCGCACCCTCCACTGCAGATTTGGTGGCAGACCAGCTGCAATTCTCCTCGCCAGGCCGTCGACGCCACAAGAAAGACAGCAGCCATCGTGAGACTCAGACTAGTCAGATTCCCGAATTGCGTCAAGCATCTTGCCACGTTGGACGGTCACAACCGCGCGATGATACTAATCCTTCTGGACACGGGTGTGCGAGAATACTCGGCGACCTACGATGCGGAGAAGGCGGCGCGGGCCCACGAGCGGTTCAGTGCGAGGGCCGCCGACGGGCGGCCTTGTGCTGTGTAGGCAGGTAGTCCAGGGCTAGCTCAGCGGAAGGAACCCGGATTCCTAATCCGGGAGTCGTAGGTTCGAATCCTTCCTGGCCCTCTAGGCGTCCCGCCGATCCGAATTCCGCCCTTCGGGGCGGATTCCTCTTTGCCACCTAAATCGAAACGCCCCCACCTGAATGCGCTTCAGGTACGCTGGCCCTGGTGGGTCTCGGACGCGGCGCGGCATCAGACCGGCCCGCGCACGTGCGGAATCCGTGACACAGGCCCAGCCCTCATCTCCCCACGGCATAACGTAAGGCTGCTTCAGCATGAATGGCTGTCGTATCGAAGAGAGGCATACCGGCATCTGCCTCAGAGACCAACATGGGAATTTCAGTGCATCCCAGGATGACCCCCTGGGCTCCGCGTTCCGCTAGCCTGCTGATGACTGCGATGAGTCCAGCGCGCGACTCATCGCGGATCTGGCCGGCGACCAGTTCGTCGTAGATGACCGCATTCACGTACTGACGGTCCTTGGCATCCGGCACAAGGACGGTGATGCCTCTTCGGTCCAGGGCATCCTGGTAGAATGTCTTTTCCATCGTGTACTGAGTGCCGAGCAGGCCCACCCTCCTCATTCCCCCCGCCAGGATGGCTTCGCCGACGGCGTCCAGCAGGCTGAGCATCGGGACTTGGACACGGGCCTGGATCTCCTCGAACACCAGGTGCATGGTGTTGGTGGCCATGACGATGAAATCCGCGCCCGCCGCCTCGAGCGTCTGAGCGGCCTCGCCCAAGCCCTGTGCCACCAAGTCCCACCGCTCTTGTTGGGGCCAGTCTACGTACGGTTGAAAGCTGACACTGTAGATGATGATTTCCGGGTAGCCATAGTCGCCAGACCGCTCGGTGTAGGTGCGGGTAATGTGCTCATAGTAAGCTATCGTTGATTCGGGACTCATGCCGCCCAGGATGCCGATCTTCTTGTGCATGGCCTGACTGCTCCTTCCTCAGCCCCGAATAGGCGTCACCCTCAGCGTTGGCGTACACCTTTTGGATGGAGTGCCGCTTCAATCGCCTCCGATGGGACAAGCATTTGAAACCGTGACTACCATCACTATTTCTCCTTGTTCCGCGGTCTCCCGAAATGCCTGCTTGAAGGCATCAAACATCCTGTCATAGTCGCCTGATACTATAGTGCTCATAGAGCCGGGTGTGACTTGTAGCTGGTGCTCCCTGAAGACAGCTAGGGCGGCCTCAATCACCGAGGAGAGCCGTGGTTGGCGCAAAGGATATAGGCTAACCTGTGCTGCCACTTCCATGGTTCAGTCTCCTTCCTGAAATCGCACGCTCAAGCCAATGAAAGCACCAAAGGGGAGAGCTGTGCAGTGATCGAGCCAGTGCGCTGGATAGAGGCTTGTTCGCCGGCGGATCGCAAAGGGTCGGTATCCCAGAGAGGTGCGAAGGAGGCGCTCCAGTTGGCCAGGGGAAAAGAAGCGAGCGTGCCGATACGCTGGCGCCCTCCGAAGCCTGCGCCACAGGGATATCGGGCTAAGGCGGTTGAGGGCACCCAGGATCAGGCCATTGCGGGCCACCCGGCCGGCTTCTCGCAGGGCTGCCTCTGGAGTATCCATGAACTCCAGCACCGTGACCAGCGTCACGACATCGAACGTCGCGTCGCCGAACGGAAGACGGGTGGCGTCAGCCAGCACGAGAGGGAGGTCTGGCCGCTGGCCTCGAGCAAAGGTCAACATTGAGGGAAGACGGTCGAGACCCACGACCGACGGTCCCAGGGAAGCGAACCAGTCCGTGAAGTGCCCGGTGCCGCAACCGACGTCGAGAAGAGAATGAGATTCAGCGAAATCCTCCAGAAGCCCTCGCAGTATCTCCTTCTCCACTCGGTCCGCTCGCCGACCGAAAGGGGTGGTGAACCAAGCTTCGTAGCGCTTGACCTGCTGTAGGTCGAGAGCTTGCATAAAGTCTCCCTTTCTGCCACTAATCCGCCCAGATCCTGGGCTTCATTATACTTGACGCAATCTCGACTCGGTCAGTCAGGACGTGTTGACAGGATCTGCCAGGGGCGAGGGCCTCCGCGAGCTGCGTGGCTGCAGCGCCGATGATTTCCGGGCTCCAGCCAGTTGACAACCCAGGTAGTCCGCCGTAGGATGGTTATGGGCATAAGTTCATAATCCCCATAGGCGATCATGGCAAGACCAAC
This sequence comes from Dehalococcoidia bacterium SM23_28_2, assembly GCA_001303545.1. Lineage (GTDB taxonomy): Bacteria > Chloroflexota > Dehalococcoidia > SM23-28-2 > SM23-28-2 > SM23-28-2. The sequence goes on from LJUA01000046.1 coordinate 8,159, forward strand.
CAAGTGGCGACGAGTGGCTTTCATGCCGCAGGTGACCTGCTTCAAGCCAGCAGGGGTGCCTGCTCGCCTTCTGGAGGGCGTGGCCCTGAGCGTTGAGGAACTGGAGGCCATTCGCCTCAAGGACGTGGAAGGACTGCAGCAGGAGGAGTGCGCCGAAAGGATGCGCATCTCCCGCCCTACCTTCCAACGCGTCCTCGAATCGGCCCGCCAGAAGGTTGCTGATGCCCTGATCAACGGCAAGGCCGTTCGCATCGAAGGAGGCAACTTCGCCCTGCCCCGCCAATTGTTTAGGTGCCGCCGCGACGGCCACGAGTGGCGAGTGCCTTTCGAAGCCCTGGCCTCCGGCCCTCGCCTGGCCTGCCCACGCTGCGACAGCCCAAGCGTGCTCCCCGTGCGGCCGGCCGGGTCCGCTTTCGGAGGCCGCGGCTGGGGACAGGGGCGTGGCGGAGGCCGCTGGCAAGGAGGCGGACGATGATCTTCGTCGACGAGGACAAGTGCACGGGCTGCGGCGATTGTCTGGAAGTGTGTCCTGAGGAGGGCGCCATCATCCTTCAGGAGGAGAAGGCCATCATCAACCGGGAGCTGTGCACTAGCTGCGCTGCCTGTATGCCTGCGTGCTCCGAGGGGGCCATCTACGAGGTGGAGGCTGCACCGGTGGCGGCAGAGAGGGCGCAGCCGGCGCAGGTTACGAAGCAGCCAGCGCTGAGCCGGGCTCGACCAGCGATAGTCTCTACTTTGGCAGCGGCGGCTCCCCTGGCCGTGGACGCCGTCGTTGGGCTGGCGAGAAGGTGGCTGGAGGGGCGAAGCGTCGCCAGAAGGGCTGGCGGCCAGGCAGAGTCATGCCGCGGCGGCCAGGCAGGGCCAGGCTCCGGCGGCCGACGACGCAGGCAGCGGGGCAGAGGCCGCAAGTAGCGGTTCGAGGAGGCATGAAAGTGGCTATTCCAAAAGGTACAAGGGGCGCTCCCTTCGGCCGTGGCCTCGGCGGGTCGATGGTCTGTCGCTGCAAAGGGTGTGGATATACACAGCCGCACAGGAGAGGCGTGCCTTGCAGCTCGTTCACCTGCCCTAAGTGTGGGAAGCGTTTGCACGGCGAGCACTGCGGCTAGGCAGTGGCTGTCGGTGTTGTGCCGGTAGGTAATAGGAGGTGACTGGGATGTTTGGAAGAGGTCGGTTCGGATGGGCCCGATGGGGTGCTGGCAGAGGCAATCCCTATCCCTTCTGCCGATGGTTTCCCTGGCGGCCCCGCGGGTGGTGGGCCTACGGGCCGAGCCCCTATGGCGCGGGTGTCCCATACCGCGGTTCATATCCTGCAGGGGCAAGGCCACCCTACTACTGGCCTGCCAGGCGCTATCCCTGGTGATAGGGCAGCGCGTGGCAAGGGAACTGACGAATCTTGGGAAGAGGAGGTAGCGAAGAATGGGCAGAGGATACCGCTGGATGTACCATGCTACCGGCCTTCCCGGCTGGATGAGAGGTCGCGGCGGGGGATGGCGCGGTGCTGGCTGGGGCGCCGGCTGGGGCGCTGGCTGGGGCCCTGGCTGGGGGTACGGTGGTGGCCCCGGGTACGCTGCTGGCCCCTACTGGCCTGGCGTTTGGGGGGCCGCCCCGACTGTTGAGGACGAGGCCGCTTTCCTCAAGGACGAGGCGGAGTCCGTCAGGAGCTACCTGGAAGGGATCGAGCGACGGATCAGCGAGCTGGAGAAGACGAGCGAATAGAGGAAGCCGCGCGTGGCAGAGCAAGGGCTTAATCTGCCGCTAGCAGAGGTTGCTGTTTTCGCAAATAGACGAAGTATATCGGGAGGTGCCTTATGAAGATCGCCGTCTCCGCTGCGGGGCCGAGCCTCGACTCTCCGATTGACCCCCGCTTCGGAAGGTGCGAGTACCTGCTCCTTGTGGACAGCGAGAGCATGGATTTCGAAGCTGTGGAGAACCCGGCGGTGATGGCGCCTGGCGGCGCTGGCATCCAGGCCGCCGAGCTCGTAGCGAGCATGGGGGCGGAGGCCGTCATCACCGGTAACTGCGGTCCCAACGCCTATCAGGTGTTGTCAGCCGCCGGCATCGATGTATTTGTCGGTGCTTCCGGGAGCGTGCGCGAGGCCATCGAGGCCTACAGAAAGAGCGAGCTTCGGGCAACGCCTGGGCCTTCGGTCGGGCCCTATTCAGGTATCGGGCCAGGCATGGGGCCAGGCATGGGGCCTGGCATGGGCCGAGGTATGGGCGGCGGTCGCGGCGGCGGCATGGGCGGCGGTCGCGGCGGCGGCATGGGCGGCGGTCGTGGCGGCGGCATGGGCGGCGGTCGTGGCGGTGGCATGGGCGGCGGTCGCGGCGGCGGCATGGGCGGCGGTCGCGGCCGGAGATGGCAGCCCTAGGCCTGACATCGACAGCGCAAGGTAAGGGAGAAGGCGGATGATCCTCGCTGTCGCCAGCGGTAAGGGGGGCACCGGCAAGACCCTGGTAGCCACCAGCTTGGCCCTGTCCCTGGAAGGACAGGGCCCGGTGCAACTGCTGGACTGCGACGTGGAAGAGCCCAATGCCCACATCTTGCTGCGGCCGATAATCACCTCCTCCCGGCCGGTGATGTTGCCCATCCCCAAAGTGGACAAAGAGAAGTGCACCTACTGTCGGGTCTGCTCTGAAGCCTGTCCCTACAAGGCTATCGC
>LJUA01000047.1 GCA_001303545.1 Dehalococcoidia bacterium SM23_28_2
GTGCGCTCCCAATCCTGGCCAGCGGAGATCGCTCCACCGCTGCAGTCTCCGCGACCATCCACGGGGTAACGTCGTCGCATTCCAAGCCCGCTCGTGCCGCCTCCCGTAGCAAACGACCGCGGGTCAGCGGAAAGACATCATAGCGTTCTGCCCGCCCCAGCAGCTGCACATAGGCATCCGCCAGCCCACGCGGGAGGCAGGACAGAAACGGAAGCTTGTAATGTGGTTCAACAACCGCCAAACGGTTCGGCGTCGCCACGTAGGCCAATCCCCCAGGCGCCAACACCCGGCGCACCTCGCGGAGGTGGGTTGCCGCGTCGACAACGTGTTCGATCACCTGGTTACTCACAACGATGGAGAAGGTTTCGGAGGGGAACGGCAAGGTCTCAGCCCGCCCTAAAACGAAATCGAACCCCGACGTCGCCCGATAGTCAGCCATGTCGAGCGCTATCACATCCCAACCAAGTTGGTGAAGGTGCTCAGCCACGAACCCGGCCCCACACCCCACGTCTAGGGCCAACCTGCCGGAAACGCCCGGAGCCAGCCTGTCAAGGATGCGAGAGATCTTCCTCGCCTTTCGCATCCGAACCTGGGGCTCACTGTTCACATGAGAACTCGGCGCCACCCGCGCTTCTGCCTTCAGCATCATCCTCACCTTTTCCACAGCTCCCCGAAGGGACCTAGAATCAACATGAGTGCCCCGAAACGCGGCCTACGGCGGTTCACAGTAAGACTCGCCATTCGCCGGCCCCAGCCCATCGCGCCAAGCTCCCGGGTAAGCCCAAAGCTCGCACTGCGGCACAGTACAGGATCCCGATACCGATTCCGATTGCAGCCAGTCCTGATTCACCTTGTAGAGCGTGAACGAATCGCCATCGTGGACCTCGGTGAAGCCTGCGGATTGTGGCAGGCAGATGTAGTGGCGCGGCGGCTGGCCGGTTGCAGTGAATGCCCAATAGTTGAAGTCGCGCTCCCAGCGGTGAATGTTCTTCTGGAAGAGAACCCAGCCGATGTCTCGATCGGCAAAGAGCTCGCGTACTCTTTCCTCATCCTGCCAGAGTATGTAATCAAGGTACTCGTCTTCAGAAAAGAACAAGAAGGTGTAGACCTGGTTGTCCGGCAGCAGCGCCTGCAGATACGAGGCGCGCGCCATCAAAGCTCGGTCATCGTCAATCTTGCTTGCCACACTTTCGAGTTCCCCGTAGAGCGGCGAGGCGCGTGCCGCCCTGACGTCGTCCAGATGCGTCGAGATGGCCGTCGAAGCAGTGACCACAGCTAGGAGAGCGATGACCGATGTGGCCAGGACGACTAGATAACGCCGCGCCTCGTTCCAGCAACTGCACCGCTAGGGCAAGTCCCGCACCGGCCATCAACGCGATTGCTGGGACCGCTATATACACGTAACGCGAAAAAGGCGCTGGCTGCGTGACGATGTGAGGAACGAGCGTCGCGACCATAGCTGCCGCGATCATTGCCGACACGCGGGAGCCATGCACTTTGGCGATGACCAGCAATCCCACCCCCGCCAGCAGCCACAGCCAGATAGGAGCGGCAGCCAGCAGCATGTCCGGGAGAGCCTGAGTGGCATATCCAGGCACGTCGTAGTCCGGCCTTCGATAGAACGAGTGCAGGCCGTCCCAGTATTCGACCAACAGGAAGTTGTACGGATAGTAGAAGGCGTGACGGACGCCGGCGACGGCAATGTGCCAGATCGCGAAGGGCAATGGCAAACGCGGTGGAGTGCCGTGGATTACGACAGGCGGATGCGATCAAGAACAGCCCAGAGTAGCCGAAGAACACGAACGGCTGATAAGCTGGAAGGTTGGACGATCGCTGCCAGTACTCGGGCGAGGAGAGCAGAAACAGCCCGGCGATGGCTCCTGCCCATGGCAGGCCGGTGATGCGCCAGGCGATGACGGCTACCAGGGCGAGCAGCAAAGCGCCAAACAGCGCCGGCACGACGGTAGCAAACCCAGGATGACCGATGACGAAGAACGGAGCGTAGATTACCACCTGAATAGGGGGAGCCAGTATCTCAACCCATTGGGGGTTACCATCAACTGCAGCTCTCGCGGTCGACAGGAGGGTTCCAGTGACAGCACTGGTGGGGGGCCGCATCGTGCCCAACAGGAGGCCGATGGCCGCCATGCCCGCCAGGCCGCCCATGAGCACTACCCCTAGCGAAGAGAAGATGGCCGCTTCAAGGTCACCACGCGTCCTCGCCGTCCGCTCGGCGGGGGAGCGCATGGCCACAGAGCGTAGGGGCACGCGGGCGCCTCCCGCAACGCTCGCGCTCAGAGTGATGTCCTCCGCCGGCCTTCCGGCCCAATCATTCGGGCGTCGCACAGTGCCTTGCTCCTTGTGGACTCAAGGGTTTTCTGTATCAAATGGACGCCATCGATGCGCCGATGTTACAGATAGGTGTATCCCCTCCGCCGCGCAGACTTCCGCCTCTGGCAGCACGTACACCCTATCGTGCACCTTAACCAACTCCGGGTTTTCCAGGCTTCTCATGCTGTAGACCATGCTCACGCCGTGCTCCCGGAGCCAGTCGGCGTCGGGCACGCCGTCAGCGAGCACGTCTTTCGCTTCGGCCACTTCGGTGGGCCGCACGGGAGCAGCCGTTGCGGGAATCGCCGCATAGGCGTGCCTGCCGGTGACGGCCGCAAAAGCCCGGCCGAATTGGGGGTCGGTTAGGGCGCGCTCGTAGCCTGAGCAGAGATTGTTGTCTATCCACAGGAAGTCCTCATACTGGATGTCATTGATGCGGTGGTAATAGCGCTCCTCGTAGCGACTCTGAAGGTTCAGTGCAACCGACGGCAGCATGACGGCGGCAAGCACCAGCCCTGCGGCGGCAAATGACGCTCCGTTCGCCCATGTAGGGCTGAGCCGTGCAGAAAGCCATCTGCGTATCCGCGATGTCGCCAGGGCGGCGATCAACAGGAGCAATAGCGACAGATAGAGGATGCTGCGGGAGTAGAGAGCGGCGTTTCCCACCGCGAACTGGTAGTGCAGAAAGGCGTAGGTGGACACGAGAACCGTTGTCACCAGTAGTGCGCGGTCGGTGCGTCTGCCGCTCACGGCAAGCAGTGCCAGGCCGAGGACGAAGAGCGGATAGGGGATATAGCCGAGCCGGGCGATCATGTCCCCGGGGGCAACGAGCAACTCCTGAGGAAGCGGCTCGCCGGCTGCTTCTCCCACCAGCCAGCCGTTGTAGGCGAGGATCGGGAGTGAGGAGAGGGCGATAGCCATCAGCACCATGCTCAGGTGAATCAATGCCCGCCGCCCAATAGGGCGTCGGGTCAGGACACGACGGAGCGTCTGGAAGAGGCCGTAGACGGCGATGATGACACCGGCAAACAGAGCCGTGGGGGCATGGGCGATGAACAGGAAGGAGAGGATCAGCAGCAGGAGCACCGGCAGCCCTTTGGAGGACCAGAAAGTGCTCATCAAGAACAGGATCAGGGGCACAAAGAACAGCCCAAGGGCCACGGGGACGACGAAGGCCGGGCCGAGGAAGCGCACTGTGGTAGGAACGAAGGAGGCGAAGAGGGCAGCCTCGAGGCCGAAGCCGCGTCGGTTCCCGAATATGTAAGCGCTGAAGGCCGCCAGGGCGAAGACGGCGGACGGAAGATACCAGAATATGTCCAGCCAGGGGAGGTCTGTCAGGAGCTGGAACTCTGCAAGGAAAAGGTGGTAGCCGACCTCAAAATGGGGGGAAGACCTGGTCTCCTCCGTGATCGGGTCGGCTCTGTCCTCTCCTGTGACCGGGTCGAAGAAGGGGATCGTTCCCTCCGCGACGATGGTGCGCGCCTCTGCGAAGTGGGTCCACTCGTCTGTGTGTAGGGGGTAGGGGTAGTCAAGGCGGGGGATCAAGCTGGTGTAGAAGGCGAACCCCATGATCATCCCCAGAGCCAGGAGTCTGGCCACGCTCGCAGCCGAAATCGGCCTCCGGAGGCACTTTGGCATGCCAATGCTTGCCATCGAGAGGGCCCGCAGCCGAAACGAGGTCCGCCAAAGGGCAGCCAGCGTCCCTGTGAGGGTCAGAGCGAGGATGAGGATAAGGGTGGTCCTGACATCGATGGCAATGCCCAGGGGGAGGTTTAGCAGGAACAGGCCGAGGGGCACGAGCGCGATGCTCAGGATGGCGCTAACGCCTAGCCTCTCCAATATGGAAAGCCTGTCGCGGGCTAGGAGCGCGTAGCTCCAGGGCAGGCCCGGGACAAGGAAGACTAGCGAGACGCCCGCGGCGATCCGCAGAGGGACAAGAATGGCTTCCAAGGCTGCAACTCCAGCTATATGACGTAATTGATATAGCGATGTTACAGGGGTTGCGAGAGTTGTTGTGGAAGCCAGCCAGGTTTCTTCAATGGGACGTTATATCAAGAACGCTCACGGCTGCATGTAACATCCGAACATCAATGGCGTCAATTGATAGTGAGATAGTGAAAACCATGAAGGAGCCGTGAAGGGAGGTGGTCGCCCTAGAAACGGACGACTTTATTGTTTAGTGCTCCGGCCGATGGGGGAAGCAACAAACGGCTAGGTCTTGAGTAGCGTCTACCTCAAACCGTAAGGGACCCAAAGGAGGAAGGCTGAATGCGTGGTAGACTGGCAAGGCTGTTCCGCAGCCTGCACAAGAAAGAGGAAGGCATCACGGGGCTGGAGACGGCGATTATCCTGATCGCGTTCGTGATCGTGGCCTCGGTGTTTGCATTCGTAGTGCTGAGCACGGGTCTGTTCAGCTCTGAGCGAGGTAAGGAGGCCGTCTTCGCCGGACTGGAGAAGGCCCGTGGCAACCTGGAGGTCCGGGGCGCCCTCACGGTTACCGACACGGACACCAACGGGACGATCGACAGCTCGGACCAGATCGATTTCAACGTGGCCCTCGCCGCCGGCGGTTTCCCCATTAGCCTGGATCCTACGGCCTACACCAACACGGTGGTCGTCAACTACATCGACCAGCAGGTCCGCGTGCCCGACGTCAGCTATACGGTGACCTGGATCCTGGACGACGGCGATGACCTGTTGGAGGTCGGCGAGTTGGCCCAGGCCACGGTGAGTCCCCCCGCTGGCGCCTCGCTCGTTGAGAACGAGATCTTCACTCTGGAGGTAGTTCCGCCTTCGGGTGGCACGCTGTTGATCATGCGGACGATGCCTCCGTCGATCGACGACGTAATGGACCTCCACTAGACCTTTCAGTGGGTGCTCCGGGGTTTGAACACGCTCCCCGGGGCACTGCCGAAGGGAAGGGGTTGAGCTCACATGGAGCTGAGCACCAAGGTCAAAGAACTGGAGGACGAGCTTAAAGTCCTGAAGGCGGAGATCCGCAACGTCCTTCTGGACATCCGGGAGGTCATCCTGGACGGGTCCAATCCCTTGGCCGATCAACAGGAACCCGCCTACCTGCGCATGGATCTGACCACCACCGCGCGAACCATGGCCGCCGAGGAGGCTGCCCGGGCGGCCCGCGATGCGCTAGAGCAGGCGAAGGGCCAACAGGACACGGAGGACAAGGCGGAAGAGCCGAAGGCAGAGGAGGCGCGGGAGGAGGAAAAGGCCGAAGAGGAGACAGAGGACGAGCCCGAAGAGTCCGAGGTGGAAGAGGCGCCGGAGCAGGTAGAAGGCGAAGAGGATACGGAGGGCGAGGCGGAAGAGCCTGAGGCGGAGGAGACGCCAGAGGAGATCGAGGGCGAGGAGGACAAGCTCGGAGAGCCGGAGGCCAGCGACGAAGCTGGCGAGCCGCCTCCCAACGGCAAGGCCTTTCGCAGGGCCAGGACACGCCCGGAGGCCCTCCTTGAGGGCATGCAGATACCGCCCGCGTACTTCGCCTCTCTGCTGCCCACGGGCGCCGCCAGCGGCCTCGCAGCCTGGGCGACTGAGGCCATGGCTACCATCGGGCCGCAGGACCTGGAGCGAGTGATCACCATACACCGCCTCTGGGGCTCTCTCCCTCCCAACATCAGCTACGCCCTGGCCCACCTGCAGCGACTCATTCGCTCGTCCCGAGAACGAGAGCCGGCCTGGCTGAAAGTCATGCAGGACATGGAGAAACTGGCCTCCTCGTCTTGACGAAGGGGCGGTCGGGCTGACTTGAGGCGGAGGTAGACCGTGGATAAGGTCATTGCCTCCATGCTGCTCATCATCGCGTCGATCGTGGCCACGGTGGTGGTGGTCAACGCGGTGCTTCCTGCTATCCAGCGCACCAGCAGCGACATCGCGACCGCCAGCGACGTGGTGGGCACTCGGCTGCGCAGTGACGTCAGGATCGTGGAGACCGCGGGGGTCGTGGGCGAGGACTACGTTCAGATATGGGCTAAGAACGTGGGCGCCTCCACTATCCCCTCTCTGGAGAAGATCGACGTCTTCTTCGGCGAGACGGATGACTTCGAGCGCATCGGCTACGATTCGGAGGACACCTGTCCCAACCCTTCGCCGCCGCCTCGCAGCGAGAACTGCTGGCAGTATGCCCTGGAGAACGACGAAGAGTGGGCTCCCTACGCCACTCTGCGGATCACTGTCTATCTGACCTATGACCTTGAGACGGATAAGGACTATGTGAGCACCATCGTCCTGCCCAACGGCCTTATCGCCAGCAAGGTGTTCACACTGTAGGTGAAGCTATGGAGCACGCCATCCCAGCGCTGGTTCTCGCCGCCCTCATCGTGGTCGGCGGCGTGATGCTGGCCGGCGTCACCAACAGTTCGATAGACAGCGTGGGCCAGTCCTGGCGCGATATGGAGGCTCTCTCCGAGGAGCGCCTGGGCACCGATCTGACGGTGGTCTCCACCAATGTGACCGGCGGCGGTGCCGACTTGACCGTGGTGTTGGGAAACGAGGGGCGCACCGCCATCCAAGAGCCGTCTCTTATGGATCAGATCATCAACTATGAAGGAACCGACGATGAGCGCTACGTGGTCTGGCTGCCCTACACCGACGACAACCCGCCCGGGGACAACCAATGGACGGTCGACAGCATCTCCGGGGACTACCGCAACCCCGGCGTCTTTGACAGCGGCGAGGAGATGACCATTAAGGTTCACCTTAATCCCGCTATCAAGGACGGCCCCAGCCGGTGGCTGGTATTCGCCACGGAGTTGGGTATCGCCTACACCATCTACTTCTGAGGAAAGACAGGTAATGGAAGCACAAGAGGACGCCGAGAAGACACTCCAGCAGGAAGAGCCGGCCGCTCCGGTCAAGGAACCGGAGGTGGAGTCCGCCCCGGTCGAAAAGCCGGAAGGTAAACCGGGGGGGCTGGAATTCCTTTCAGCCGAAGAGCCGGGGGAAGAGCCACAGGAGGAGTCGGAAGAGGAAGAGGAGGAGCAGAGGCAGCGGCTGATCAGCGTAGGGGTGATGGACATCGACAAGCGACTGGGCGGCGGTCTGCCCCCGAGCAGCCTCACTCTGGTGGAGGGGGACCCAGATGCCGGCAAGAGCATTGTCGTCCAGCAGCTCACATACGGCGCCCTCAAGGAGGGGTTCAACGCCTCGCTCTTCTTGTCCGAATCCAACTCTCGCGCATTCCTGGAGCAAATGGACGGTCTGGGCATGTCCAGCCTTGACTACTATCTAGTAGGCCGCCTGGCCCTGTATCAGGGGAATCTTCGGGTGAGCAAAGAGGCGGCGGACAACATCCTGCGGCGGCTGCTCCGCCACATCGAGGCCTCTGACAAGCGTGACCTCTTCATTGTGGACTCCATCACGCCTCTCCTCTTCCAGTTCGATGAGCACTACGTCCTATCCTTCCTGGCCAACTGCAAGGAGTTGTCGGAGCTAGGCCGAACGATCATCGTCACTCTCCACTCCTACGCCATCGGCGAGGCCCTCCGCTTCAGGGCTGGCTCCATCGTCGACGCCCACCTGCGCCTGCGCATAGAGGAGCTGGGGAAGCAGTTGGTACGCACCCTGGAGGTGTCTAAGATAAGGGGAGCGGCGAAAACGGCGGACAACGCTGTGAGCTTCACTGTGCAGCCCGGGATGGGCTTGAAGAGCGTTCCCATCTCTAAGACCAAAGCTTGAGGGAGCGCTATGCCGTATGTCCGCCTCCCCTTCGATGACACGGATCAGGCTCAAGGAGCCCACAGCGAGTCCGGTTGTCCCGTCTGCTCTAAGCTGTCCCCCGAGCTCAAGGAGCAGGCCGATCAGAACTTCCACCTGTTCCGCTACCTGCATATGCTGCCCATGGAGGAGTTCGGCGTTCCCCAGTACGTCGAAAAGCTGGAGCGCAAGATGGGGGATATAGAGCAGCCCAACATCATCTACCCTGTGGGCGATGCTACCTTCGCTCACATCTTTCCTGATTCGCAGGACGCCCGCAACTACTACATCCCCGTGGAACCCATCGTCGGCCGCGACTACGGAGAACTGTTCGAGATGGTGGAGGATCGGCTGGTGGATGTGGTACATAAGCTCCGGCAGCCTTTCACGCCGGAGGAAAAGACTGAGGTTCTGCTGCAGGCCCTGAGCCGGATCGCCACCACTGGCAAGGGCAATAGTCGCCCTGCTGCCAAGAAGGGCAATGGCAACGGCTCTGTCACCAACGGCGCTAAGGCTAAGTCGGGCGGCCGCGGCATGCCCAAGCTGCTGGGCAACCGCAAGCTGAAGCTCACGGAGGACGAACTGGAGGCCATTCGCTATCTGCTTCTGCGGGACAAGGTGTACATGGGGATCCTGCAGCCTCTCATTCTGGATATCAACATCGAGGACATAAGCTGCAGCGGCCTGGGCACGATCTTCGTCGAGCACAAGGTGTTCAAGGCCCTGAAGGCAGCCATTGTCTTCGATGAGGATGATGACCTGGACGCCTTCCTGCGCCGCCTCTCGGAGCGGATCAACAAGCCCGTCACCTACCGCAGGCCGATCGTGGATGCCACCCTGCCGGATGGCTCCCGTATCAACATCGTCTTCGGTACGGAGGTGTCCAAACGGGGGAGCAACTTCACCATCCGTAAGTTCGCCACTACGCCCTTGAGCGTGCTGGACATCACCGAGGGAGGCGGCCTCAACTACCGTCTGATCGCCTATCTCTCCATTGTCATCGAGGAGGGGATGAACCTCTTCGTCTCGGGGGAGACGGCCTCCGGTAAGACCACTCTACTCAACGCGATCACCACCTTCTTCTCGCCGGACGCCAAGATCGTCACCATCGAGGATACCCCGGAGCTCCAGATCCCCCACCCCAACTGGACGCGAGAGGTGGTGCGAGGCGCCGCCGAGGAGGCTGCCGCCGTCGGCATGTTCGACCTGCTCAAGGCTGCCCTGCGCCAGAGGCCCAACGCCATCCTGGTGGGCGAGATCCGCGGTGAGGAGGGGAACATCGCCTTCCAGGCCATGCAGACCGGTCACACCGTCATGGCCACCTTCCACGCTGCCTCCGTGGAGAAGCTCATCCAGAGGATCACCGGCAGCCCGATCAACGTCCCCAAGACCTACATAGACAACCTGAACGTGGTCGTTATCATCAGCGCCGTCAAGCTGGCCAACGGCAAGACCGCTCGGCGCATCCTTTCGGTCAACGAGCTATTCGGCTTTGACCCCGTCACGGACTCCTTCGCCTTCGCCGAGGTCTTCCACTGGGACCCGGAGAAGGACGTCTTCGAGTTCACAGGCTACATGAACAGCTACCTTCTGGAGAACAAGATCGCCGTCAAGCGGGGCATACCCGCCAACAAACGTCGGGTCATGTACCAGGAGGTGGAACGGCGGGCCAAGGTGCTAGAGAAGCTGCACCGCTCCGGAATTAAGGACTTTTATGAGCTTTATCAGGTTCTGGCAAAGGCTAAGAGGCAAGGCCTCTTCTAAAGAGGAGGACTTTGGCGGCAGGGATCCAGCCCTGGCGCGCGTCAAGAGCGGTTGGCTGTTCGACCCCGACGCCAACCAGTACGACCTGCTGACCGTTCTCACCTACCTCTCCTGCATCTCCAGCGCCAACGTCAGCCGCGAGCAGCTCTTCGAGGCCGCCGCCAGGCTCAACTACGGACCGTGTCCCTACTTCGCCCAGGTAGCCAACTTGGTCAGCAGCCTGGGCCATGACTTCACGACCGCCTGCCAGGTGGTCGCCGAGGGCGCCGAGGACGAGGTGATGCGCCATTTCCTCCTGCGGTTCGGCAATTCTCTCGCCTCCGGCGAGTCGGAGTCCGTCTTCCTGGAGCGGGAGACGCACGTCCAGATGGAGGACTACACCAACAAATACGAGACAGATCTGGAGTCCCTGCGCAAGTGGACAGACGCCTTTGTCGCCCTCATGGTAGCGGCAAATCTGGTGGTCTTGGTTGCCCTCATTTCCAACATGATCTATGCCCTGGGCTCGTTCCTCATTGTGACCGTGGAGATCGTGGCCATCTTCACCGCCGGGCTGGGTGCCTGGCTGATCTACCGCATCGCCCCCTTCGACCCGGTGGTCCATAAGCTGCGGGACAAATCCCCGGAGCAGAAACTGATGGCCCTCCTCGCTCGCCTCCTCTTCCCGGCCGCCATCCTGATGGGCTTACTGGTCTACTTCATTTTCCAGAGCATGGGCATGGCCTTTATCGTCGCCGGGATTCTGTTGCTGCCGGTGGGCGCCGTTACCTTCCTGCTCGAGCGCAAGGTGGACAGCCGTGACCGGGACATCGCCGACTTCCTACGCTCCCTGGGGGGTGTGACCGCCGCCCGCGGCAGCACCGTCATCGAGAGCCTGGGGCACATAGACAGGCGGGCGATCGGCTCCCTGGAGCCGGAGCTGATGAGGATGCTGGCCCGTGTCGCCGCTGGCGTGGAGACGAGCCGCGCCTGGCTGCGCTTCATGGCGGAGACCGGCAGCGAGTTGGTGCACAGAGTGGTGCGCTCCTTCTGGGACTCGGTCAACCTGGGCGGGGATCCGGAGAAGGCGGGCCGTTTCTCCGCCGATATGGCTCTCAGGGTCTCCCTTCTGCGGGCCAAGCGCAAGCTTGTCTCCTCCACTTTCAACTACGTGGTGGTTCCCATGCACATCGCCCTGGCTGGGACGCTGGTTTTCATTACCGAGGTTGTCTCCGCGTTCAACACCAAGCTCGTGCAGGCTCAAGACATCGTCAGCGCCGAGCACACTACCTCCCTCAGCCCGGAGGAGATCGGCATTCCCAGCGCGCTCAGCTTCCAGGAGTTCAATACGGGCTTCATCGAGTTCATGGTCATGGCCGTGATCCTGTCCCTGACGGTGGTGAACGCTTTCGCCCCCAGGGCAGCGGCCGGAGGGCACAGCTTCAAGATGGCACTGTTCGGCGCTCTCACTCTGTGTGCAACCGGCGCTGTTCTCCTTGCGGTGCCGCCCATGGCCAGCAGCATGTTCTCGGATACCCTAGCCCAGCCCGTAAGCTAGGGGGAGGTGGTACTTATGAGATTATTTGGCCGCAAACGCAAGCGGGAGAGCGATGGAGAGGAAAAGGAGCTCGTCCTGGATACGGAGGCCGAGGAGCAGGCTCCCGATCAGGACGACAGCGACGCAGAGGTGAAGACCGAGGCCGCGGCGGAGGGCGACGCTCCCCCCGAGGAGAAAGCCAGCGCGCCCGAGGGCGACCTTCTGGGCCAGATAGGCGCCGAGGCGGACAGCGAGATCGAGGCCGGAGAAGCGGCGCTCGAAGCTGAGGGTGGCGCATCCAAGGAGGACGACTCCCTCGACCCTGACCTGGCGGACATCTTCCGCGACGCCAAGGAGGAGGTTGAGGAGGGCACACTGGCCGCAGAGCTGGAGAACGTCCCCGTCCAGGACCTGCTGAATGATCTGCTAGGTCTTGGCCATCACCTGGGCATAGGCTCGCGAGGCCGTGCTGAGACCGGAGAAGATAGTAAGCAGCAATCATGAAGCTCTTTCGTCTGAAAGGCAAGCCCGGGAGCGGCAAGGAGGAGAGGGAGCTCGTCCTGGACACGGGGGTCGAGGAGGAGCAGGCCCCCGCCGAGGAGGAGAGCGGCGCCGAGTCGGAGGCCATGGCTGAGGTTGCAGCTGAGACGGAGGCCACGGCGGAGGCCGCTGTGCCCGAGAGGGTTGTGGTGGTCCAGATAGGCGCTGAGGCGGACAGCGAGACCAAGGCCGAAGGCGGCCCATCGCAGGAGGACGAACCCCTGGATCCAGGCCTCGTGGACGTTTTCCGCGACGCCGAGAAAGAGGTTCAGGAGATCCCGCCGGCCTCGGAGCTGCAGGACATCCCCATACAGGAGCTGCTGAGCGACCTGGTGGGTGTCAGCCGGCGCCTGGGTATAACGTCGCGCGTCCAACCCGAGCCCGCCTGCGATGAGGACGGCGATGTCGCT
>LJUA01000048.1 GCA_001303545.1 Dehalococcoidia bacterium SM23_28_2
CCCGCCCCCTTCAGGATGATCGCCCGCACATCGCCGTCGGCGTTGGCCTCCGCCACCGCCCGCTCCAGCTCGTCGGGCAGATCGAGGCTGATCGCGTTCAGGCGCTCCGGTCGATTAAGGACTATCCTGGCGATCCTTCCCGCCTTCTCGTACAAGATGGTCTGGTAAGCCATGATCAGCTACCTCCAGAGGACAGCGGCCGGGCTTCCTTGTCTCAGGAGCCCTTGGCCAGAAGTTGAACGACTCGATCGAGGATGCGCTGAGCGACCTCGTACTTGGTCATGACCGGCAGACGCTCTTCCCCGCCTGCCCGGTCGAGGATGACCACTCGGTTGGTGTCGGAATCGAAGGGTGACTCAGGGCCGGTGATATCGTTGGCCACTATCAGGTCGAGGCCCTTGCTCTTCAGCTTCCGCCGGGCGTTGGCCACCAGGTTCTCGCTCTCGGCGGCGAAGCCCACCCTCACGAAGCCCTTGCCCGCCTCGGCCAGGACGTCCGGGGTGCGGGTCAGCTTCAGGCTCAGGGTCTTCGCCCGTCGCTTCATCTTCTGCTCGGCGGTAGCGCTCGGCTGGTAGTCCGCTACGGCCGCCGCCATCACCAGCGCCTGCGAGTCGCGGCACTCCCGCACCACCGCATCGCGCATCTCGGCCGCCCGCTGCACCGGCTCCAGCCTCACCCCGTAGGGCGTCGGCAAAGCAGTGGGCGCGCTGACCAGCACGACCTCCGCCCCCCGATCGCGGGCCGCCTCGGCCACAGCGTAGCCCATCTTGCCGGAGGAGTAGTTGCTCACATAGCGCACCGGGTCGATGGGCTCCCGCGTGCCGCCGGCAGTCACCACCACCTTGCGACCGGCCAGGTCGCCTCCGCGCCCCAGCACGTAGCAGATGGCCCCCAAGATGGTCTCGACATCCGACAGCCGGCCGAGGCCCATCCGCCCCGAGGCCAGGCGGCCCACCTCCGGCCCCACGATGGTCATGCCCCTCTGTCGCAGGGTCTCCAGGTTAGCCTGGGTAGCCGCATTCTCGAACATCTGGGAGTCCATGGCCGGGCAGACCAGCACCGGCGCCCTGGTAGCCAGGACCGTGACACTCACCATGTCCTCGGCCAGGCCGTGGGCCAGGCGGGCGATGGTCGTAGCCGTCGCCGGCGCCACCACCACCACGTCGGCGCGGCGGGCCAGCTCCACATGCTCCAGCGCGCCGCCGAACATGTCGACGATGACGTTGCCCTGCGTCAGCGACCGGAACGTCAGTGGCGTGACGAATTCGGTGGCGGAGGGTGTCATCACCACTTCGACGCTGGCGCCGGCCTGCACCAGCTTGCTGGCTAGCTCGGCCGCCCTGAAGGCAGCGATGCTGCCCGTTACCCCTAGAACGACAACCTTGCCTTCTAACATGTCAGCGATTCATCCCGTAGATCAGGCGCAGGCCTGTCAGTGTGAGGTTGGGGTCCACCACGTCGATAACGTCCGTCTCCTGAGCCACCATCTCTGCCCAGCCGCCGGTGGCCACCACCTTCGCCTCCCCCCCCAGCTCCTCCTTGAAGCGCCTGACTATGGCCTCCACCAGGCCCACGTATCCGTAGATCACCCCCGCCTGGACAGCAGCCGCCGTGTTCCGCCCGATGGCGTTCTTCGGTCGCACCAGCTCCACGCGATAGAGCCTGGCCGCCCGCTGGAAGAGGGCCTCGGCGGCAATGACCAGGCCGGGAGCGATCGCTCCGCCCAGATATTCGCCCTCCTTGGATATGGCATCGAACACGGTAGCAGTCCCCAGGTCGACCAGAACGAGCGGCGGCGTATACAGCTTGATAGCGGCGACTGCATCCGCCACTCGGTCCGCTCCCACCTCCCGAGGGCTATCGTACAAGATGCGCAGGCCGGTGCGAACCCCCGTGCTCACCATCAGCGGTCGCACATCAAAGTACCGTCGGCACACCGCCTCGAAGACGGGATCCAGATCGGGCACTACGCTCGCTATCACCGCAGAATCGATCTCCTCAGGAGCGATGCTCTCATGGGACAGGAGGTTCACCATGAGAACGCCGTACTCATCGGCCAGCCTGTTGACATCGGTTGCCAGCCTCCAGCTGGCCTTCAGGTTATCGCCCTCGAAGGTCCCCAACGTGACGTGCGTATTTCCCACATCAATCGCCAAAAGCATGCCACCTGCCGCCTATGATCCCGGAGGCCGAGCCATTATAGTCCTCATATAAAGACGCCAGCAAGCCCGACGGCGTACGGCCCAGGCGGTTTGAGGCTTCCGAAAGGGTTAACATTTTCCCGACTAGTTGTCATAAAACCCTTGATACCCTCTTTCTGCCTTGCTATGGTGCCCCCGTCCGCCGAAACCAGCCGCTTGCGTTCCGTATTGCCACCGAGGGGGACTCTGCTATGAACGAGCCAGCTACCTTACCGCAAGAGACTAACGCTGAGCAGTTGTGGGAGAGGGCCCTGACTGAACTCAAAGTGCAGGTCACCCGCCCCAATTACGAGACATGGCTCAAGGACACCGTCGGCCTACGGTTCGACAACGGCTTCTTCTTCGTCGGAGCCCCCAACGACTTCGCCACTGAATGGCTCTCCACCAAGCTGCGTCCCCTAATTGCCAAGACCCTCAGCGGCATCATCGGCCATCCGGTAGACGTGTCCTTCGAACTGCTGGGCTCGCGCCCGGCCGAGCCGCCTCCTGGCGGGCCTCTGTTCCAGGCTGAGACCGCCGTGCCACGACCGCCGGCCCGTACTTTCCCGCGGCCGCGCCTCAACGAGCGCTATACCTTCGAGCGGTTCGTTGTGGGCCACGAGAATCGCCTGGCGCACGCTGCCTGCCTGGCGGTGGCTGACAAGCCCGCCGGTCCCTACAACCCTCTGTTCATCTACGGCGCCACCGGCCTCGGCAAGACCCACCTGCTCCATGCTATCGGGCAAAGGGCCTGGAGCAACCACCACCGCGTTATCTATGTTACCGCGGAGCAGTTTACCAACCACTTCGTCACCTCCATCGCCCAGGGGCACAGCGAGGAGTTCCGCGTCAAGTATCGCCACGTCGATGTCCTCCTCATCGATGACATCCAGTTCCTGGCCGGCAAAGAGCGCACTCAGGAGGAGTTCTTCTATACCTTCAACGACCTCCACGCCGCCAGCAGCCAGATCATTATCAGCAGCGACCGCTCCCCCAGGCTGATCTCCTCTCTCGAGGACCGCCTGCGCTCCCGCTTCGAGTGGGGGCTCATCGCCGATATCCAGCCGCCGGCCCTCGAAACCCGCCTGGCCATCCTCAAGTCGAGAGCCGCTGAGCTGCAGCAAGAATTGACCGATGACGTACTCCTCTTCCTGGCGCAACGCTGTCAGAACAACATCCGCGAGCTGGAGGGCTGCCTCAACCGCATCGTGGCCTTCGCCCGTCTCCTCCGCGCCGGAATAACCCTCGACCTCGCCGCTGAGGCTCTCGCTCCCATCTCACCCTCCTCCGCTAAACCTCATCCCACTCCCCAAGCCGTCCTCCAAGCAGTTGCTCAGTACTTCGACCTAGCTCCTCAAGCTCTCGCCGGCAAGAGCCGTGCTAAAGAGATCGCAGAGGCTCGCCACATCGCTATGTACCTCCTTCGAGAGGATGCCCAGCAGCGGGTTACCGAGATCGCCCGCCTCCTCGGCGGCCGCGATCATTCCACCGTAATCTACGGCCTACGCAAGATGGACCTCGCCCTGGCCGCCGATGCATCGCTGACCCGCCAAATAGGCGAGATCCGCACCCTTCTAGCACCCTAGTTCTCCACGAAGGGCGTGGATATTGTCCTCCGGTTGTGGATAACTGGGCCTGTTGCCCCTCATCTTGCTCCCCCTCTTTCACACAACCCCCACAGTCCCCCGATCTCACACCCATTCCACCGAACTCTCCACTCACTCATCCCAACTCACCTCGAATACCTCTCCACCAAACCAACAACCCCATGATAACGACTATATGCCTCATTACGGACATACAAAGATCGAGAAGTATAATGGTATTGGTGAACACGTATGATCGACCATGCTGAGATTGTTGTCGTTGGGGGTGCTGGTGGCTCTGGCGTAGTTAGCTTTCGGCGGGAGAAGTTCGTTGCGCGTGGTGGTCCTAATGGTGGTGATGGTGGGTCCGGTGGAAGTGTGATTCTGCTGGCTGATGCGTCGTTGAGTACACTACGGGAGCTAGGTCGTCGGCGGCATTGGCGAGCGGAGCGTGGGCAGCATGGTCGAGGATCGGACATGCATGGCCGGCGAGGGAAGGACTTAGTCATCCGCGTGCCTGTGGGAACGGAGGTGCGGCGGAGAACGGAGAGGGATGATTTGACTCTGGCGGGCGATCTCACTGAGGCAGGGCAGACTCTGGTGGTAGCTCATGGTGGGCGTGGTGGTTGGGGGAACACCCACTTTGCGACATCCACCAACCAGGCGCCGCGGATAGCTCAGAAGGGGCAACCGGGCGAGGAAGCCATTGTGGTTCTAGACCTCAAGCTGCTGTCGGATGTGGGGATCCTGGGAGTGCCCAATGCTGGCAAGTCGACTCTGCTAGCCGCCATATCGGCAGCCCATCCGAAGATCGCCTCCTATCCGTTCACTACAGTGGAGCCCGTGCTGGGCGTGGTGGAGATGGGCTACAGGACCTTCGTTGTGGCTGAGATACCGGGGCTGATCGAGGGAGCACATTCTGGGACAGGCCTGGGGCATGATTTCCTTCGCCACGCGGAGAGGGCGCGCATGTTCGTGCACCTTCTCGATGGCAGCCGGCCTGATCCCATCGCCGATATGGACGTCATCAACAGTGAGCTGGCACAATTCCGACAGGACATCGGAGGCAAGCCACAGGTTGTAGCAGTGAATAAGATAGACTTGGCTGAAGTGCATGATCGCACGTCTGAGTTAGGTAAGCAGTTGGAGGGCAGGCAGGTTAAGCCCTTCTTCGTATCGGCGGCCAATCGCGAGGGGATAGGGCCGCTGCTGGAGCGCGTGGCGGAAGAGCTATCGAAGCTGGCCGAGGAGGCGCAGGCTCCCTCAGACCTGCCGGTGATCAAGCCGCGGCCGCTCAGCGCGCGGTTCAGCGTGTCGGTAGCCGACGGCGTGTACTGTGTGAGCGGCGAGCGAGTGGAGGCGTTTGCCGAGATGATGCCCCTCGATCAGGAGGAGGGGCGCGCCGAGTTCTGGCGGCGTCTCGGGCGCTGGGGCGTGGTAGCTGCTCTGAGGAGGGCAGGCATTCAGCCGGGGGCCAGGGTGCGCCTCGGCCGTGTACAGGTGGAGTGGGAAGGGTGAAGCTAGGCATCCTCGGCGGCACCTTCGATCCCCCGCACGTTGGCCATCTGATCCTGGCGGAGGAGGCCCGCCAGGCGCTCGGCCTCCAGCAGGTGCTGTTCGTGCCCGCCGGCGAGCCCTGGCGGAAGGCAGGGCGCCAGCTCTCGCCGCCGGAGCATCGGCTGGCGATGGTGCGGCTGGCTGTTGGCGACAATTCGGACTTCGATGTCGCGACTCTAGAGATAGAGCGCAAAGGGCCTTCTTACACGGCAGAGACGCTGGCAGCTCTCCAGCAGCAACTGCCTGACGACGGCGAGTTCTTCTTCATCGTGGGCCAGGACTCCCTGGCCGATCTTCCCCACTGGCGGCAGCCCGAGCGGATCGTTTCCCTGGCGCGACTGGCGGTGGCCAGGCGCTCTGCCTGGGAAGCGGCCGAGGCAGATGCGCTGGAGAAGGACCTGCCCGGCATCTCCCAGCGCCTGGTATGGCTGGACATGCCCCGCATCGATATCAGCTCCACGGCTGTGCGGGAGAGGGTGCGACAGGGCCTATCGATCCGCTACTGGGTCCCGCCGGCCGTCGAGGAGTACATCCGGCGGCATGGGCTATACGTGGGGGGGTAGTTCCTGTCTTTGGTGGTGGCCTACACGTCCAGGTTGCGTACCTGGCTGGCGTGGCCGAGGATGAAGCGCTTGCGCGGCTCGACCTCTTCGCCCATGAGCTGAACGAAGACGCGATCGGCCAGGATGGCGTCATCCACCGTCACCTGGAGCATGAGCCGCCGCTCGGGGTCCATGGTCGTTTCCCAGAGCTGCTCGGGGTTCATCTCACCCAGACCCTTGTAGCGCTGAATGACGACGTTTTTGCCGTCCTTGCGCTTGCCCAGGAAGGACTCCTTCTCCTGCTCCGAGTACATCCAGTGATGCTCCTTGCCCCGCTGGATGCGGTACAAGGGTGGCTGGGCGATGTAAAGATGGCCGGCGTGGATGAGCTCCAGCATGTGGCGGAAGAAGAAGGTGAGGAGGAGAGTGCGGATATGAGAGCCATCGACGTCAGCGTCGGTCATGATGATGACACGGTTGTACCGCAGGCGCGACAGGCTGAACTCCTCGTCGATGCCGGTGCCCAGGGCCTTGATGATGGCGGCGATCTCGGCGTGGCCGAAGATCTTGTCCTGACGGGCCTTCTCCACGTTGAGGATCTTGCCCCGCAGCGGCAGGATGGCCTGGAAGCGACGGTCGCGCCCTTGCTTGGCCGAGCCGCCCGCTGAGTCGCCCTCCACGATGTACAGTTCGCAATGCTCCGGGTCGCGTTCCGAGCAGTCAGCTAGCTTGCCGGGGAGCATAGTGCCGTCCAGCAAGCCTTTGCGCGTCACCAGGTCGCGGGCCTTGCGGGCCGCCTCGCGGGCGCGGGCGGCAGTGATGCACTTCTCGATGATCCGTCGCGCCTCGGGCGGGTGCTCTTCCAGATAGCGGCCGAGCTCCTCGCCCACCAGCGACTCCACCTGGCCCTTCACCTCCGCGTTGCCCAGGCGGGTCTTTGTCTGCCCCTCGAACTGGGGCTCGGGCAGCTTCACGCTGATCACCGCCGTTAGGCCCTCGCGGACGTCCTCGCCGGACAGGTTGGAGTCGTTTTCCTTGAGGAACTTCTGCTTGCGCGCGTATTCGTTGAGGACGCGCGTGAGGGCGCTGCGAAAGCCGGTGAGGTGGCTGCCGCCGTCGATGGTGTTGATGCAGTTGGTGAAGCTGAAGGTGGACTCCGACAGACCGTCGTTGTACTGGATGGCCGTCTCGATGATCGTGCCGTTGACGGTGCCCTCGATGTATATCGGCTGGGGGTGAATGACAGCTCGGTCTTTGTTGAGGCGGCGCACAAAGCTGGCGATACCGCCCTCGAAGTAGAAGTTCGCCTCTTCGTCCCGCCGCTCGTCGACGAAGCGGACCCACACCCCCTTGGTGAGATAGCTCATCTCCCGGAAGCGCTGGGTCAGGGTGGTGAAATCGTAGTCCAGCGCCGGGAAGATCTGGCGGTCGGGCAGGAAGCGGGTGGTGGTTCCGCTATTGTAGGCGTGCTCACCTCCCCGCACTTTGCGCATAGGCCCTTCGGGCACGCCGCGCTGGTACTCCTGGCGATAGGACGTGCCATTGCGGCGCACCTCCACCGACATCTTCGATGAGAGGGCGTTGACCACGGCGGCGCCCACGCCGTGCAGGCCGCCGGAGACCTTGTAGGCCTGGTGGTCGAACTTGCCGCCGGCGTGGAGAAGGGTCATCACCGTCTCCAGGGCCGACTTCTTGGTGCGAGCGTGCGTATCGATGGGGATACCTCGACCGTTGTCGCTAACCGATACGTGGCCATCAGCGTGGATGGTGATGTCGATGCGATCGCAGAAGCCAGCCATGGCCTCATCGATGCTGTTGTCAACGATCTCGTAGATGAGGTGGTGGAGGCCTCGCTGGTCAGTGCTTCCGATGTACATGCTGGGGCGGCGTCGCACCGCCTCCAGCCCTTCCAGCACCTGGATGTCGCGGGCAGTATAGTCGTTGGGCTGTTGGGCCATTTGCCCAGAGTATACCAGATATGGCGCTATTGGGAAAGGGCTGCTACAGGCTTGCAGTGGTAGCATAGGGCCTGAGGCCACCGTCTTGGGGAGAATATAGGTGCCACGGCTCGCCTGAATAGCGCAGATGACTGCCAAAGACGCCAGGTCGCCGCTAGATCCTGCTCCGACTGCCGCCCGGGACTCCATCGTGCCCGGCGTGGAGAGGAACGTCTTTCGCCTGGGCATAGTTAGCTTCTTCACCGATATCAGCAGCGAGATGGTCTATCCCCTGGTTCCCATCTTCCTCACCGAGACGCTGGGAGCGCCGCGTGCCATCCTGGGTGCCATCGAGGGGCTGGCCGAGAGTACAGCCAGCATGTTCAGGTTGGTCTCCGGCTGGCTTTCCGACAGGGTGGGCAAGCGAAAGCCCTTCGCCCTGGCCGGCTACAGCGTGTCGGCCGTGGCCAAGGTTCTCCTTGCCGTGGCGTTTCACTGGCCTGTGGTCTTGCTTGCCCGCGTGGGAGACCGATTCGGCAAAGGCCTGCGCACCTCGCCGCGTGATGCACTCATAGCCCAGTGGACGGACCCCTCAGTGCGAGGGCGCGGCTTCGGCTTTCACCGGGCTGCGGACACAGGGGGGGCGGCAGTGGGCCCTCTGGCCGCACTGGCCCTGTTGGCCCTCATCGGCGAGAACTTCCGCCCGATCTTCGCCCTCGCCCTTGTGCCTGCCGTGCTGGCGGTTGTGGTCCTGCGAGGAGTCAGCGACAGGCCTCCTCCCCCACAGAAGGGCGAGACGGGGGCCCGCCTACGGCTCAGGGATTTCGGCGGCGGCTACTACGTCTTTCTGGCCATAAGCTTGATCTTCGCCTTGGGCAACTCCAGCGACGTATTCATCATCCTGCGGGCCCGCAACGTCGGTCTGAGCGTCAGCGAGGCGGTGCTGACCTATGCTCTCTACAATATAGTCTATGCTCTTCTCTCCATGCCGGCGGGGATCGCCTCCGATCGGGTGGGCAGGCGGCGCGTGATCGCCGGCGGCTTCGCCATCTTTGCCGTCGTTTACTTTGGCTTCGCCGTTGTCGATGCCGGAGCCTACGTCTGGCTGTTGTTTGCCGTATACGGAAGCTATATGGCCTTGACCGAGGGCGTAGGAAGAGCGCTGGTGGCCGACTTCGTCGGGGCGCAGTGGCGGGGCACCGCCCTGGGTCTGTACCAGGGGGCTATGGGGCTGGCCATTCTTCTGTCAAGCATCCTGGCCGGTGTCCTCTGGGATCAGGTGGGACCGGCGGCGCCCTTCTTCCTGGGCGGCAGCACGGCGGCGCTTGCCTTTGTGCTGGCCGCGCTCCTTCTGCCCCGCCGTCCCCTGCCTGGCCAGCCTTGACCGCCGGCGGGGCTCCCCTGAGACTGTACTGCGGGAGGACGATGCGATGCTGGAAATGGTCACTGTTGAGCCCATCGGAGTGGTGCGCAGCCCTGTGAAGGAACCGCGCAGGGAGGACTGGCAGGCCCTGGAGTCGACCATCGTCGTGCAGGACGAATGGGCGGGAGCGCTTGATGGCCTGGAGGCGTTCTCCCACGTCTTCGTCATCTACTGGATGCACCTGGTCTCACAGAAGCTTCGACGGACGACCACCCATGTTCATCCCCGCGGCGACCCTCAGAATCCCCTTCAGGGGGTGTTTGCCACCCGCAGCCCCGTTCGGCCCAACCCGATCGGCCTGAGATTGGTGAAGCTATTGGAGCGGCGGGGCAACGTGCTGCGGGTGCGGGGCCTGGACGCCATCGACGGCACGCCGGTGCTCGACCTGAAGCCCTATCTCGCCTACTACGACGGCGTGCCTGATTCCACCGTTCCCGATTGGGCCCAGAGGCCGGCTGAGGGCGACACTCCTCCCCCGCCGGAGAAGGAGCGGGGGCAGTGAGGTTAGCAGCCGTGAGGAAGGCCACCGCCGAGAGGCTTCTCGACGTGTACCATCGGCTGTACGCCGCCTACGGCCGCCAGCATTGGTGGCCGGCGGATTCGCCTTTCGAGGTGGTGGTCGGCGCTATCCTCACTCAGTCGGCGGCCTGGACAAACGTAGAGAAAGCCATCGCCAACCTCAGGACGGCCGGCGTCCTCTCGCCGGAGGGCCTCCTGAAGGTGAGCCTCGATGAGCTGGCCCGCCTGGTCCACCCCGCTGGCTACTACAACGCCAAGGCCCGCAAGCTCAGGGCCTTCGTGGAGATGCTCTTCGGCAGGCACGGCGGCCGGCTGGAGGCCCTCTTTGCGCTGCCCCTGCCGGCGCTCAGGCAGGAGCTCATCGCCACCCACGGCATCGGCCAGGAGACGGCCGATTCGATCATCCTCTATGCCGCTGGCAAACCCACCTTCGTCATCGACGCCTACACTCGGCGCGTGTTCTCTCGCCTGGGCCTGGAGCCTGCCGCGGACAGCTATGCCTCCTGGCAGGCGATGTTCAGCGACGCCCTGCCGCCCGACGTGCAGTTGTTCAACGAGTACCATGCCCTCATCGACCATCACGCCAAGACCGTCTGCCGCAAGGCGCCGCTGTGCGATGGGTGCTGCCTGAGGGAGGTCTGCCAACTGGCGATGGGCGGCGCTTTGCGTTGACACCCCTTTCGGCCAGCACTATGCTGGTGGCGGGGCAGCGATATGGACCTAGGCATCGTTGGGCTTCCCCTTTGCGGCAAGACCACCGTCTTCAATGCGCTCACCCATGGCCACGCCGAGACCGGCGGCTATCGGGCGGGCGTGGAGACGCATATCGGCGTGGTCAAGGTATCCGACGAGCGTCTAAGCAAGCTGGCCGCCCAGTTTCAGTCCAAGAAGGTCCGAGACGATGTGCCTCACCCCCAGGGAAGCATTGACCCTCACCGGGACATCGCTGCCATGGACGCCGAGCTGGTTCTCGCTGACCTTGCCGTCGTCGAGAAGCGCCTGGAGCGGCTGGCGCCGGTGGTGCGCGCATCCAAGCCCGGCGAGCGAGAGGCCGGCGAGCGGGAGATGGAGCTGCTGCAGCGGATCAAGGGCACCCTGGAGAGCGAGACGCCCCTGCGGGCCCAAGACCTGACTGCCGAAGAGGAGAGGTCTTTGCGGGACTATGCCCTCCTTACCCTCAAGCCCATCCTTCTGACAGTGAATGTGGTGGAGGAGGACACCTCCAAGATCGCCGACATCGAGGGCGAGTTCGCCGCCCGCTACGGCGCTGAGGGCACGCGGGTGGTCGCCCTCTGTGGCCAGCTAGAGATGGAGCTGGCCGAGCTCTCGGAGGAGGAGGCCTGGGAGTTTCGCCAGGACAT